>NZ_JAEVHM010000101.1 GCF_016802865.1 Micromonospora parastrephiae | reverse complement strand
ACCCGCCGGCCGGCAGCTGCACCGCCACGCTGCGCGACGCCACCCGATGGGGCGACCGGTTCAACAGTGAGGTGACCGTCACCGGGGCGAGCAACTGGACCGTCGTCGTCGCGGTCATCTCGCCGCAGAAGGTGTCGAACACCTGGAACGGCACCCCGAGCTGGGACAGCAGCGGGAGCGTCATGACCATGCGGTCGAACGGCAGCGGCAACGTCTTCGGCTTCACCACCATGGCCAACGGCAACTGGACCCGTCCAGAGGTGCGATCCTGCACCGCCTCCTGAGCATCACCGCACGCTGACGGGGCGGCGACGCAACGCGTCGCGCCCGTCCTCTGTGCGGTTGGCGAAGCGGGCTGATCCTGCGACGGCGCTTGGTCAGGGGTACCGGCGCACCCTGCTCAGCACACGAGCTGAGCCGGCACCGTGAAGTCTTCAGAGGCATAGAGATCGGCGACGCCACGATTGTCGTCGGCCGCGCACACGGCTGCCATCGTGTCGATGAGCGCGTCGTAGTCGGGACCGGTCTCGCCCCGGTAGGAGGCGTCCATCCGCCCCCACTCATCCCACGGCAGCATCTCGACCTTGTTCAGCGCGGCGAGGTCCTTGACCGTGTTACCGCGGATCTCCGCCGGTCCCCAGTTCCCGGTGCCGTACACACCGAACTTCGCGGCGTCGATACGGCCTTCGCGGAAGGCTGTCCACGCCTCGCCGCCGCTGAGGAACTCGCCGGTGGCGAGGTCTTCGGGCTTCGCCACGAGCGCGCCGCCCAGAATCTCGGAATCGATCCGCACCCAGCGGCCGTCGTGCCGATACTCGGTGATCCAGTGGTCCACGCCCTGCCCCGGGTGGAAATAGGTGGCGAAGCCACAGCGTGCGCGGGCCGCGATCTCGCGGTACCGCAGCAGGGCACAGCTGAGTACGGCGAAGTGGCGGCAGGTGCCGATCACGCGGCGGGCTGGATCGCGGGCGACAGTCAGCGGAGCCGGGTCGAGGGCGAGCAGGGCGCCGATGATGCCGTCGACGGTACGCAGGTGGTTCTCGGCGAACCGCTGGGCCATCGTAGGCACCGCTCCCCATGACCCGCCGCCCCTGACCATGGTGGTGGCCGTCGCCTGACGAAGACGGTGCGACGGGCGCGGTGCCGGGCCCCCGGTAGCCCGGCACCGCGACGGGTGGTGTCAGGCGACCGCGCAGGCGGCGCCGTTGAGGGTGAAGGCGGACGGTCGACCGGTGTTGCCGGTGTGGGTGGCCTGGAAGCCGACGTCGACCGAGGTGTTCGGCGCGATCGTCGCGTTGTAGGAGACGTTGCGGGCGTTCACCGTGCCGCTCGACGGGGAGTAGTTGGCGTTCCAGCCGCTGGTGATGGTCTGCCCGCCCGGCAGCGTGAACGCGAGCGCCCAACCGTTGACCGGCGTGCTGCCCGTGTTGGTCACCGACACGGACGCGGTGAGACCGCTGCTCCAGGCGTTGACCGTGTACGTGACGCGGCACCCACCCGTCGGCGGCGGGGTGGTCGGCGGCGGCGTGGTCGGCGGCGGCGTGGTGGTGGGAGGGGTGTCGCCCCCGATGCTGCCGGGCACCGACCGGAGCGCGTCGTACCAGGTGGTGGCCATCTTGCGGTAGCCGGTGGCGTTGGGGTGGACGCCGTCGGCCAGGTCGCTCAGCGTCAGGGCGCGGTACATGTCGACGAGGTGGACGCGCTTACCGGCGGCGGCCCTGGTCTGCACGATCCCGGGGATGGCCGCGTTGAACGCCCGGACCTGGGTGTCCGCGCCGGACTTGGGGATGATCGTCGCCACGAAAACGTCGGCGTTCGGGGCGGTGGTGGTGATCCGGTCGACCAGGGTGGCCAGCCGGGCCGGGGCGCCGGACGTGTCGCCGTACATGTCGTTGGTGCCGATGTGCAGCAGCACGGTGCGCGGGTTCGTGGCCCGCAGCCAGTTGACGACGTTGGCGTCGATCTGGGCGATGGTCCACCCGGAATGGCCCTCGTGGTCGTGGTCGCCGAGGCTGGAAGGGCCGTTGAACTGTGAGCCGACGAAGTCGATGCGGTAGCCACCGGCCGTGAACCGTTGCCAGAGTTCGATGCGGTATCCGCCAGCGACGTTGAATCCGTCGGTGATCGAGTCGCCGAGGGGCATCACGCGTACCCCGCCGTTGGACTCGGCGCTCGCGGGAGCCGTCGCGATCGGAACGGCGGCGGCCATGGCGGCGACGGCGGCGAGCGCTGCCCACCACAGGCGGGCCCCGCGGGGTCGCGGACCGGTGGCGGTGGTCACGGGTGCTGGAGGGGCAGGCGATGGACTGCTCATGGGACGTCCTCAGGTGGTCGGGGCGCGACGGCAGCGGCCACGACGAGGCGGGGCCGCGCGCGGTACGCGAGGGGGAGCGGCGGAACGACCAGGAGCCCGGACGTCGTCACTGGTGGTCGAACTCCGCAGCTGGCATGGCCATCGATGGTCGGTGAGCGACGGATCGATGAACCCGGCGGTGGTGTGCCCTTCACTCCGCCTGCCGGCACCATAACGTGTTATCGCTAACAGCGGCAACAGACCAACGCCCGACCACGGCTGCGAAAGGTGCTGACGGTCGCGCCAGGTGAGCGCTCACCGCTGGTTACCGTCGCGCCGGTGCGTGCCCGCTCACCGCGCCGACGCGCCCGTCGGCTGGAGCCGCGCGCCGAGCCAACGCAGCTGACGACGGACGTGGACGGCCTCGCCGCCCTCGTGGCCGTTGAACGGGTAGACATGCATTTCCCGCTCGGGCGGGACCGGTAGGCCGGCCGCGGCACCGTACTGGTTGTAGGCGGCGAAGCCGGACCTCGGCGGGCAGACGGTGTCCCGCAGGCCGATCCCGAAGTGCGCAGGCGCCGTCGCGCGCCGCGCGAGACTGACCGCATCCACGTAGGACAGGGTGCGCCACACGGCCGTCTCCGCCTCCCGGTGCACGGCCAGGTACCGGGCGATCTCGCCGTACGGCGCGAGGTCGCTGAGCCGGACGGCCCGCTGCATGTCGCAGAGGAACGGGGCGGTGGTCAGCACGGCCGCGAGATCGTCCACCAGGCCGGACACGGCCAGGGCGAGACCGCCGCCCTGACTGTTGCCAACCGCGGCAACCCGGTCCGCGTCGACCCCCGGCAGGGCGCGGACCGCCTCGACCGCCCGGACCGCGTCGGTGATCAGTCGGCGGTAGTGGTAGTCAGCCGGATCGAGGATTCCCCAGGTGACCGGCCAGGGGCCGCCGGGTGCGCCGTGCGGGTCGGGAGTGTCCCCGGCGCCGTACTGCCCCGCCTGACCCCGGTTGTCCATCAGCAGGTGGGCGTACCCGGCCACCGGCCAGGTCAGCCGCTCGTGCGGTAGGCCACGGCCGCGGCCGTAGCCGGCGTACTCCACCACGGCGGGCAGCGGACCTCGTGCGCCCGCCGGGCGGGTGTACCAGGCGCGCACGGGATCACCGCCGAAACCCGCGAACGTGACGTTCCAGGAATCCAACAGCGGCAGGTCGGTGGGCTCCGGGCGGACGTCGACGAGTACCGGTCGGGCGGTCGCCTCGGCGAGGGTGTCGCTCCAGAACTGGTCGAAGTCCTCGGGTTCGACGACGGTGGGCGAGTACCGCTCAAGTCCGTCGAGGTGGGGGGCGGAGTACGACACGGGTCCTCGCAGGGTCAGTGCGGCTGAACGGGGGGTGCGGTGCTCTCCCGGACGACCAACTCGGTCACCAGGTCGATCCGGCTGGTCGCCGGCTCGGTGCCCCGGGCCAGCTCGAGCAACATCTGGGTGGCGATGCCGGCCATGTCGCGCAGCGGCTGGTTGATGGTGGTGAGAGCCGGATCGGTCCAGGCGGAGACCGGCAGATTGTCGTACCCGATCACCGAAAGGTCCTCGGGCACGCGAAGGCCGCACTGCCGCGCGGCACGGAGCACCCCCATCGCCTGGATGTCCGAGCCGGCGAAGATGGCCGTGGGCCGGTCCGGTCGACGCAGCAGGTGCAGCCCGTGGGCGTGTCCGGTGCCCGCCGAGAAGCTGCCGTAGCGGGTCAGCTCGCGGTCGATCGGCACCCCGGCCTCCTCGTGCGCGGACTGGAAGCCGGCCGCGCGGGCGCGGCTGCAGAGCACATCGGGTGGACCGGAGATGATCGCGATCCGCCGGTGTCCCAACTCCAGCAGGTGCCGGGCGGCGAGCAGGCCACCGTTCCAGTTGTTGGACCCGACGGTGGGCACCGACGCCGAGGTCGCGCTGTCGGTGTCGACGACGACGAACGGGATGCCGTGGCGCCGCAGGTGCTGTTGCTGCGCCTCGGCCAGGTGGGAGAGGACGAACACCACCCCCAGTGGACGGTCCGCGAGCACCGCGTCGAGCCAGCGTGGCGGTGGGCGGTGCGCGCCGTCGAGTTGGGCGACGGACAGGCCGAGGCCGGCAGCGCTGGTCACCGCCTCGACGCCGCGCAGGATCTCCATCGCCCATCCGGTGTCGAACTCGTGGAACACGAGGTCCACGCGTCCTCCGCTGGACGAGGGTCGCCGATTGCGGCGCTGGTACCGGTGGCGGTCCAGACTCTCCTCGACACGCGCTCTGGTGCCGGGGGCGACATCACCTCGTCCGTTGAGGACCTTGGAGACCGTGGCGACCGAGACACCGACATCATTGGCGATGGTCGCGATGGTGGTGGAGGCGGGTGGGTCGAGCGGACGGTGCTCTGTCATCGCAGCCTCAACAGCATCCGAAAGTTTCGGAAGACCCTAACACGAAAGGTCGTTCGCGCCAGCCGATGCGGCGATCGATCCGACCCCGTTCGCGGACAGCCCCGGCCCCCGCACAACGCAGCGTCCACGATCCGCTGACAGAGTGCAGGAAGGGGCGCTCCCGGGCATAGATGAACCTCTTGACAGGTACCGGCAGGACACTTAGGTTGCCGAAAAGGTTACGCAGGTTTCCGGAAAATTTCGGATCGTGAACCATCCGCCGCGAAGCTGGCTCCATCAGGCCGCGGATGTGGCCGGAACTAAGGGGTCTCGGCATGACAAGTCAGTCGCCGGTCGACAGTGACGTAGCGCCGTGGCGCGATCCGCGGATGCCGTCGCCCGAGCGGGCCGAGGCGCTCGTGTCGCTGATGACGCTGGAGGAAAAGATCGCCCAGCTCGTCGGCGTCTGGGTCGGCGCCGAGGCCTCCGGCGAGGGCGTCGCTCCGCACCAGTCCGACATGATCGACGGCACGCCACCGTGGACCGACATCATCCAGCACGGGCTGGGCCAACTCACCCGCCCGTTCGGCACCGCGCCGGTCGACCCGGTGCTCGGCGCCCGGTCGTTGGCCGCGTCCCAGGCGCAGATCATGGCCGCCAGCCGGTTCGGAATTCCGGCGCAGGTGCACGAGGAATGCCTCACCGGGTTCGCGGCCTGGCGGGCCACCGTCTACCCCACCCCGCTGGGTTGGGGCGCTGCCTTCGATCCCGAGCTGGTCGAGGAGATGGCCGGTCGGATCGGGCGGTCGATGCGTGCCGCCGGCGTACACCAGGGGCTCGCGCCCGTCCTCGACGTCACCCGGGACTACCGCTGGGGCCGCACCGAGGAGACGATCGGCGAGGACCCGTACCTGGTGGGAACGACCGGGGCGGCGTACGTGCGGGGTCTCGAACGGGCGGGTGTCGTGGCGACCCTGAAACACTTCGCCGGCTACTCCGCCTCCCGGGGCGGGCGCAATCTCGCCCCGGTGCCGATGGGCCACCGCGAGCTGGCCGACGTGATCCTGCCGCCGTTCGAGATGGCTCTGCGGCTCGGCGGCGCGCGCTCGGTGATGAACTCCTACGCCGAGATCGACGGCCTGCCGGTCGCCGCGGACGAGGCGCTGCTGACCGGGCTGCTGCGCGACGAGTGGGGCTTCACCGGCACCGTGGTCGCCGACTACTTCGCCGTGCGCTTCCTCCAGACCCTGCACGGTGTCGCCGGGGACGCCGCGGACGCCGCCCGGCTCGCCCTGCGCGCCGGAATCGACGTCGAACTGCCCACCGTGGACGCCTTCGGCCCCCCGTTGGTGGCGGCAGTCCGTCGAGGTGACGTCGACGAGGCGCTGATCGACCGCGCGCTACGCCGGGTGCTGACCCAGAAGATCGAAATCGGTCTGCTCGACGAGGACTGGCGGGAACTGCCCGACGACGTGGCGAACCTGCGCCTCGACGACGAGACCAGCCAGGACGTCGCCGTACGCCTGGCCCGGGAGTCCGTCGTCCTGCTGCGCAACACCGGCGTGCTGCCGCTGCCCGCCGGTCAACGGGTCGCCCTGGTGGGCCCGGTCGCCGACGACCCGATGGCCCTGCTCGGCTGCTACTCCTTCCCCAACCACGTCGGCGTCCACCACAGCGAGTACGGACTCGGCCTGGACATCCCCTCACTGCGCGACGAACTGGCCCGACGGGTCCCGCTGCTCACCCACGTGCCGGGCTGCGCCGTCACCGGCGAGGACACCTCGGGCATCCCGGCGGCGGTCGCGGCGGCCGCCGCCGCCGACGTCTGCGTGCTCGCCGTCGGTGACCGAGCGGGAATGTTCGGCCGGGGCACCTCCGGCGAGGGCTGCGACGCCGCGGACCTGCGACTGCCGGGCGTTCAGGCCGAGCTGGTCCGGGCCGTCCTCGCCACCGGCACCCCGGTCGTCCTGGTGCTGATGACCGGGCGGCCGTACGCGCTCGGCCCCGAGTTCGACACGGCGGCTGCCGTGGTGCAGGCGTTCTTCCTCGGCCAGCGTGGCGGACAGGCACTCGCCGAGGTGCTCACCGGCGCGGTGAACCCGTCCGGCCGCCTACCGGTCAGCGTTCCCCGTGACGCGGGCGGTCTGCCGGGCACGTACCTGGCACCGCCGCTCGGACGTCGCAACAAGGTCTCCTCGGTCGACCCGACGCCGGCGTACCCGTTCGGCCACGGGCTGAGCTACACCACCTTCGACTGGTCCGACGCCGTCGCGGTGGGGCCGGCGGGTGAGGTGCACCCCGACGCCGGCGAGCCGGCGGTCTGGCCGGTCGACGGCGAGGCCCGGGTGCGGATCACCATCCGCAACACCGGTGCGCGGGCCGGCAGCGAGGTGGTGCAGCTCTACCTGCACGACCCGGTCGCGCAGACCACGCGCCCGGTGGTCCGGCTGGTCGGGTACACCCGGGTGCCGTTGGAGCCCGGCGAGTCGGCGCACGTGACGTTCGGCGTACCGGCCGACGTCGCGTCGTTCATCGGGCTGTCCGGCCAACGGATCGTCGAGCCCGGCGACGTCGAACTACGGCTGGGACGCTCCAGCGCCGACGCGGCGGCGACGCTGCCTCTGCGGCTCACCGGCGCCGAGCGCCAGGTCGGTCACCAGCGGGAACTGCTCACGTCGGTGCGGGTCGAGCCCCTCGTGGCCGTTCCGCACTCAGCCTAGGAGGCCGAGGATGACATCGACGTTACGGCCGCCGCCGCCGGCACCGCCCCGTGCCGCGGCGCAGTCTCCCCGCCCGGGCCCACGTCCACCGCGTCGCCGCCGAAGCTGGCGGCAGGCGCTTCGTCGGGACTGGCAGCTCTACTCGCTCGCCGTCCTGCCCCTGCTGTTCTTCCTGATCTTCCGGTACCTGCCGATGATCGGCAACATCATCGCGTTCCGGCGGTTCAAGCCGGGCGGCAGCATCTTCGGTGACTACTGGGTCGGGCTGCGCTACTTCCGGATGTTCTTCACCGACCCGACGTTCTGGGAGGTGTTCACCAACACCCTGGTGCTCGGGACGCTGACCCTGCTGTTCTGCTTCCCGCTGCCGATCATGCTGGCGCTGCTGCTCAACGAGGTGCGCACCCGGCGGCTCAAGCGGTTCGTCCAGTCGGTGTCGTACCTGCCGCACTTCCTGTCGATCGTCATCGTGGCGGCCATGGTCATGCAGTTGACCTCGATCGACGGCACCGTCAACCAACTCGTCCAGGCCGCCGGCGGCGAAGCGGTACCGTTCCTGCAGCGAGCCGAGTGGTTCCGGACGATCTACGTGTCGTCCGAGGTCTGGCAGACCGTCGGCTGGGGCACCATCCTCTACCTCGCCGCGCTCACGACCGTCGACGACGACCTGTACGAGGCGGCCCGGATCGACGGCGCCAACCGGTGGCGGCAGACCTGGCACGTCACGCTCCCGGGTATTCGGCCGACGATGGTGACGCTGCTGATCCTCAACGTCGGCAGCTTCATGGCGGTCGGTTTCGAGAAGATCCTTCTGCTCTACAACCCTCTGACCTATCCCACCGCCGACGTCCTCTCCACCTACCTGTTCCGGATGGGCTTCGGGTCCAGCAACTTCAGCTACGCCGCGGCCATCGGGCTGTTCGAGGCGGTGATCGGGCTCGTGCTGGTCCTGTCGGCGAATCTGATCGCCCGCCGCACGGTGGGGACGAGCCTGTGGTGACCGTCGACACCGCGGCGACGGCCAGCGAGAGCACGCGGTCCACCGGCGACCGGCGGCGCGGTATCCGCCCGACCCGGGGCTACCGCGTCTTCCAGGCGGTCAACGCGGTGGTGCTGACCGCTGTGGTGGTGCTGACGCTGTACCCGTTCGTCAACGTCGTGGCGCGCTCCCTCAGCGATGAGGGGTACATCATCGCCGGCCAGGTCAACCTGGTGCCCCGAGGGTTCAACACGGACACCTACCGGCTGGTGCTGTCCGACTCCCTGTTCTGGACGAACTACCGCAACACCGTCGTCTACACGGTCGTCGCCACGCTCATCTCCATCGTGCTCACCACCTGCTACGCCTACGTCTTGTCCAAGAAGCAGCTGCGGGGACGCACCACGCTGGTCGGTATCGCGGTGTTCACCATGTTCTTCTCCGGTGGCCTGATCCCCAACTACGTGCTGGTCACCAGCCTGGGCATGAAGAACACGGTCTGGGCCATCGCGCTGCCCAACGCGATCAACGTGTTCAACCTGCTGGTGATGAAGGCGTTCTTCGAGAGTCTGCCGGTGGAACTGGAGGAGGCCGCCGCCGTCGACGGGCTCAACACCTACGGGATCCTGCTCCGCATCGTGCTGCCCCTGTCGAAGGCGATCGTCGCCACGATGCTGCTGTTCTACGCCGTGGCGTTCTGGAACTCCTGGTTCGCCGCCTTCCTGTACCTGGACCGGCAGGAGTTGTGGCCGGTGACCATCTACCTGCGCAACCTGATCGCCGGCGCC
This sequence comes from Micromonospora parastrephiae, assembly GCF_016802865.1. Classification (GTDB taxonomy): domain Bacteria; phylum Actinomycetota; class Actinomycetes; order Mycobacteriales; family Micromonosporaceae; genus Micromonospora; species Micromonospora parastrephiae. Next base: position 12,210 of record NZ_JAEVHM010000101.1, on the reverse strand, counting down.
ACCGGTGCGGAGAACGTCGGGGCGATCGCCGAGGCCGACGAGGTGCAGGCCGAGGCGACGCTCAAGGCCGTGACGATCGTGCTCACCACCCTGCCCATCCTCCTGGTCTACCCCTTCGTCCAGCGGTACTTCGTCCGCGGCGTGATGCTCGGCGCCGTCAAGGGCTAGCCAGCGTGTCCACCCGTCCCCTTATCGAAAGGACCGCCATGTTCCACCGATCGTGGCGCCGCGTCGCGACAGTCACCGCCGTGCTGCTCGCGGCCACCAGCATCGCCGCCTGTAGCGAGGATCCGTCCGACGCCAAGGACCTGTCGGAGAACCGGGCCGGCGCGATGTCCGACTACGGCATCGGCAAACAGTTCAAGGCGAGCGAGCCGGTCTCCTTCTCCATCCTGTACAACAACCACCCGAACTACCCGCTGCGCGACGACTGGCTCTTCTGGTCGGAACTGAAGTCGCGGGCCAACGTCACGCTGTCGCCGGTGGCCGTGCCGCTGAGCGACTACGAGCAGAAGCGCAGCCTGCTGATCGGCGCGGGTGACGCTCCGATGATCATCCCGAAGACCTATCCCAGCCAGGAGGACGCCTACGTCTCCTCCGGTGCGGTCCTGCCGGTCAGCGACTACCTGGACCTGATGCCGAACCTGCAGGACAAGATCTCGCGGTGGAACCTCAAGCCCGAGATCGACGGGCGGCGTCAGGAGGACGGCAAGTTTTACGTGTTGCCCGGGCTGCACGAGAAGCCCTGGCAGGACTACTCGCTGGCGGTCCGGACGACATCCTCGACGAACTGAACCTGACGGCCCCGAAGACCTGGGACGAGCTGTACACCGTCCTCAAGGCGATGAAGGCCAGATACCCGAACGTGTACCCGTTCTCCGACCGCTGGAGCAAGCCCAACCCGGCCGGCAACCTGCTCAACATCCTGGCCGTGTCCTACGGACTCCAGGGCGCCGGCTGGAACTTCCAGCACACCAGCTGGGACGCCACCGCCAAGAAGTTCGTCTACACCGGCGCCACGGAGCAGTACAAGCAGATGCTCCAGTACCTCAACAAGCTGGTGTCCGAGAAGCTGCTCGACCCGGAGAGCTTCACCCAAGCCGACGACCAGGCCCGGCAGAAGCTCGCCAACAGCAAGTCGTTCGTGATCAGCGCCAACGCCCAGGCGGTCGTCAACGACTACCGACCGGACCTGGCGAAGACCAACCCGAAGGCGAAGATCGTCAAGATCCCTCTGCCGATCGGCCCGGCCGGTGAGGTCAACCCCGCCAACCGGCTGGAGAACGGCGTGATGATCTCCTCGAAGGCCCGGGACAGCAAGAACTTCGTGGCGATGATGCAGTTCATCGACTGGCTCTGGTATTCCGACGCTGGCCAGGAGTTCGCCAAGTGGGGTGTCGAGGGCAAGACGTTCGTCAGGGACGCCAGCGGCAAGCCCACGTTGGCCCCCGACGTCAACGTCATCGGCCTCCACCCCAATGCGCCGAAGCACCTGCAGAAGGACTTCGGCTTCTACAACGGGGTCTTCGCCTACGGCGGCAAACCGGAGCTGGTGCAGGGGTTCTTCTCCCCGGAGGAGCAGGAGTTCCAGAAGGTCATGAACGCCCGTACCCCGGTCGTGGTGCCTCCGCCGCACCCGTTGAACGACGAGGAACGGGAGCAGGCGTCGCTGTGGGAGACGCCGCTGCGCGACCACGTCTACCAGGCGACTCTGCAGTTCGCGCTCGGCCAGCGTGACTTCGCCCAGTGGGACGCCTACGTGACCGAGCTCAAGGGCAAGAACATGGACTCCTACCTGGATCTCGTCAACAAGGCCTACGAGCGCTACCAGAAGGACCACCGCTGACCGGCGGCCGGTCCGGTGACGACCGCCGTCACCGGACCGGCCGAGCACCGTGGCCGGTGCGCCCCGTCGAAGAGGAAGACGATGACCCGGATCACCGTTCCCGACCAGCCCACCGGCCGTCTCACCGACGCCTGGCGACGCTGCGTCGGCACCGGCCGTTTCGAGTTGGCTCTGCGCCGCGACTACCAGGACTCGCTGGCGCTCGTCCAGCGCGACATCGGCTTCCGGCACATCCGGGGACACGGGCTGCTCAGCGACGGCGTCGGCGTGCACCGTCCGTACGACCACGTCGGCGAGCGCCACGTGCACCACTCGTTCACCTACGTCGACCAGGTCGTCGACGCGTACCTCGACCTGGGCATCCGGCCGTTCGTGGAGCTGGGCTTCATGCCCTCGGGTCTGGCCTCCGGCGACCAGACCGTCTTCTGGTGGCGGGGCAACGTCACGCCGCCCCGGTCGTGGTCACAATGGGCGGACCTGGTCCGCGCCACGGTCGCCCACCTGGTCGACCGCTACGGTCTCGACGAGGTCCGCAGCTGGCCGATCGAGGTGTGGAACGAGCCCAACCTGGAGCCCTTCTGGCAGGGCGCCGACCGCGGCGCCTACCACCGCCTGTACGAGGTGAGCGCGCACGCCGTCAAGGAGGTCGACGCGTCGTTGCAGGTCGGCGGGCCGGCGATCTCCCCGGGTGCGGACGGGTGGCTCGTGCCGTTCGCCGAGTTCGTCACCGACCGCCAGGTGCCTGTCGACTTCGTCAGCCGGCACGCGTACACGTCCGGGCCGGGCCAGCACGTCCCGTTCGGCACCCACCAGACCCTCGCCCCGGCGACGGAACTGCTCACCCAGTTCGCCGCGCCCCGCCGACACCTGGCCGGCACCGCTCTGGCGGACCTGCCGGTGCACATCACCGAGTTCAACTCGTCCTACCGGCCGGACAACCCGATCCACGACACGGCGTTCCACGCCGCCTACCTCGCACCCGTGCTGGCCGCCGGCGGCGACCTGGTGGACTCCTTCTCGTACTGGACCTTCAGCGACATGTTCGAGGAGGTGGGGATCCCGACCGACCACCTGGTCACCCGCCACACCGACGGCCGGATCGCCGTGCTGGCCTGGGCGCCGGTGGATGTCACCGGACTGTCACCGGCACCGGACCGGCATCCGGTGGCGCTGTCGATCCCCCTCGGCCCGGCCGGCACGACATCGGCTTTCCTGCTCCGCTCCTCGGTCAGCGAAGAGGCGGGCAACGCGTGGGCGGCCTGGGCCGAGATGGGCCGCCCGCGCTCACCGGCTGCCCGCCAGCTCGACGCGCTGCGGGAGGCCGCCGAGCCGGCCCGGACGCATCGTGCGCTGCCGGTCGCCGCCGGCCGGGTCGAGGTGGACCTCACGCTCACCCGGCACGAGGTGACCCTGGTCGAGCTGAGCCCGGTGGTGGACGAGACGCCGCCGTGGTGGGACGCCACCCGCCTGCTCGGCCTGCCGGCCGAGACCGATCGGAAGGAGTAGCCGTGAGCGCCGCACACGCCTGGCGACAGTTCGGCGACGGACCGCTGTCGCGGGCCGCCTCCCGGGTCTACATCCTGCTCGTGGTCGAGCTGCTCTTCCTGCTCACCACCCTGCCCGGCCTGCTTCCGCTTCTCCTTCTCGGCCGCGACCCCAGCAACCTGCCGCTGGTGGCGCTCTTCCTGGTGCCGGTCGGCCCGGCGGTCTCCGCCGCCGCGTACGCCCTGCGCCACCAGCGGCCCGACCTGACGGACCTGCACCCCGCCGCCGTGTTCTGGCGGGGCTACCGGACCAGCGTGTCCGGCGCGCTGCGGGTCTGGGTGCCGGCGCTGCTGTGGCTGACGGTGCTCGCCGTGAACGTCGCCTACCTGCGTACGGTCGGCCTGCCGGGTTGGTGGGTGGTGCCGCTGGCCCTGATCGCGGTGGGGGTGACGCTCTGCGCGGCCAACGCGCTGCTGATCACCGCGCTGTTCGAATTCCGCACCCGCGACGTGCTCCGCCTGGCCGTGCACTTCCTCCTGCGTACCCCCGGTGTCACCGTGGGCAACGCCCTGCTGCTGGCCGCGGCGGCCGGGATCACGGCGGTGTTCTCCGAGGCGGTGCTGGCGATGCTCGCCTCGGTCGCGGTCCTGGCGTTCCTGCGCGTTGGCGACCCGATGATCCACCTGATCCGCAAGGAGTTCACCGCATGACTCTGCCCGTCACCGCCAAGGTGCCCTTCGGCGGCGACTACAACCCGGAACAGTGGCCCGAGGACGTGTGGAAGCAGGACTACCGGCTCTTCGACGCCGCCCGGATCGACCTGGTCACCGTGGGCGTGTTCGACTGGGCGCTGATTCAGCCCGCCGAGGACACCTACGACTTCGCACTGCTCGACCGGATCGTCGAGCGGGCGGCCGCCGAGGGGCGCGGCATCTGCCTCGCGACCGGCACCGGTGCGCACCCGCCGTGGCTGGCGAAGGCGTACCCGGAGGTGACCCGCACCGACTTCGAGGGCCGAAAGCACCGCTTCGGCCAGCGACACAACTCCTGCCCCAGCTCACCGGTCTTCCGTCGGCTCTCCGCCGAGCTGGCCCGCCGGGTTGCCCGCCGTTACGCCGACGACCCGGCGGTGGTCGCCTGGCACGTCGGCAACGAGTACGGCGGCGCCTGCTACTGCGACCTCTGCGCCGCCGGTTTCCGCGACTGGCTGCGCCACCGCTACGGCACCCTCGACGAGCTGAACGCGGCCTGGTACGCGACGTTCTGGTCGCACACGTTCACCGACTGGGAGCAGATCGAGCCGCCGTCGGCGCTGACCGAGCACTGGCGTGGCCCGGACCACACCGCCTTCCAGGGCATCACCCTGGACTACCTGCGGTTCACCTCGGACGCGATGCTGACCAACTTCCGCGACGAGAAGGCCGCCATCCGCGAGTCCAGCCCGGACCTGCCGGTGACCACCAACTTCATGGGCATGTACCGGCCGATCGACTACCACCGCTGGGCCGAGCACCTGGACTTCGCGTCCTGGGACAACTACCCGCCGGACGACGGGTCGGCGGCCCGGATGGCGCTGACCCACGACCTGATCCGCGGGCTCAAGGACGGCCAACCGTTCTGGCTGATGGAACAGACCCCGAGCGTCACCGCCTGCCGGGACGTCAACCCGCTGAAGCGGCCCGGCCTGATGCGACTGTGGAGCTGGCAGGCGGTGGCACACGGCGCCGACGCCGTGCTCTTCTTCCAGCTGCGCGCCTCCCGGGGAGCCAGCGAGAAGTACCACGGCGCGGTCATCGGTCACGCCGGACGCTCCGACACGCGGGTCTTCCGCGAGGTCGCCGAGCTGGGGGCGGAGTTGGACCGGCTCGGCCCCGCGTCGCTGGGCGCGCGGACACCGGCCCGGGTGGCGTTGCTCTTCGACTGGGACAGCTGGTGGGCGTTGGAGATCTCCGACGGGCCTTCCCGGCTGGTTCGCTACCAGCAGGTCGTGCTGGCGTACCACCGGGCGCTCTGGGACGCCGGCGTGGACCTGGACGTGGTCGCGGTGACCGCCGACCTGTCCCGCTACGAGGTGGTCGTCGCACCGGCCCTGCACATGATCAAGGCTGACCTGCCGCAGCGCCTGGAGGCGGTTGCGGCGCGTGGCGGGTCCGTGCTGACCACGTACCTGTCGGGTCGGGTCGACGAGAACGACCAGGCGTTCCTCATGGACGTGCCGGGACCGCTCGGGCAGCTGACGGGTGTCCGCGTCGACGAGTGGGACGCGCGCGGTCCGGAGGTGGTCAACCCGGTGCGCCTCGGCACCGGCGCCGACCAGGTCGACGTCGAGGCGCGGCTGCTGTTCGAGCTGGTGGTCCCGCAGGGCGCGGAGGTGCTCGGCACCTACCAGGCCGACTTCTACGCGGGCACCCCGGCGGTGACCCGCAACTCCTTCGGCGCCGGCGACGGCTGGTACGTGGCCGCCGGACTGGACCAGGCCGGCGTCTCCTGGGTGGTCCGGCAGGTGCTGGCGCGCCACGACGTGCTCGGGCCGTATCCCGACGTGCCGGACCTGGAATCCGCCGTCCGGGTCGCGCCGGACGGGTCGCGGCTGCTGTTCCTGCTCAACCACCGCGCCGAGCCGGTCGAGGTCGCCGCCCGGATCGGCGGCGTGGACCTGCTCACCGGTGACCGGACGGAGACGGGCTCGGCGCTGCGGCTGCCGGCGTACGGCGTCGTGGTGATGCGGGAGGACAGGTGAGCGCGGACGAGTCGGTGGAACTGGAGGAGCCGGTGTTCGTGGCAGAGCCGCTGGGCGTGGACGAGGAGCCGCGCGTGCACGCCGCCTGGCTGCCACCGGAGGCGTTCCGGGCGCTCGGCGCGCGTCGCGTCCTCGTGCACGGTGACGGGTTGCTCGTCGACACCGTCCTCGACGAGGTGGCGCGTGCCTGCGCGCGCTACGGCGGGCGGGTGTGGCATTCCCCCTCGTGGAACGTCGACGTCGACCTGGTGCTGGCCCTGCGCGGCGCCGCTGAGCTGCCCAACCCAACGGTGGAGGCTGCCCGGTCGGCGGGGGAGGCGGCGCTCGTCGAGATCGGCGACGGCGAGACGCTCGGCGACGAGGGATTCCTGCTGGCACGGGCCGGCGAGGTGACCGCGGTGCTGGCCGACGCGCCCGCCGGCCTGCTGTACGGGCTGTTCCACCTGGTCCGGCTCTGCGCGGCGGCCTTCGACCCGGATCGCCCGCCGGAGCGGCACCGGCCGGCGCTGCGCCGGCGGATGCTGAACCACTGGGACAACGTGGCCGTGCACCCGGTGATGGGCCAGGTCGAACGGGGGTACGCGGGCGGCTCGATCTTCTGGCGCGACGGCGGTCCGCGCGGCGACCTGGCCCGGGTGCGGGAGTACGGGCGGCTGCTGGCGGCCAGCGGCGTCAACGCGATCTCGGTGAACAACGTCAACGTCGCCCGCACCGAGGCGCTGCTGCTCACCGATCGGCTCGGCGACGTCGCCGAGATCGCGGACGTGCTGCGCCCGTACGGCATCCGGGTGCACCTGTCGGTCAGCTTCGCCGCGCCGGTGGTCCTCGGCGGACTGCGACCGCCGACCCGGTCGACGAGGCGGTACGGACTGGTGGGCCGCCACCACCCGCCGCGTGTACGAGCGCATCCCGGACTTCGGCGGCTACGTGGTGAAGGCCGACTCGGAGGGGCAACCCGGCCCGTTCACGTACGGGCGCGACCACGCCGACGGGGCGAACCTGCTCGCCGAGGCCCTCGCTCCGCACGGGGGAGTGGTGCACTGGAGGGCGTTCGTCTACAACCACCACCAGGACTGGCGGGACCGGTCCACCGACCGGGCGCGGGCCGCGTACGACCATTTCACCCCGCTGGACGGACGGTTCCGCGCCAATGTGGTCGTGCAGGTGAAGTTCGGCCCGGTGGACTTCCAGACGCGGGAGCCGGTCTCGCCGGTGCTCGCCGCGATGCCGGCGACCCGGCTGGCGCTGGAGTTGCAGGTCACCCAGGAGTACACGGGCCAGCAGCGGCACGTCTGCCATCTCGGCTCCTGGTGGGGTGAGGTGTTGCGCTTCGCCCCGTGGGGTCCGGGTGGACGGACGATCGCCGACGTGGCCATCGGGGAGGCGGGTGCGGGTGGTGGCCTGGTCGCCGTCGCCAACACCGGCGACGACCCCTTCTGGACCGGACACCCCTTGGCGCAGGCCAACCTGTACACGTTCGGCCGGCTCGCCTGGGACCCACGGCTGGACCCGACGGCGGTCCTCGACGAGTGGATGATGCTGACCTTCCCGCCGTCGGCGACCGCCGAACCGGAGCTGGTGAGACGGACGCTGCACGAGATCATGGACGACTCGTGGCGTACCTACGAGCGGTACACCGCCCCGCTGGGTGTCGGCTTCATGGTTCACCCCGGCGACCACTACGGTCCCGACGTCGACGGGTACGAGTACTCGCGGTGGGGCACCTACCACTTCGCCGACCGCGACGGCGTCGGTGTGGACCGCAGTCGCGCATCGGGCACCGGCTTCGCCGGGCAGTACCCGCCGTACTGGGCGCAGGTGTACGAGTCGCCGCGCACGTGCCCCGACGAGCTGCTGCTCTTCTTCCACCACGTCCCGTACTCCCACGTCCTGCACAGCGGGTCGACAGTCATCCAGCACATCTACGACACCCACTTCGCGGGCGTCGAGGAGGTGGAGGCGATGCGGCGGCGGTGGCGGACGCTCAACGGGATGATCGATCCGGCGGTGTACGAGCGGGTGGCCGAGCGTCTCGACGAGCAGGTGCGCTGCGCCATTGAGTGGCGCGACCAGATCAACACGTACTTCTTCCGCAAGTCCGGAGTTCCGGACGCGCGGGGGCGGCGCATCTACTGACCCGGCCGGCCCGATCGGGCCGGCCGGGACGTCGACGGTGTCGCGCTCACCACGGGTGCACGGTGCCGTCCTCCAACCTGTTCACCGGCAGGTACGCCGGCGCGTACGGATACCGCGCCGCCGCCTCCTCGTCGATGTCGACGCCGAGGCCGGGGGCTTCGGCGGGATGCAGGTAGCCGTCGGCGTAGTGGTAGCCGTGCGGGAACACCTCGTCGGTCTGCGCGGTGTGCCGCATGTACTCCTGGAGCCCGAAGTTGGGGATGGAGATGTCGAGTTGCAGAGCCGCGGCCATGCAGACGGGGGAGAGGTCGGTGGCCCCGTGTGATCCGCTGCGGACGTGGTGCAGCGCCGCGAGGTCGAAGATGCGGCGCAGGTGGGTGATTCCGCCGGCGTGCACCACCGTGGTCCGGATGTAGTCGATGAGCTGTTCCCGGATGAGCTGGGCGGCGTCGAAGACGCTGTTGAAGACCTCGCCGACCGCGACCGGGGTGGTGGTGTGCTGCCGGATCAACCGGAAGCCCTCCTGAAGGTCGGCGGGGACCGGATCCTCCATCCAGGTCAGCGCGTAGGGCTCCAGGCTGCGACCGAGCCGGGCCGCCTCGATCGGGGTGAGCCGGTGGTGCACGTCGTGCAGCAGCCGCAGGGTGGGGCCGAACTCGTCGCGAACCCGGGCGAACACGGTCGGCACGTGCGACAGGTAACGCTGCGTCGACCAGGTGGCCTCGCTGGGCAGCGCGGCGTCGGCCGGCTCGTAGAAGAGCTTGTCGGCGCTGACTCCGTACGTCTTGGGCAGGCCCGGTACGCCACACTGCACCCGCACGGCGCGGTAGCCGAGGTCGATGTAGCGGGCGACCTCCACCAGCACCTCCTCGACGGTCTCGCCGTTGGCGTGGCCGTACACGGTGACGCCCTCGCGGGAACGGCCGCCGAGCAGCTGGTAGACGGGCAGGCCGGCGACCTTGCCCTTGATGTCCCACAGGGCGGTGTCCACGGCGGCGATCGCGCTCATCGTGACCGGCCCACGCCGCCAGTACGCCCCCTGGTACAGGTACTGCCAGGTGTCCTCGATGCGGGCCGGGTCCCGGCCGATCAGCAGCGGCGCCACGTGGTCGCGCAGGTACGACACGACGGCCAACTCCCGGCCGTTGAGGGTGGCGTCTCCGACGCCGGTGACGCCCTCGTCCGTGACGATCTTGAGGGTGACGAAGTTGCGGCCCGGACAGGTCACGATGACCCGGGCGTCGACGATCTTCACTCGATCTCCTTCGTGCCCACGGGGCCTCTGCGGGCGCGCGTAGGGGGGTGACGCGAGGGATGTGGGAAGCCCGACACGTTTCGAGAACGTCCCGATAATAGCCCGCCATCGAGGCCCGGCGAAGCCTCCCGTCGCCGCGGCCAGGTGCGCAGGTGGGCAGTGGAACCCGTACGGCGAAAGGTTTCCGGAAGTCTTGACAATCGAGTGTCCTCGATCGAAGCTGACGTGGTCACGCGAGCCGCGGTCAGGGTCGGGCGAAGGGCAGTCCTCGACTTGCTCCTCTTCCATGCGCCAATTCCCCGAGGAATCGCGAACGATGACACTCAAGACAAGGCTGCTCGGCGCCGTCATGGCGGCCCTCACGCTGGCCGCCGCCGCGTTGACATTCGCCACGCCAGCATCGGCGGCGACGCTGACGCAGGTGACCGGCTTCGGCACCAACCCCACCAACCTCCAGATGCACCTGTACGTCCCGGACCGGGTGGCGTCACGACCGGCGATCCTGCTCGCCCTGCACTACTGCACCGGCTCGGGCCCGGCGTTCCATTCCGGCACCCAGTACGCGTCCCTCGCGGACCGGTACGGGTTCATCGTGATCTACCCGTCGGTGACCCGTAGCAGCAGGTGCTGGGACGTCGCCTCACCGCAGGCCCTGCGCCGCGGCGGGGGCAGCGACCCGGTCGGGCTCATGTCGATGGTCGACTACGTGCGGCAGCGGTACGCCGCCGACCCGGCGCGGATCTTCGCCACCGGCACCTCGTCCGGGGCGATGATGACGAACGTCATGCTGGGTGACTACCCGGACGTCTTCGCGGCGGGCGCGTCCTTCGCCGGAGTGCCGTTCGGCTGCTTCGCCACCGGGGGCAGCTCCGAGTGGAACAGCGAGTGCGCCAACGGGCAGCTCATCAAGACCGCCCAGCAGTGGGGCGATCTGGTCCGCGGGGCGTACCCCGGTTACACCGGCCAGCGGCCACGGATGCAGATCTGGCACGGCACCAACGACGAGACACTGCGCTACCCGAACTTCGGCGAGCAGGTCAAGCAGTGGACCAACGTGCACGGGTTGAGCCAGACCCCGACGTACACCGACTCGCCGCAGTCCGGCTACACCCGCACCCGGTACGGCAGCAGCGGCCCGATGGCGCCGGTCGAGGCGATCAGCATGCAGGGTGTCTCGCACAACCTGCCGGTCGACGCCGCCCAGGTGATCCGCTTCTTCGGGCTGGACGGCACCACGCCGCCTCCCACGACCCCGCCTCCGACTACCACGCCGCCGCCTACCACGCCGCCTCCGACGACTCCGCCGCCTCCGACGACTCCGCCGCCGACCGAGGGTGGATGCCGGGTCGGCTACACGGTCAACGCCTGGAGCAACGGCCTCACCGCGAGCGTGACCGTCACCAACACCGGTACGGCCCCCGTGAACGGGTGGAACCTGACCTTCACGCTGCCCACCGGACAGCGCATCACCAGCGGTTGGAACGCGCAGTACTCCCCGACCAGCGGCGCGGTGACCGCCCGCAACGTCTCCTACAACGCCACCATCGCCCCGAACACGTCGGTCGACATCGGTTTCCAGGCCAGCCATGAGGGCGGCACCGGCAAACCGTCGTCGTTCGCCCTGAACGGCGCCGCCTGCTCGGTGGCCTGAGTCCAATTGCCACACCATCCAGAAGGAGTCGCACGATGAGAAGAACGACGTGGAAGGCGGCATCCAGAGCCGCCCTCGCGGTGACCGGAGCGGGCGCCATCGCCGCCGGAATGGCGCTGTTCTCGGTGGCACCCGCCGCCGCCGGGACGACCCTTGGCGCGTCGGCTGCGGAGAAGGGTCGGTATTTCGGTACGGCGGTGGCGGCGGGTCGGTTGTCGGATAGCGCGTACACGACGATTTTGAACCGTGAGTTCAATATGGTGACGCCTGAGAACGAGATGAAGATCGACGCGACGGAGCCGCAGCAGGGTCGGTTCAGTTACGGTGCGGCGGAGCAGATCGTCAATCACGCGCGTAGTCGCGGGATGAACGTTCGGGGTCACACTCTGGCGTGGCATTCGCAGCAGCCGGGCTGGATGCAGAGTATGAGTGGTAGCGCGTTGCGGCAGGCGATGTTGAATCATGTGACGCAGGTGGCGACCCATTTCCGGGGTCAGGTCGTGGCGTGGGATGTGGTGAACGAGGCGTTTGCCGATGGTAGTTCCGGTGCGCGTCGTGACTCGAATTTGCAGCGTACGGGTAATGACTGGATCGAGGCGGCGTTCCGGGCGGCGCGGGCGGCGGATCCGGGTGCGAAGTTGTGTTACAACGACTACAACACGGATAACTGGACGCACGCGAAGACGCAGGCTGTGTACACGATGGTGCGGGATTTCAGGTCTCGTGGTGTGCCGATCGACTGTGTGGGGTTCCAGTCGCACTTCAACAATGATTCGCCGTATGTGAGTAACTACCGCACGACGTTGTCGAGTTTCGCGGCGTTGGGTGTGGATGTGCAGATCACCGAGTTGGACATCCAGGGTGCTCCGGCGGCGACGTATCGCAGTGTGGTGGAGGACTGCCTGGCGGTGGCGCGGTGTAACGGGATCACGGTGTGGGGGATCCGGGACAGTGACTCGTGGCGGGCTTCGCAGACGCCGTTGTTGTTCACCAGCAGTGGTGCGAAGAAGCCGGCGTACGACGCGGTCCTCGCGGCGTTGAACAACGGCACCACCCCACCGACCACCCCACCGCCCACCACCCCGCCGCCGACCACC
>NZ_JAEVHM010000100.1 GCF_016802865.1 Micromonospora parastrephiae | reverse complement strand
GCCCCGAACGGCGTCCAGCCGATGACGGTCGCCACCCCGGTCAGCCGGGTCCAGTCCGCCTCGCGCAGCGCCGCGAGACCGAACACCTGCAACGGCCCGCGTCGGAAAGCTTCTCGGAGACGTCGATGCCGATCGCGGTGACACCGGTGAGCAGAACGTCGGCGCCCCGGATTCCGCCCACCGAGGGTGCGGCCCAGTGGCATCCGGCGATGGTGTCAGGCAACTTCTGCGCCGTGCAGCCCGGTTTCCGCCGGCCGGTCGAGGCCGACTGGGAGCCGCCGGCCCAATTGCAGTACGCTCGTACTGCTTGAGCACGTGTCCCCCGAGAGGAGCGCCGGCCGATGGCGAAGATCAAGGTAAACAACCCGGTCGTGGAGCTCGACGGCGACGAGATGACCCGGATCATCTGGAAGCAGATCCGGGAGCAGCTGATCCTGCCCTACCTCGACGTCGACCTGCACTACTACGACCTGTCGATCCAGCACCGCGACGAGACCGATGACCAGGTCACCGTCGACGCCGCCAACGCCATCAAGGAGCACGGCGTCGGCGTCAAGTGCGCGACCATCACCCCGGACGAGGCCCGGGTCGAGGAGTTCGGCCTGAAGAAGATGTGGCGGTCGCCGAACGGCACCATCCGCAACATCCTCGGCGGCGTCGTCTTCCGCGAGCCGATCATCATGTCCAACGTGCCGCGGCTGGTCCCCGGCTGGACCAAGCCGATCATCATCGGCCGGCACGCCCACGGTGACCAGTACAAGGCCACCGACTTCGTCGTCCCCGGTCCGGGCACGGTGACCATCACCTACACCCCGGCCGACGGCGGCGCGCCGATGGAGATGGAGGTCGCCAACTTCCCCGGCGGCGGCATCGCCATGGGCATGTACAACTACGACGAGTCGATCCGGGACTTCGCCCGGGCGTCGTTCCGGTACGGGCTGGACCGCAACTACCCGGTCTACCTGTCCACCAAGAACACCATCCTCAAGGCGTACGACGGCCGGTTCAAGGACATCTTCGCCGAGGTGTTCGAGAACGAGTTCAAGGCCGAGTTCGACGCCGCCGGCATCACCTACGAGCACCGGCTGATCGACGACATGGTCGCCGCCGCGCTCAAGTGGGAGGGCGGCTACGTCTGGGCCTGCAAGAACTACGACGGTGACGTGCAGTCCGACACCGTCGCGCAGGGCTTCGGCTCGCTGGGTCTGATGACCAGCGTCCTGCTCTCCCCGGACGGCCGTACCGTCGAGGCGGAGGCCGCGCACGGCACCGTCACCCGGCACTACCGGCAGTACCAGAAGGGCGAGAAGACCTCGACCAACCCCATCGCGTCGATCTACGCCTGGACCCGGGGTCTGGCCCACCGGGGCAAGCTGGACGGCACCCCGGCGGTCACCGAGTTCGCCAACACCCTGGAGCAGGTCATCGTCGACACCGTCGAGGGCGGCCAGATGACGAAGGACCTCGCGCTGCTCATCTCGCGCGACGCCCCGTGGCTGACCACCGACGAGTTCATGAACGCGCTCGACGAGAACCTGGCCCGCAAGCTCGCCTGAGCCGCGGACACCACACCATCGGAGCCCGTCGGCACCTGCCGGCGGGCTCCGGCGTGTCCAGTGCTCGACACGCGGTTGGCGTCACCGCGCCCGGCGCGCCTCGTTGACCAGAGTGGACGAGATGCCAGTCGCGTCCAGGAAGGTTGACTTCGGTCGCCTCGCGGCAATGCCTGCCGATCAGCCAGCCTTCCCGGCTGTGTCGTGCACAGCCAGCCGTCCCTTCCCTGCGGGGGGCCCTGTCCCGGGCCCCCCGCGCCCTGTTTCCCTCTCGGTGCGGCGGCGCTGACCGCCCGGCTCAGGCGGCGCGCAGCAGTTCGGCGGCCCGCTCGGGGGAGATGTCGTTGATGAAGACACCCATCCCGGACTCCGAGCCCGCCAGGTACTTCAGCTTGTCCTTGGCCCGCCGGATGCTGAACAGCTGTAGGTGCAGGTGGCCCAACTCCCGGTCGACGCGCACCGGCGCCTGGTGCCACGCCGAGATGTACGGCATCGGCATGTCGAACAGCCCGTCGAAGCGGCGCAGCAGATCCAGGTAGAGCGGCCCGAAGGCGTCCCGTTCGCCGTCGCTGAGCGCCGGGATGTCCGGCACCAACCGGCGCGGCGCCACGTGCACCTCGAACGGCCAGCGGGCCGCCGCCGGGACGAACGCCGTCCAGTGCTCGTTCTCGGTGACCACCCGTTCGCCGGAGGCGCGCTCGGCGGCCAGCACGTCCGCGTACAGGTTGCCGCCGGTCCGCTCGGCGTGCCGGCGTGCCGCGGACAGCAGCGCCCGGGTGCGCGGCGTCACGAAGGGGTACGCGTAGATCTGCCCGTGCGGGTGGTGCAGCGTGACACCGATCTCGACGCCCCGGTTCTCGAAGCAGAACACCTGCTCCACGCCGGGCAGTTCGCCGAGCACCTCGGTCCGGTCGGCGAGCGCGTCCAGCACGGTGCGGACCCGGCGCGGGGGGAGGCTGGCGAAGGAGGCGTTGTGATCCGAGGTGAAGCAGACCACCTCGCACCGCCCGAGGCCGGGGCGGACCGCTGTGAACGGGGTGATCTCCCCGGGTTCGTCGGCCACCCGGCCGCTCAGCGACGGAAACCGGTTCTCGAAGACGACCACGTCGTAGTCGGGGGCCGGGATCTCGGTCAGTCGGTCACCGACCGACGGGTCGAGTGGGCACTCGCTCGCCGGCGGGAGGAAGGTGCGGGTCTGCCGGTGCACGGCCACCGCCACCCACTCGTCGGTCAGTGGGTCGTAGCGCAGTTGGGACGCGGGGGGCGGCGGCGGCAGGTCACGGCGGTCCGGCTGGTCGCGTACGGCGTCGTCGCGCTCGTCGAAGTAGATCAGCTCCCGGCCGTCGGCCAGGTCGATCGCGGTGCGCTTCACGGCGCCGTCCCCTCACTCGTCGGCGTGCGCGTTCCGCGGCCCGCCCCCGTCGCCTTCACGATGATTAATTCACCCACCTGTTCGCCGAGTACCCGTCGCGCGGGCGGAGGCAACGCCTCGTCGCTGACCAGTACGTGTGCCGCCGCCAACTCGACGATCGAGGAGATGCCCACCGTGCCCCACTTGGTGTGGTCGGCGAGCACCACCAGCCGGTCCGCCGCCGCCACCAACGCCCGGTCGGTCTCCGCCTCCATCAGGTTCGGCGTGGTGAAGCCGGCCCGTTCGGTGATGCCGTGCACGCCCAGGAAGAGCAGATCCAGGTGCAGCGTCCGGATGGCGTCGACGGCCAGGGGACCGACCAGTGCGTCCGACGGTGTGCGCACGCCGCCGGTGAGCACGACCGTCTGGTCCGGCCGACCGCCGGCGTGCAGGACCTCGGCCACCGGCAGCGAGTTGGTCACCACGGTCAGGCCGGGCACGTCCACCAGCCTGCGGGCCAGTTCGGCGGTGGTGGTGCCGGCGGACAACGCGACCGCCGCGCCGGGCCGGACGAGCTGCGCCGCCCGGTCGGCGATGGCTGCCTTCTCCGGCAACTGCCGGACCGACTTGGCGTGGAAGCCCGGCTCGTCGGTCGAGCTCGGGCCGGCCGCCGTCGCGCCGCCGTGCACCTTGGCCAGCAGGCCGCGCTCGTGCAGCGCCTCCAGGTCACGCCGGATGGTCATGTCGGAGACGCCGAACTCGGTGGCCAGGTCGGTCACCCGGACACCGCCGGCGGACCGGACCCGTTCGAGGATGGCCGTCTGCCGCTGCTGAGCGAGCATCCGCCGTGCCTCCCCGGGGTCCACACGTACTCTCACGCGGTCGAACGTGTTCCAACAAAGATGAACACTATCGCGTGGCGGGTACCGGCGGAAGAAACGGGGGTGTGACGCCGCTCAGCTGGAGGGGATCTTCAACTCGACCCACCCGGTCTCGGTCAGATGCTGCAGCACGGCCTCCACCGCCTCCGGCACACTCACGTCGGTGGTGTCCAGCACCACATCCGCGTCGGTCGGCACCTCGTACGGGTCGTCGATGCCGGTCATGCCGGTGAGCAGGCCGGCGCGGGCCCGCGCGTACAGACCCTTGCGGTCCCGCTGCTCGCACACCTCCAACGGGGTGGCGACGTGCACCAGCACGAAGCCCGCCCCGGCGGTCAGGGCCATCTCCCGGGCGGTGGCGCGGGCCGCCGCGTACGGGGCGATGGGGCAGCAGATGGCCACCCCCCGGTGCCGGGCGATCTCGGCCGCCACCCAACCGATCCGCCGGACGTTGAGATCCCGATCCGCCTTGCTGTAGCCCAGCCCGGCGGAGAGCTCCCGGCGCACCACATCCCCGTCCAGCAGGGTCACCGTCCGCTCGCCGCTCTCCCGCAACGCGTCCGTCAGCCCACGGGCCACCGTCGACTTGCCCGAGCCGGAGAGCCCGGTCAGGAAGACCACCAGCCCGCGGTGCCGGCGCGCCGGCCGGGCCTTGGCCAACTCCTTCGCCACCGCCGGCGGTGTGTGCCACTCCGGCAGCGGGAAACCCCGGTCCAGCAGATCGTCGATCTCATCCTGGGTCAGCGCGAGGCGGCGGTTGCGCGGCGGGATGTCCTCCCGCCACCGCCACTGCCGTCCCGGTTGTCGTACGCCAGCTCGCGCGGCACCAGCACCCGCAGCCCGGCGCCGGAGAGCATCTCGCCGGTGGAGAGCAGGTGGGTGACCCCGTACGCGGCGGAGACCCGGGCGCGCAGCAGCGCGTCGTCGATCTCCTCCCGTCGGTGCGACAGCGGCACCGCGACCAGGGTGGCCGGCGGCATCCGGTCCCGTGCGGCGAAGACCGTGCGTACCAGCGCCTCCGGGGTGAGCCCACCGACGCCGCCCTCACCGACCGGGATCATCACCAGCAGGTGCGCGGCCAGGGTACGGGCGGCGTGGGCGATCTGGGCGAGCTGCGGCCGGTGCAGGGGCCGGTCGGCGATCACGCCGAGCACCCGACCCGGGGGCAGCAGCGCGCGCACCTCCTCCGGGCTGCGGCGCAACCGCTGGAACGGGCCGTGGCCACCGTCGCCCAGCCGCCGGACCTGACCGCCAACCCCCGCCACGCCCTCGCGCACCGGCCAGACGTCCGACACGTCCAGGCCGGCGACCGGCGCGCCCTCGCCGTCGGTCAGCACCAGCGCCCGGCGCGCCGGATCGCGCGGATCGAAGCCCTGGGCCAACGCGCTCGGCACCTGGAGGGTCACCGCGACCTGCCACGGGGTGCCGTCGGCCAGCCGGCCGCGCCGGCTGACCGAGACCAGGTCGGCGCGGGTCATGAAACCGGTCAGGGGGGCGTACGCGCCGGTCAGCAGCAGCTCAAGATCCGCCAGCTCACCGGGACGCGGCGTGTACGCCGGCGCGCCCCGGAGCACCTCGTCGGGCAGCACCCAGCCGTTGCTCATCCACACCCCCCACTCGCTGACCGGCACACAGTTTCGCAGCCGACCGCCAATCGGTCGAGGGCGCCACTCCACGACCCGGGCGGGCGGATCAGCCGCGGATCCGTCGGCCCACCGCCGACCGGACCCGGTTCCACACCTTCCGCTCGTCGCGGATGCGAGGCCGGGAGCCGTCGGCCCGGCAGACGAACACCAGCGGCAGCTGCGCGTCCTCGGTCCAGCCCGCGTTGGTGATCCGGGCCTTCAGCAGCCAACTGCCCCGCGTCCGGCCGCCGTTGAGGGCGCCGAAGTCGATCGTGGTGGTGGCCCGGTGCACCAGGTGGACGGTGTCCGCGCCGGACGTGCCGGTGACCCGTTCCGTCTGGAAGGTCACCGGCAGGAAGATCTCGTCACCGGTTTCCCGGCGGCGCGCGACCACATCCAGTCGGGCCTTGCGGACCTGGGCGGTGGAGTCGAGGACCTCCGGGTCGATCTCCTCCATGGGGAGCACCAGCACGTCCCGGCCGTCCTCGACGCGGAAACCGACCGGCTGGCCCGCGGAGCGCAGCTCGGCGGCGACCGTCACCGTGACGGCGCGGTCGGCGAGCTTCACGTCGTCGATCGTGCCGTGCGCGGCGATGCCCGCCTCCCACCGGGCCAGCCGACGCAGGTCCGCGACCCGGCCCCGCTCGGCCAGGTACGCCACGGCCCGCAGCAGGGGCGGCAGACCGGCCGCGACGCCCGGCGCGAACCGGTCCTGGATGACCTTCTGGGTCTCCAACGCGACCTGCTCCAGCCAGTCCTCCGGTGCGGCCAGCAGCCGCTTCCCGCGCAGTCGGTTCAGCATCTCGTTGCGCAGCCACCGCCGGTGCAGCCGGTCGCGCAGCGGACCCGGCTCGGTGTGGGCGTCCACGATGTCCAGCGCGTCCCGCACGCTCGCGAAGTAGCTCGACGGGTCCAGGCGGGCCGCGGTGACGTTGCGCGCGTCGCCGCGCTGCGCGTGGTGGTAGCAGGTGTAGTCGGACAGCACGCAGGTGCGTCGGGACAGGAAGTAGGCCCGCACCACCACCGAGTGGTCCTCCAGGCGCCGCTTGCCGCCCTCCGGGAACCGCAGGCCGTGATCGTTGAGGAACGAACGGCGGAACAGTTTGTGGCAGGTGAGGCTGTCGATCAGCGGGGAGTTCTCCAGGGTGGCGTCGAAGCGGTTCTTCCGGAACAGCTCCCGCGGCACCGCGCGCCCGTGCCCGGCCATCTTGCCGACCACCACGTCCGCGTCGTACGTCTTCGCGCAGTCGTAGAGCCGCTCCAGCGCCTGGTCGGCGAACCAGTCGTCGTCGTCGGCGAAGAAGACGTACTCGCCGCGGGCGTGCTCGATGCCCAGGTTGCGCGGGCGCGACGGCCAGCCCGAGTTCTCGATGTGCAGCACCCTGATGTGCGGGTGCTGGGCGGCGAGCCGGTCCAACCGCGCCCCCGTGTCGTCGGTCGATCCGTCGTCGACGAAGATCGCCTCGAACTCGTCGACGGGCAACGACTGGCGCAGCAGCGAGGCGGCCAGCTTCTCGATGTGTGTACCGCAGTTGTACGCCGGCACCACGACACTCACCTTGGGCACGCCCACCTCGACCATCATGATCCTTCCCGCGTCGGCGGTCGCACGACCGCCGCAACACTGCCCGGTGAACGGGAAGTGAATCGTGCCACCTCGGAGAGGCCTTTCCCGAAGCGGGGTCCGGCCGAACGCGGGACCGGCGGAAACGTTCCCGACACCCCGGCGGGGGACCCTAGGGGTCAGGTCCGGCAAGGATCAGGGGGGTACCGGGGGCGAGCCGGTGTCCCCGGTGCGCATCGACTCCCTACGCTGGGCACGTGACACTGATCGCGACCCAGTCGCTCACCAAGACGTACGGAGGTCGGGTCACCGCGCTGACCGACCTCACCGTCGCCGTCGAGCCCGGGATCATCGGCCTGGTGGGCGCGAACGGCGCCGGCAAATCCACGTTGATCAAGATCCTGCTCGGCCTGATCGCCCCGACCAGCGGTCAGGTCTCGGTGCTCGGCATCGACCCGACCGCCGACCCCACGGCGGTCCGCGCCCGGGTCGGCTACATGCCCGAGCACGACTGCCTCCCGCCGGACCTGTCCGCCGCCGAGCTGGTCACCCACCTGGGCCGGATGAGCGGCCTGCCCCGCACCGCGGCTCGCGAGCGGGCCTCGGAGGCGTTGCGCCACGTCGGCCTGTACGAGGAGCGCTACCGCCCGGTCGGCGGCTACTCCACCGGCATGAAGCAGCGCGTGAAGTTGGCCCAGGCGCTGGTGCACGACCCCGACCTGCTGCTGCTCGACGAGCCGACGAACGGGCTGGACCCGGCCGGGCGGGACGCCATGCTGGCGCTGGTGCACCGGATCGGCACCGAGTTCGGCATCTCCGTGCTGGTCTGTTCGCACCTGCTCGGCGAGGTGGAGCGGATCTGCGACACGCTCGTCGCCATCGACGGCGGCCGGTTGCTGCGCGCCGATCACATCTCCGCGATGACCTCCGCCACCGACGTGCTCGCCGTGGAGGTCAGCGAGGGCACCGAGGAGCTGGCGGCCCGGCTGGCCGCGCTCGACCTGCCGGTGGCGCGCGACGGCCGGCTGCTTCTCGTGCCGCTCGCCGACGACGGCACCTACGACCTGATCCTCGGCGCGGTCGCCGAACTGGACCTGCCGCTGCACCGACTGGACCAGCGCCGGCACCGGGTGGCCGAACTCTTCGCAACGAGGGAGCTCACCCATGCCTGAGCCGTCAACCGCCGCCGTGCGCTCCGCGCCGACCGGCGTCATCCACGACATCGGCTACCAGCGCTACAAGGGCACGAGGCTGGGCCGCCGACACGTCTTCGGCGCGCTGTACCTGCACGGGCTGCGTACCACGTTCGGGTTCGGGCGCAGCGTCAAGGCCAAGATCTTCCCGTGGCTGGTGGTCGGGATCGTCACCCTGGTCGCGGTGGCCCTGGCGGCGGTACGCAGCCAGATCGGCGAGCCGGTCGCCACGTACGCCCAGTTCGCCGACGCGATGAGCTGGCTGGTCATCTTCTTCGTCGCGGTGGCCGCGCCCGAGCTGGTCTCCCGGGATCTGCGCAGCGGGGTGCTGCCGCTGTACTTCTCCCGACCGCTGCCGCGCACCGACTACGCGCTGGCCAAGCTGCTGGCGCTGGTCACCGCGCTCTGGCTGCTGCTCGGTGGGCCGCAGCTGGTGATGTTCCTGGGTGCCGCGTTCACCACCAAGGAGGGCATGGGGGGAGTCTGGAACGAACTGCTCGACCTGCTTCCCGGGCTGCTCTACGCCGGCCTGTGGGCGGTGGTCTTCGCCTCGATCGGGCTGCTGGTCGCGTCGCTGACGGGCAAGCGTGCCTTCGCCGCCGGCGGCGTGGTCGCGGTCTTCCTGATGACCACCCCGATCGTGGGTGTGCTGAGCATCCTGCCGTCGCGGACGGCCAACGAGTTGGCGGGGCTCGCCTCGCCCTCCACCCTGGTCCAGGGGGTCGGCATCTGGTCGTTGGGCGACCTGCTGGTCGAGGGCGATCCGGGCGAGATGACGATCGGCGGGTTCGGCCCGGTCTACGCCCTGGCCGCGGTGCTGCTGGTCGCCGGCGCAACCGCCCTCCTGCTGGCCCGCTACCGGAAGGTCGCCTCCTGATGAGCACGCTGAGCCTGACCGGGGTGTCCCGGTGGTACGGCAACGTGGTCGCGGTCAACGACATCAGCATGGCCCTGGGGCCGGGCGTGACCGGGCTGCTCGGCCCGAACGGCGCCGGCAAGACCACGCTGCTGCACATGATGGCCGGGTTCCTGTCTCCGTCGCGCGGCACGGTCACCCTCGACGACGAACCGACCTGGCGAAACCCCGACGTCTACCGGCGGCTGGGGCTGGTCAGCGAGCGGGAGGCGGTGCAGGGCTTCCTCACCGCGTACGAGTTCGTGCTGGCCAGCGCGAAGCTGCACCGGCTGGCCGACCCGGCGGCGGCGGCCCGCCGCGCGATCGACCTGGTGGAGCTGGAGTCGGCGCAGGACCGCCGCATCGGCACGTACTCCAAGGGCATGCGCCAGCGTGCCCGGGTGGCCGCCGCGTTGGTGCACGACCCGCAGGTGCTGCTGCTCGACGAGCCGTTCAACGGGATGGACCCGCGCCAGCGGCTGCACATGATGCAGTTGCTGCACAGCCTGGGTGACGCCGGCCGGACGATCCTGTTCAGCTCGCACATCCTGGAGGAGGTCGAGCAGGTCTCCGGGACGGTGCAGGTGATGGTGGCGGGCCGACTGGCCGCCTCCGGGGACTTCCGGACCATCCGCCGGCTGATGACCAACCGTCCGCACGTCTTCGCGGTGCGCTCCACCGACGACCGGGCGCTGGCCGTGGCGCTGATCGCCGAGCCGTCGGTGAGCGGCGTCGAGTTGGACCGCACCGGTCTGACCGTGCGCGCGGGCGACTACGGCGCCTTCACCCGGGCACTGCCCCGGATCGCCCTGAACCGGGGCATCCGGGTGCGTCAGCTGGTGCCGTCCGACGAGTCCCTGGAAAGCGTCTTCTCCTACCTCGTGGAGGCCTGACCGGTGAGTGCGAGGAGTGAACGAGCGCAGCGAGTGAGCCCCGCAGTCACGAACGAAGGAAACTGACATGTCGACCATTACCTGGATCACCGCGCGCGGGCTCTTCGGCCGGCGTCGGTTCCTGCTGCTGCTTCCGCTGCCGCTGGTGCTGCTCGGCCTGGCCGTGCTCTGCCGGTCCCTCGGAGTGGATCCCGGGCAGTGGGGGCCACCGGTGCTGGTCGGCCTCGGCCTGGCCGTGGTGCTGCCGGTCGTCGCGTTGATCATCGGCACGGGCGTGCTGGGCGCGGAGATCGACGACGGCACGGTGGTGCACATCCTGACCAAGCCGCTGCCGCGCTGGCAGATCGTGCTGCCCAAGCTCGCGGTCGCCGCCGGGGTCACCGCGGTCACCGTCGCGGTGCCGCTCTACGTCGCGGGCGTGCTGGCCGATTCGGTACGCCTCGGTCTCGCGCTCGCGGCGGCGGCGGCGCTCGGCGCGCTGGCGTACTCGGCGCTGTTCCTCGCCCTCAGCCTCGTCACCCGGCGGCCGGTGCTGCTCGGCCTGGTCTACGTGCTGATCTGGGAGGGCCTGCTGGGCAACTTCGTCAGCGGCACCAAGGTGCTCTCCATCCAGCAGTACGTGATCGCCCTCGCCGACCGGCTCGCCCCCACCGGGCTGCTGGAGACCAGCGTGTCGGTGCCGGTGGCGTCGGTGATGACCGCGCTGGTCAGCATCGGCTTCACCGTGCTCGCCATCGACCGCCTGCGCTCGTTCAGCGTGGCCGGCGAGACGAGCTGAGGGTGCGCTCCGCTGTTCCGGCCAGCCACCGCCCGGCGGTAGTGCTGGCCGGATGGACGGCCCGGGGCACGGCGGACCACCCTGGTGGGCGTGAGCGTCGAAGCGGAGCGGATGTCGTTGTCTGACCCGTACTCCCGGAGCAGCCGGCCCTGGCTGACCAGCCTGGCTGTCGCCGGGCTGGCCTGCGCCACGGTCGCGACGGCCGCCCAGGGCAGCGGACGGTTCCACTGGTGGGCCGTTTTCATCCTGATCCCGGCCGCGTTGATCGCCGCCAGCGGCGGTCCGCTGCTGGCCCGGGGCGGCGGTCGGGCCTTCGCCGGGTACGTCATCGCCTGCGTCGGCACCCTGAAGTTCGCGGTGGGCGCGCTGCTGATGTTCGGCGTGATGGGTCGAGGATGGCCGCTGCTGGTGGTGCTGCCCTGCCTGGCGGTCGCCGGCACCTACGGCTGGCGGGCGGCCCACCCGCTGGCTCGCGGCCTGCACCGGGCGGTGGCGCTGCTCGCGCTCACCGCCGCGTTGCTCGGTCTGACCCTGCAACTGATCCGGGTCGAGCTGATCCACCTGAAGACCGGCTGGTGGGGTGTGTTCCTGATGCTGGCCGGGGTGATAGTGCTGGGCAACGCGGTCGAGCTGACCCGGCACCGGATGCCGTACCGGCTCCAGGCGATCACGCTGCTGGTCGGGCCGGCCGTGGTCGCGATCCTGCTCGGCCTGCGTTTCCTGCGCGGCTGGTGACGACCCGTCCGCCGCCGCCCCGGCGGGGTGGGCG
This sequence comes from Micromonospora parastrephiae, assembly GCF_016802865.1. GTDB lineage: Bacteria > Actinomycetota > Actinomycetes > Mycobacteriales > Micromonosporaceae > Micromonospora > Micromonospora parastrephiae. The sequence continues at coordinate 10,017 of NZ_JAEVHM010000100.1, read as the reverse complement.
GCGGCGGACGGGGATCATCAGAAGGCGCTGGCGATGACGAGCTCCGGGGTGCGGTCCGGCAGCAGGTCGAGTTTGCCGATCCGGCCGGCCGCACGCAGGTCGTCGGCGACCAGGGTGAGCTGTTCCAGCAGCGCCGCCGGACCGAGCGCCTCGGCCAGCGGCACGTCGGCCTTCATCGACAGCTTCCGTTCCGACTTGGCCCGCCGCACCTGGCTCAACGCGTCACCGGCGAGCCGCAGCAGCGCCGGATCACCCGTTCCCTCGATCGTCCGGTCCACCTCGTACGTGGTGGGCCACGGCGCCCGGTGCACCGAGCCGTACCGCCACCACGACCAGACCTCCTCGGTGACGTACGGCAGCACCGGGGCGAACAACCGCAACTGCACCGACAGCGCCGCGGCCAGCGCCGCCCGCGCCGAGTCGGCCGCCGCTCCGGCGCCGTACGCGCGTTCCTTGACCAACTCGATGTAGTCGTCGCAGAACCGCCAGAAGAACGCCTCGGTCACCTGCAACGCGGTCGTGTGGTCGTACGCGTCGAAGGCGGTGCTCGCCGTGCTGACCACGGTGGCCAACTCGGCGAGCATGGCCCGGTCCAGTGGGGTCGTCGCCGGGGCGCGCAACGCGTCCGCCGCGCCCAGTCCGAGCGCGAACTTGGACGCGTTGAGCAGCTTGGTGGCCAACCGCCGCCCGACCTTGATCTGCGCCGGGTCGAACGCCAGGTCCGTGCCGGGCTTGCCGCTCGCCGCCCAGTAGCGCACCGCGTCCGAGCCGTGCTGCTCCAGCAGCGCCAGCGGGGTCACCACGTTCCCCTTGGACTTGGCCATCTTCTTGTGGTCGGGGTCGAGGATCCAACCCGACAACACGGTGTCCCGCCAGGGCAGCACCCCGTGCTCGAAGTGCGACCGGATTACGCTGTCGAAGAGCCAGGTCCGGATGATCTCCTGCCCCTGTGGGCGGAGGTCCATCGGGAAGACCCGCGCGAACAGGTCCGGGTCGGTCTCCCAACCGCCGACGATCTGCGGGGTCAGCGACGAGGTGGCCCAGGTGTCCAGCACGTCCGGGTCGCCGATGAAGCCACCCGGCCGGCCGCGCTGGGCCTCGTCGTAGCCGGGCGCCGGGTCGGTGGACGGGTCGACCGGCAGCGCGGACTCGTCCGGCGTGAGAGGGTGGGACCAGTCCGGCTCGCCAGCGCCGTCGAGCCGGTACCACACCGGCACCGGCACCCCGAAGAAGCGCTGCCGGCTAACCAGCCAGTCCCCGGTCAGGCCGCCCACCCAGTTGTCGTAGCGGTGCTTCATGTGCGCCGGCACCCAGTGCAGCTCCTCGCCCCGGGCCAGCAGCGTCGCCCGCAGGTCGGCATCCCGGCCGCCGTTGCGCAGATACCACTGCCGGGTCGAGACGATCTCCAGTGGCCGGTCGCCCCGCTCGTAGAACTTGACCGGATGGGTGATCGGGCGCGGCTCGCCGACCAGGTCGCCCGAGTCGGCCAGCATCCCGACGATCTCGCGGCGGGCGGCGTTGACGGTCTGCCCGGCCAACGCCGCGTACGGCTGGGCCGGCACCCCGGCTGGCGGTTCGAGCAGCAGGCGGCCGTCCCGACCGATCACCACCCGGGTGTCCAGTCGCAGCTCACGCCACCAGGTCACGTCGGTGAGGTCGCCGAACGTGCAGACCATGGCGATGCCGGTGCCCTTGGCCGGGTCGGCGAGCGGATGGGCGTACACCGGCACCTCGACGGCGAACAGCGGGCTGCGCACCGTGCCGCCGACCAGGTCGGCGTACCGCTCGTCGTCGGGGTGGCAGACCAGCGCCACGCAGGCCGGCAGCAGCTCCGGTCGGGTGGTGTCGATGAGCACCTCGCGCCCGGCGGGCGCGCTGAACCGCAGCCGGTGGTACGCGCCGGGCCGCTCCCGGTCCTCCAGCTCCGCCTGGGCGACCGCGGTGGCGAAGCCGACATCCCACAACGTCGGCGCCTCCGCCTGGTACGCCTCGCCGCGCAGCAGGTTGCGCACGAACGCCCGCTGGCTGGTCGCCCGGGCCACCCGGCCGATCGTCGTGTACGTCAACGACCAGTCCACCGACAGCCCGAGCCGCCGCCAGAGCGCCTCGAAGACCTGCTCGTCGGCGACCGTCAGCTGCTCGCACAGCTCGATGAAGTTGCGCCGGGAGAGCGGGGTGGGGTCACGGCGTGCCGCCTCGTCGACCGGCGTCGCCGGTGGCCGCCACACCGGGTCGTACGGCAGGGCCGGATCGCAGCGCACCCCGTACACGTTCTGCACGCGACGTTCGGTGGGCAGACCGTTGTCGTCCCAGCCCATCGGGTAGAAGACCGCCTTGCCGCGCATCCGCTGGTACCGCGCGACGGTGTCGGTGTGCGTGTACGAGAACACGTGCCCCATGTGCAGCTCGCCCGATACGGTCGGCGGCGGGGTGTCGATCGCGTACACGTCGACGCGCTTCTTCGCGCGGTCGAACGCGTACGTGCCCTCCTCCTGCCAGCGTCGCGCCCAGGTGTCCTCGAGCCCGTCCAGGGACGGACGTTCGGGGACACCGGCGCGGGCCGTCCTCGCCGTGTCGGTCATCCTGCGATCGTAGGCATCACCAGGGGGTCGAGCCACGTAGTTGCGGATCGCCGGGTCAGACCAGCGAGTCGCGCCACTGGCGGTGCAGGGCCGCGTACCGGCCGTCCGCCTCGGCGAGCACGGCGGGCGGGCCGTCCTCGACGATCCGTCCACCGTCGATGACGAGCACCCGGTCGGTGGTTTCCACGGTGGAGAGTCGGTGGGCGATCACCAGGGCGGTGCGGTCGCGCAGGATGGTGCCGAGCGCCCGCTGCACCAGCCGCTCGGTGGGTACGTCCAGCGACGACGTCGCCTCGTCCAGGATCAGCACGGTCGGGTCGGCGAGGAACGCCCGCGCGAACGCGACAAGCTGCCGCTGCCCGGCGGAGAGTCGGCCACCGCGCCGGTGCACCTGGGTGGCGTACCCGTCGGGCAGCGCGGCGATGAACTCGTGCGCGCCGATCGCGCGGGCGGCGGCCTGCACGGCGGCGTCGTCGGCGCCGGGCCGGCCGAACCGGATGTTCTCCGCCACGGTCCCGCTGAACAGGTGGTTCTCCTGGGTCACCAGCACCACGGCGCGGCGCAGGTCGGCGTCGCCCACGTCGCGCAGGTCGACGCCGTCCAGTCGGACGGTGCCGGTGTCGGGGTCGTGGAACCGGGCGACCAGCTTGGCGATGGTCGACTTGCCGGCGCCGGTCGGCCCGATCAGCGCGACGGTCTGCCCGGCCGGCACGGTCAGTTCCAGCCCGGCGAGGATCGGGGTGTCCGCGCGGTAGCCGAACGAGACCGCCCGGAAGGCCAACTCGCCGCGACCGGGACCGGCCGGCAGCGGCACCGGTCGGGGCGGCTCGGCGACCGCGGGCGGCTCGTCGAGCACCCCGGCCAGCTTCTCCAACGCGGCGGTGGCCGACTGGAGCGAGTTGTAGAACTGACTCAGCTCCTGCATCGGCTCGAAGAAGCGGCGCACATAGAGCAGGAACGCGGCGAGCACCCCGACCTCGGTCCGTCCGCCGAGAACCCGCCAGCCGCCGTAGCAGAGCACCACCGCGACGGTGACGTTGCCGACCAGCTTGATCGCGGGGGAGTAGGTGGCGATCAGGCGGAACGCGTGCAGGCTGGTGCGCCGGTAGTCGTCGCCGAGCGCCACGAAGATCCGCTGGTTTCGCGGCTCCCGGCGGAACGCCTGCACCGCCCGGATGCCCCGCATCGACTCGACGAAGTGCACGATGACCAGCGCGACCGCCTCACGGGTCGCCGGTACGCGCCGGCCGATGCCCGGGCGAACCAGCGGGACAGCCAGAACAGGAACGGGAACGCGAGCAGCGTCACCGCGGCCAGCGGCAGGTCCAGCCAGAGCAGGATGGCGGCCACCGACAGGATCGACAGCGCGGCCAGCACCAGGCTGTCGATGCCACCGTCGACGAGTTCGGCGATGGAGTCCAGGTCGCTGGTGAGCCGGGAGACCATCCGACCGGACGTGTACCGCTCGTGGAAGCCCACCGACATTCGGAGGAAGTGCCCGAACACCCGCTGTCGCAGGTCCAGCAGGACGGCCTGGCCGATCCGGGCGGAGAGGGTCAGGAAGCCCCGGCGGGCCGCGTACTCACCGACGGCGGCGGCGGCGAACGCTCCCGCGACGGCGGCCAGCGGGACCGGGTCGCCGGCCCGCAGCGGCGCGATGCCCCGGTCGATGCCGACCATCACCAGATACGGGCCGGCCATCGCGGCGGCGTTCTGCGCCAGCAGCAGACCGACGGCGGCGGCGAGCCGGCGTCGGTGCGGGCGGAGCAGGTCGGCCAGGAGGGTGCGGCTGAGTCGGCGCAGCCGTGCCACCGCCTCGGGGCTGCTGTCCTCGGCCCGGCTCCGATCGGCCTCCGGGTCGGTGGCGGTCCCGCGCCAGCGGGTCAGCTCCGGCTCGTCCCCGGGTGGTGGATCGGCCTGTTCCGGCACCGTCACGAGCGCACCAGCCCCCATCCGTCCGGGGTGGACGCGGCCGGCGGTGGCTCTCCGGCCGGCGGTTCGGCGGCGAGCAGGGCCCGGTATGCCGGCACGGTGGCCAGCAGGTCGGAGTGCCGGCCGATCGCCGTGATCCGCCCGTCGTCGAGCAGGGCGACCCGGTCGGCGAGCGCGATCGTCGACGGGCGGTGCACGACCAGCAGCGCGGTGCTGCTGCGCAGGACCCGCCGCAGAGCCGCCTCGACAAGTGCCTCGGTGTGCACGTCGAGGGCGGACAGCGGGTCGTCCAGCACCAGCAACGCCGGATGGCCGAGCACGGCCCGTGCCAGCGCCAGTCGCTGCCGCTGCCCGCCGGAGAGCGACAGCCCCTGCTCACCCACCCTGGTGGCCAACCCCCACGGCAGGTCGTACGCGAATTCCGCCTGCGCCAGCGCGAGCGCTGCGCGGACCTCGTCGTCGCCGGCGTCGGGGCGCCCCAGGGTGAGGTTCTCCCGGACCGACATGGAGAAGAGCGTCGGCTCCTCGAACGCCACCCCGACCAGCCGGCGCAGCGAGTCCAGCCGGAGGTCGCGCAGGTCGTGCCCGTCCAGGGTGATCCGGCCCCCGGTCACCTCGTGCAGCCGGGGCACCAGGGAGAGCAGCGTGCTCTTGCCGCAGCCGGTGCCACCGACCAGGGCCAGCGTCTCACCCTGCTCGATGGTCAGGTCGACCTCGCGCAGCACCGGGGCGGTGGCGCCCGGGTAGCGGAACGAGACCCGCTCGAAGCGGAGCCGGCCGACGACCGCGTGGCGGGGCAGCACGAGGGCGTTGGGCGCGTCCACGATCTGCGGTGGGGTGTCCAGCACCTCCTGGACCCGGTCGGCCGCGGTGGCGGCCTCCTGGCCGTTGGCGATGATCCAACCCAGCGACTGCACCGGCCAGATGAGCATCAGTTGCAGACTCACGAACGCGACCAGCTCACCGATGGTGAGCGCGCCCCGCGCGGCGGCGGCCGCCCCGGCGACCAGCACCACGCCCAGGGTCACGTTCGGCACCAGGTCGAGCAGCGCCGAGGTGTTGGCCAGCAGCCGGCCCTTGGCGACGCCCGTGTCGTGCAGGGTCCGGGCCCCACCGGCGAAGCGGGCGGCCAGCTCGGGCCCCCGGCCGTACGCCTTCATGGTGCGCAGCCCCTGCGCGGTCTCCTCGACCAGGGTCGCCACGTCGCCCTGCTGGTCCTGCATTCGGCGCGACGCCGCGTGGTAGTGCCGGCCGAACCGACGGCTGATCAGCAGCAGTGGCACCGCGCTGGCCGCGACCAGCAGCCCGAGCGCCGGGTGCAGGTGGACGAGCAGCGCCACGACCACCACGTAGGTGGTGAGGTTGAGCAGCAGGAAGAACACGCCGAACGAGAGGAACCGGCGGATCACCGACAGGTCGCTGGTGATCCGGGAGAGCAGTTGGCCGGACTGCCAACGGTCGTGGAAGCTGGTCGGCAACGTTTGCAGATGGGCGTAGACGTCGGCGCGCAGCGCCGCCTCCATGCCCACCGCGGACGAGGACTGCACCCACCGGCGGATGAAGATGAGCACCGCCTCGGCCACGCCGAGCAGCAGCGCCAGGACTCCGAGCTGGATCAGCCCGGCGGGCTCGTGTCGGGCCACCGGCCCGTCCACCACCCGCTGCACCACCAGGGGTACGGCGATCCCGGCCGCCGTGCCGGCGAGCCCCGCGACGAGCAGCCACACGAACTCGGCGGCGAACGGGCGCAGGTAGCGGCGCAGCCGCCACAGGTTGTGCGCGGGGTGGAGGCCCGCGGCGACCCGGGCGGCCGGGTTGCCGTCGTTCTCCGCAGGCACTACCCGACGGTAGCGTCAATAGCTGTCGATGCCGGTGTCAGCTTGTTGTCAACCGCCGCTCATGACCGAGAAGCCACTTCTTCACGTCCAACCCCCAGCGGTAGCCGCCGAGCGTGCCGTCGGTGCGCAGCACCCGGTGGCAGGGCACGAACAGCGCGACCGCGTTGCGGGCGCAGGCCGCCGCGGCGGCCCGCACCGCCGGCGGTCGACCGGCCAGCGCCGCGTACCCGGTGTAGGTGACCGGGGAGCCCGGCGGCACGTCGCGCAGCACCTGCCAGGCGTGCGCCATGAACTCGCCGCCGGAGCGCTGCCGCACCGGCACCGCGTCGATGGCGGCCAGGTCACCGTCCAGGTAGGACCGGACGGCCGCGCTGATCGGGCCCAGGTCGTCCCGCTGCCGCAGCGGGGCTCGCAGCGTCGGGTGGACCAGAGGCAGCAGCGCCGCCGGGTCCGGGGTGAAGCCGGCCGCCCGCACGTCGCCGTCCGGGCCGGCGAGGATGCTCAGTGGGCCGGCCGGGGTGCTCACTACGGTGCTGTCGATGCTCATGCCGCTCTCCAGAGTCTGATCGTGGCGTAGGACCGCCAGGGGCGCCAGCGGTCGGCGTACGCGTCGAGGGTCTTGGGGTCGTCGGGCAGGCCGAGTGCCGCCGCGCCACGGCGGACGGCCAGGTCGGTGCCGAGGAAGGCGTCCGGGTCGCCGAGGGCGCGCATGGCCAGGTAGCCGGCCGTCCACGGGCCGATGCCGGGAAGCGCCAGCAGCCGCCGTACGGTCTCCTCCCGGTCGCCGCCCGGCGCCAGGTCGACGGTCCCGTCCACCACCGCCCGGGCCAGCGCCCGCAGGGTCCCCCGCCGCCCGATCGGCATCCCGAACGCCGCGTCCGGCAAGTCCAGCAGTTCCTCCGCGCCCGGAAACCCGCGCAGCCATCCGCCCCGGTGATCATGAGGTTGGTCCGGGGTCTGGTCTTCGTCCGGTCCGTACACCTCGTGATCGTTGCGGGAGGTCAGCAGGCGGGTGAGGGTCGTTCTCGCCGAGGTGACGGAGACCTGTTGGCCGATGATGGCGCGGACGGCCATCTCGAACCCGTCCACGGCCCGGGGGACGCGGATACCGGGTTCGGCGGCGACCGCCGGCGCCAGCGCCGGGTCCGCCGCGAGCGTGCCGTCGACGGCTACCGGGTCCGCGTCCAGGTCGAGCAGCCGCCGGCAGCGGGCCACCGCCGGCGCCAGGTCGCGCAGGTCGGCCAGGCGCAGCGTGGCCGCCACGTACCCGTCCGCCGGGGTCAGGGCCACCTGGCCGGCACCGTGCGGCAACCGCAACCCCCGGTGGTACGTCCCGTCGCGGACCTCCTCCACGCCGGGCAGCGCCCGCAGCGCGAGGAAGTCCAGCAGCGCCCGGGCGTGCAGCGGCGGGCGGTACGCCAGCCGGAGTGAGATGGTCCCCGCGCCGGGCGGCGCCTGGTGCCGGCCGCGGGCCGCGCGCAGCTGGGACGGGGCGCTCGCGTACACCTCGCGGACCGTGTCGTTGAACTGCCGCACGCTGCCGAAACCCGCGGCGAACGCGATCTCGGCCATCCCGAGGCCGGTCGTCTCGATCAGGATCCGGGCGGTCTGCGCACGCTGGGCGCGGGCCAGCGCGAGCGGACCGGCGCCCATCTCGGCGCGCAGCATCCGGTGCAGGTGCCGCTCGGTGTAGCCGAGCCGGGCGGCCAGCCCCGGTACGCCGCTCCGGTCGACCACCCCATCGGCGATCAACCGCATCGCCCGGCCGACCACGTCGGCGCGGACGTCCCACTCGGGGGAGCCGGGTGCGGCGTCCGGCCGGCAGCGGCGGCAGGCGCGCAGCCCGGCGCCCTGTGCCGCGGCGGCGGAAGGGAAGAACCGGACGTTCTTCCGCTTGGGGGTGGTCGCCGGACAGGACGGCCGGCAGTAGATCCCGGTGGACGTCACGCCGGTGTAGAACCAGCCGTCGAACCGCTGGTCACGGCTGTCCACGGCCCGGTAGCACCGCTCGAAGTCCATCTCCACGTCACCGATGATGCCCCGCCCGGTGGTGCGTCGGCTGGCGGGAATCGGACCTGAGCGTGGGTCGCCGGTGGGCCGGCCGGCGATCAGCGGCGGCGCCGGTGCGGCTGGCCGGACCGGGTGGACTGACGGGACCGGTTCGACTGGCCGGATCGAGTCGGCTGGCCGGAGCGAGTCGGCTGGCCGGTCAGCAGGACCGAGCGGAACACACCGTCCGGGTCGTACCGCTTCCACAGCCGGCGCACCCGGGCGCCGGTCTCGCCCGGGTAGATCCGGGCGAACGCGGCCGGGTTCGGTCGGCTCTCGAAGTTGACGTACTCGCCGTCGGCGCGGGCGCCAGCGGCCCGCCAGGCGGTGTCCAACGCCGCACCGCCCTGCGGTGCGAACGTCGAGGCGATGACCAGGGTGTTCTGGTGCCGGTGCGGGTAGGCCGTCGCGTCGGCGGCGACGTCGTTGACCGCCCCGCCCAGCGAGCGGAGCTGGATCACCGCCCGCCCCGGGCCGGTCGCCGCCCGTGTCACGGCCCGCGCGCCGGCGTCGTCCAGGTCGGTGAACAGGCCGTTGGTGGTCGTACCCCGCTGCTGTCCGACGTTCGGGTGCAGGTGCGCGGTCGGCACCAGCGTCGGGTAGGGCAGCAGGTCGGTCCGGTGTTCGAGCACCTTGCCGATGGCCAGCAGCGGTTCCACCACGGGGCGGACCCGGCGCAGGCTCTCGGCGGCCACCACGGCGGTGATGGACATGAGCGCCGAACGGCCCTCGGCGAACAGCACAGCGGCGGCGGACAGCTCCCGGGGGGCCCGCGCGAGGTAGCTCGCCCACTCCCGGACGGTACGGCCGTCCGGGTGCGCCTCGACGACCAGTTGCGCCACGCCCACGTTGCGCTGCTCGGCGGCTTCGATCTCGAACGCCACCACGATCCCCGCCCCGGCGCCGGCGCCCCGGACCAGCCAGAACAGCTCCGGCTCGTGCTGTGCGTCGGCGCGTACCAGCGTCCCGTCCGCGAGCACGACCTCCACCGCGCGGACGCGGTCGATGGTGAGGCCGTGGGCGCGTACCAGCCAGCCGACGCCGCCGCCGGTGGCCAGTCCACCGACGCCGACGTTGCCGTGGTCGCCCGAGCTGATCACCAGGCCGTACGGCGCCAGCGCCTTCGCGACGTTCGCCCAGCGGGCACCGGCCTCGACCCGGACCAGCCCGGCCCGCTCGTCGAGCACCTGCACCCGGTTGAGCATGGACAGGTCGATGACCACGCCTCCGTTGTTGGACGAGGCGCCGGAGAGGCCGTGCCCGCCGCTGCGTACGGCGATCGGCAGGCCCTGCTCCCGGGCGTAGCGGATCGCGTCGACCACCTGCCCGGTGGTCTTCGGCAGCAGGACGGCGGCCGGCGATGCCGGCGTGGTGTACGTCGAGCGCAGCTGCGCGTACCGACGGTCGCCGGGTGTGACGATCTGCCCGGTGAGTGAGTCGGGCACCCGGGCCAGAGTGTCGGTCATAGCTGCCTCCCGTGTTCGCTCACCCGCGATCGGAGGCGACGGACTGAATCACCCCACCCTCCCACCTCAACCACCCCCTCCCGCCACGGTGATCAAGAGGTTTGCGTCACGGCACGCCGTGCCCGATGACGCGAACCTCTTGATCACCAG
>NZ_JAEVHM010000010.1 GCF_016802865.1 Micromonospora parastrephiae | reverse complement strand
CCCGGCTGGTCGCCGCCGCCCTCGGCCCGTACGCCCGGCACCTCGACGCGGCGGCCTGGCGGCAGGCGGTGCTCAAGTGCGTGTTCAGCGGCGTCCCCCCTCGCCGCGGTGGCCGACCTGGACAGCCGCGCCGACAGCGAGCTGGCCGCGATGCTGGCCGCGCTGGCCGAACGACACCCGGCTGGTCGCCGCCGCCCTCGGCCCGTACGCCCGGCACCTCGACGCGGCGGCCTGGCGGCAGGCGGTGCTCAAGTGCGTGTTCAGCGGCGTCCCCCTCGCCGCGGTGGCCGACCTGGACAGCCGCGCCGACAGCGAGCTGGCCGCGATGCTGGCCGCGCTGGCCGCCGAACGGCACGCCGCCGGCCGGGAGCTGCCCGCCGACGCCACCGACCTGCTCGACCGGCTCACCGCCGCACTGCCCCGGGAGGCGTGACATGCGTATCTTCGACCCGCACATCCACATGACCTCGCGCACCACCGACGACTACGAACGGATGGCCGCCGCCGGCGTCCGCGCCGTGGTGGAGCCCTCGTTCTGGCTGGGCCAGCCGCGCACCAGCGCCGCCTCGTTCACCGACTACTTCGACTCGCTTATCGGCTGGGAGCCGTTCCGGGCCGGACAGTTCGGGGTGCGGCACTTCGCCACGGTGGCGCTGAACCCCAAGGAGGCCAACGACGCGCGCTGTCGTCCGGTCCTCGACCTGCTGCCCCGCTACCTGAACAAGGACGCGGTGGTGGCGGTCGGCGAGATCGGGTACGACTCGATGACCCCGGAGGAGGACGAGGCGTTCGCCGCCCAGTTGGCCCTCGCCGTGGCGCACGACCTGCCGGCGCTGGTGCACACCCCGCACCGGGACAAGGCGCGCGGATGCGAGCGGACCCTCGCCGTGGTCGGCGAGTCCGGCATCGACCCGGGACGGGTGGTCGTCGACCACCTCAACGAGGTGACCGTCAAGCTGGTCCGCGACAGCGGCTGCTGGCTGGGCTTCTCCATCTACCCGGACACCAAGATGACCCCCTCTCGGATGGTGGAGCTGCTGCGCGAGTACGGCACCGAACGGATGCTGGTCAACTCGGCCGCCGACTGGGGACGCTCCGATCCGCTGCTGACCCGGGCCACCGGCGAGGCGATGCTGCGCGCCGGGTTCAGCGACGACGACGTCGACCAGGTGTTGTGGCGCAACCCGGTGGAGTTCTACGGGCAGTCCGGTCGGCTCGACCTGAGCGACCTCGACGTCACCGCCGCCGTGGACCCGCAGACCGGCAACTCGATCCTGCGCGGCGGCAGCTGATGCGGCTGCGACACGCCGGCGGCGACACCGTCCACCTCGGCTACTGCACCAACGTGCACCCCGCCGAGGACCTCGCCGGCATCCTCGGTCAACTGGACACCTACGCCGTACCGGTCCGCGAGACCCTCGGCAGCGACCTGCTCGGCCTCGGCCTGTGGCTGGCCGCCCCGGTCGCCGCCGAACTGGCCGCCGACGCGGCGCTGCGCCGCCGGCTGCGCGCCGAGCTGGACGCGCGGGGGCTGGAGGTCGTCACCCTCAACGGATTCCCGTACGCGGCCTTCCAGGCGCCGGTGGTCAAGAAGGACGTCTACCACCCCGACTGGACGACCGAGCAGCGGTTGACGTACACCCTGGATCTGGCCCGGGTGCTCGCCGACCTGCTGCCCGACGACGCGGCCCGGGGCTCGATCTCCACCCTGCCGTTGGCCTGGCGGCAGCCCTGGGACACCGGCCGGGCCGACGCCGCCCGGCGCCGGCTGGACCAGCTCGCGGCCGGCCTGGCCGCGGTGCAGCGGGACACCGGCCGGCAGGTGCGGGTCGGCTTCGAACCGGAGCCCGGCTGCGTGGTGGAGAGCACCGGCCAGGCCGCCGCGCTGCTGTCCGGGATGGACACCGAGCGGTTGGGTGTCTGCCTCGACCTGGCCCACCTGGCGTGTGCCTGGGAGGAACCGGCGGCGGCGCTGGACCGCCTGCGGACGGCCGGACTGCCGGTGGTGAAGGTGCAGGTCTCCGCCGCCGTCGAGGCGGCCGACCCGGCCGGTGGGGCCGACGCGCTGCACCGCTGGGTGGAGCCGCGCTTCATGCACCAGACCCGGGGCGCCGCTTGCGCCGGCGGCGGCGACCCCGCCGACCAGGCGTACGCCGCCGACGACCTGGACGAGGCGCTGGACCGGGCGCTGCCCGGCCCGTGGCGGGTGCACTACCACGTGCCCCTGCACGCCCCGCCCGAGGAACCGCTCGGCTCGACCCTGCCCGTTCTGCGCTCCGCGCTGAGAGCGCTCTACAGCGGCCCGACCGCCGGGTGCGACCACCTCGACGTCGAGACGTACACCTGGGGGGTTTTGCCGGCCGCGCGGCGGCCGGGCACCGACGCGGAGCTGGCCGGCGGAATCGCCGCCGAACTGGCCTTCGCCCGTGACGAACTGGTCGGCCTCGGGCTGACCCCGGAACGCACCCTGAGCGCGGGAGTGACGCGATGAGCCGACGACTGGTGGTCCTCGACGTGGTGGGGCTGACCCCGCGACTGCTGGCGCACATGCCCCGGCTGCGCGGGGTCGCCGACGGCGGCTTCCGGGCCGAGCTGGGCACCGTGCTGCCCGCGGTGACCTGCTCGGTGCAGTCCACCTTCCTCACCGGCGAGCCGCCCAGCGGGCACGGCATCGTCGGCAACGGGTGGTACTTCCGGGAGCTGGGCGAGGTGCTGCTGTGGCGGCAGCACAACGCGCTGGTCGGTGGGGAGAAACTCTGGCAGGCGGCCCGTCGGGCCGAGCCCGGCTACACCGTGGCCAACGTCTGCTGGTGGTACGCGATGGGCGCGGACGTCGACTGGACCGTCACCCCACGCCCCGTCTACTACGCCGACGGGCGCAAGGAACCGGACTGCTACACCGACCCGCCGGAGCTGCACGACGCGCTCACCGGCCGGCTGGGCACCTTCCCGCTGTTCACCTACTGGGGGCCGACGGCCGGGCTGCCGTCGTCGCGGTGGATCTGTCAGGCGGCCGAGCAGATCCTGGCCGACGTGTCGCCCGACCTGACCCTGGTCTACGTCCCGCACCTGGACTACGACCTGCAACGCTACGGCCCCTCGTCGGCCCAGGCCGCCGCCGCGGCGGCGGAGCTGGACGCGGTGCTCGGGCCGCTGCTGGACGCCGCCCGGGCCCGCGACGCCACCGTGGTGGTGCTGTCGGAGTACGGCATCACCGACGTGTCCCGGCCGGTGGACGTCAACCGGCTGCTGCGCGCCGAAGGGCTGCTGCGGGTGCACACGCAGGCCGGCATGGAGTACCTCGACCCGTGGACGTCGAAGGCGTTCGCGGTCGCCGACCACCAGGTGGCGCACGTCTACGTCCGCGACCCGGCCGACGTGCCGGCGGTGGCGAAGCTCTGCGCCGGCCTGCCCGGGGTGGCCGAGGTGCTCGACGCCGACGGCAAGGCCGCGTACGGGTTGGACCACCCGCGCGCCGGCGAGCTGGTGCTGGTGGCCGAGTCGGACGCGTGGTTCACCTACTACTACTGGTTGGACGACGCCCGCGCGCCGGACTTCGCCCGGCTGGTGGAGATCCATCGGAAGCCGGGTTACGACCCGGCCGAGCTGTTCTTCGATCCGGCCAACCCGGGTGCCGCGAAGGCTCGTGCCGGGGTGGCGCTGGCCCGCAAGAAGCTCGGTATGCGGTACCTGATGAGCGCGGTGGGCCTGGACGCCGGCGCGCGGGCGGTGCGGGGCTCGCACGGGCGGCTGCCGGACGACCCGGCGGACGCCCCGGTGCTGCTCTGCTCCGACCCGACCGCCGCCCGGGACCGGATCGCGGCCACCGAGGTCAAGGGGTTGTTGTTGGAGCTGGCCGGGCTGCGTACCGACGGGGGCGCGGCAGCGGACCGGCCGGGGGAGGGGGCATGACGGTCACCGTCGCGCCCACCGACACCAGCGGGCTGCGGGCGCGCTTCGACGCGGAGCTGGCCGCGTTCCTCGACCGGCAGGGGCCGGACTGGCCGGACGGCGCGCCGCGCGGGGTGTTCACCGCGCTGCAACGGTTCGTGCTGGCCGGTGGTAAGCGGCTGCGTCCACTCTTCTGCTACTGGGGTTGGCGCGGTGCGGGCGCCGCCGACGGCACCCCGATCGTGGTGGCCGCGGCGGCCCTGGAACTGTTCCACGCCTTCGCGCTGATCCACGACGACATCCTCGACGGCAGCGACCGCCGCCGGGGTGAGCCGTCGGTGCACCGGCTCTTCGCCGACCTGCACGCCCGCTCGTCGTGGCGCGGCGACCCGGAGGCGTACGGGCGCAACACCGCGCTGCTCTGCGGCGATCTCTGTGCGGCCTGGTCGGATCAGATGTTCCACGAGTGTGGGCTGAGCACCGAGCAGGTGCATCGCGGCTACGGCGTGTTCGCCCTGATGCGTACCGAGGTGATCGCGGGGGAGTACCTGGACCTGGTCTCCGGGGTGGGCGACGGTTCGGTGGCCAGCGCGCTCACGGTGATAAGGATGAAGGCTGCCCGGTACACGGTCACCCGGCCGTTGCAGATCGGCGCCGCGTTGGCCGGCGCGGGGCCGGAGCTGATCGCCGCGCTGGGCGAGTTCGGTGACCCGCTGGGCGACGCGTTCCAGCTCCGCGACGACGTGCTGGGCGTCTTCGGCGATCCGGCGGTCACCGGCAAGTCGGTGTTGGACGACCTGCGCGAAGGCAAGCCCACGGTGATGATGGCGCTGGCCCGGAGCGCCGCCGACCGGACGCAGACCGCGCGGCTGCGGGAGCTGTTCGGCAATCCCGCGTTGGACGCCGACGGCGCGGCGGAGCTGCGGGCGATCATCGAGGGGACCGGCGCGCGGGAGCGGATCGAGCAGATGATCCGGGTCTGTACGGAGGCCGCGCTCACCGCCCTGGAGAGCGCAGAGGTGGCCGACGAGGCCCGGTCCGCGCTGATCGCGTTGGCGGCGCAGGCGATCGACCGTAGCGCCTGACTCCGGCCGACTTTCGGTGAGATCGACGAAAGTTGTTGCCAGATCACCGGAAGGTATGGACACATCGACACGCGCAACTTAGTGTCGTGGCCAACACGACAATGTTTCGTCGAGGTGAACCGGCGGCGCGGTAACCCATCGACCCCCACCACCGCTACGGCATCCGGCGCGACGGCGCGCGCCCGGCCTGGCATTCGTCAGGAAGGGACAGCACAAATGTCCATGAAGGACGGTTCCACACACCGGTCCCGACGATGGTTCTCCGCCGGATCGGCACTGCTGCTCACGGTCGCGGCCGGCACGGCCGCACTCGTGGCCGGCCCCACACCGGCCCAGGCGCACACGATCAACGCCAGCGACTTCCAGCAGGTCGAGCTCGCCCGCGGCGTGTCCGACATGGGTGAGCCGATGTCGCTCGCCGTACTGCCGGACCGCTCGGTCCTGCACACCGCCCGCAACGGCACCCTGCGTCGCACCGACGCGGGTGGCACCACCTCGGTGATCGGCACCCTGCCCGTCTACAACCACGACGAGGAGGGGTTGCAGGGCGTCGGGGTCGACCCCAACTTCGCCAGCAACCGGCAGATCTTCCTCTACTACGCCCCGCCGCTGTCCACCCCCGGCGGCGACGCGCCCGCCACCGGCACCGACTTCTCGGCCTGGCAGGGCGTGAACCGCCTCTCCCGGTTCACTCTCAACGCGGACTTCACAATCAACCAGGCCAGCAAGGTCGACGTGCTCGACGTGCCGGCCGATCGAGGTCTGTGCTGCCACGTCGGCGGGGACATCGACTTCGACGCCGCCGGCAACCTCTACCTGTCCACCGGCGACGACACCAACCCGTTCGAGTCCTCCGGCTACTCGCCTCTCGACGAGCGGACCAACCGCAACCCGGCGTACGACGCACAGCGCAGCGCCGGCAACACCAACGACCTGCGCGGCAAGATCCTGCGGATCAAGGTGAACGCCAACGGCACGTACTCCATCCCGTCGGGCAACCTGTTCGCGCCCGGCACGGCCAGGACACGGCCGGAGATCTACGCCATGGGCTTCCGCAACCCGTTCCGGATCAGCGTGGACAAGGCCACCGGCGTCGTCTACGTCGGTGACTACGGGCCGGACGCCGGCTCCACCAGCTCCACCCGCGGGCCGTCCGGCCAGGTGGAGTTCAACCGGATCACCGGACCGGGCAACTTCGGATGGCCGTACTGCACCGGCACCAACACCAGCACCGAGACGTACAACGAGTGGGACTTCGCCAGCAACACCGGCGGGGCGAAGTACAACTGCACCGGCGGGCCGACCAACAACTCGTTCCGCAACACCGGCCTGACCACCCTGCCCCCGGCCCAGCCGGCCTGGATCCGGTACGCCGGCGACGCCGGCACCCCGACGGAGTTCGGCGGCGGCTCCGAGTCGCCGATGGGCGGCCCGGTCTACCGGTACAACGCCTCGTCGACCTCCACCACGAAGTTCCCGCAGTCCTTCGACGGGCAGTTCTTCGCCACCGAGTTCGGCCGGGGCTGGATCAAGCCGATCCACGTCAACTCCGACGGCTCCCGCGGCGTCATCGACACCTTCCCCTGGGTCGGCAAGCAGGTGATGGACTCGGCGTTCGGCCCGGACGGCGCGTACTACGTGCTCGACTACGGCACCGGCTACTTCAACGGTGACGCCAACTCCGCGCTCTACCGCTTCGACTACGTCGGCGGCGGCAACCGGGCACCGACCGCGGTGGCCAGCGCCAACCGCACCTCCGGCGCCGCGCCGCTCGCGGTGACCTTCTCCTCGGCCGGCTCGTCCGACCCCGAGGGCGGCGCGCTCACCTACTCGTGGGCGTTCGGTGACGGGACCACCTCGACCGCCGCCAACCCGACGAAGACGTACACCGCCAACGGCACGTACACCGCCACGCTGACGGTGCGGGACCCGCAGGGTGCCACCGGCAGCAGCAGCGTGCAGATCAGCGTCGGCAACACCGCGCCGACGGTGACCATCAACAACCCCGGCAACGGCCAGCTGTTCAGCTTCGGTGACACGGTGCCGTTCAGCATCACGGTGACCGACCCGGAGGACGGCACGATCGACTGCACGAAGGTCAAGATGACCTACGTGCTCGGGCACGACCAGCACGGGCACCAGATCACCTCGAAGACCGGCTGCTCGGGTTCGATCACCATCCCGGTCGACGGTGAGCACGACGACGCGGCGAACATCTTCGCGATCTTCGACGCGGAGTACACCGACGCCGGTGGGCTGACCACGCACACCCAGCACACGTTGCCGCCGCGGCACCGGCAGGCCGAGTTCTTCGGCACCTCGTCCGGGATCAACGTGTTCAGCAAGACCCCGGCCGAGGGCGGCAAGACCGTCGGCGACATCAACAACGGTGACTGGATCGCGTTCCAGCCGTACCGGCTGGGCAACGTGACCTCGTTCACCGCCCGCGTCTCCTCGGCGGGTGCCGGCGGCACCCTCCAGGTCCGGGCCGGCTCGGCCACCGGCACGGTGCTCGGCTCGGCCACCGTCCCGGTGACCGGCGGCTGGGAAACGTTCACCACGGTCACCGGAACGATCAGCAACCCGCCGAGCGGCACCACCACGCTCTACCTGACGTTCGCCGGGTCGGGCACCGGAGCGCTCTACGACCTGGACGCGTTCACCTTCGTCACCGGCACACCTCCCGCGGGCGGAGCCGGCGCGATCAAGGGTCTGGGCGGCAAGTGCCTGGACGTGCGCAACGCCGCCACCGCGGACGGTACGCAGATCCAGATCTACACCTGCAACGGCAGCGCGGCGCAGACCTGGGCGGTCACGCCGAACTCGACGATCAAGTCGTTGGGCAAGTGCCTGGACGTGTCGGGTGGAGCCACCGCCGACGGCACCAAGATCCAGCTCTGGACCTGCAACGGGACCGCCGCGCAGAACTGGTCCGCCCAGGCCGACGGCACGCTGCGCAGCCCGGCGTCCGGCAAGTGCCTGGACGTCTCCGGAAACAACTCCGCCGACAGCACGGTGGTCCACCTCTGGACCTGCGTCAGCGGTGCCGCCAACCAAAAGTGGACCCTGCCCTGAGCTGAGAGGAGGGGCTCCGGTCGTACCGGGGCCCCTCCCAACCGTCCTTAGGAGAGCGATATGCGCAGACTCCTGCGACCCGTCCTCGGCGCGGCCATGGCCGCCCTCGCCGTTCTCGCCTGCACCACCCCGGCCACCCCGGCCAGCGCCGCCGACGCCCCGTACGACGTGCTGGTGTTCTCCAAGACCGCCGGCTTCCGGCACGACGCCATCCCGGTCGGCATCCAGACCATCCGTGACCTGGGCGCCGCGAACAGCTTCACCGTCACCGCCACCGAGGACGCCGCCGCGTTCACCACCGCCAACCTCGCCCAGTACGAGGCGGTGGTCTTCCTCAACACCACCGGCGACGTGCTCAACGCCAGCCAGCAGACGGCCTTCGAGTCGTACATCGCCTCCGGTCGGGGCTACGTGGGCGTGCACGCCGCCGCCGACACCGAGTACGACTGGCCGTTCTACGGCAACCTGGTCGGCGCGTGGTTCGCCTCGCACCCGGCCATCCAGCAGGCCAACGTCAAGGTGGAGGACCGGGGGCACGCCGCGACCGGGCACCTGCCGCAGACCTGGACCCGCACCGACGAGTGGTACAACTACCGGACCAACGCCCGGTCCACCGCGCACGTGCTGGCCACCCTGGACGAGTCGTCGTACTCCGGCGGCGGCATGGGCGCGGACCACCCGCACTCCTGGTGCAAGAGCTACAGCGGCGGCCGGTCCTTCTACACCGGCGGTGGGCACACCCAGGCGTCGTACGCCGAGCCGGCGTTCCGGGCCCACCTGCTCGGGGGTATCCGGTACGCGGCCGGTCGGAGCAAGGCCGACTGCCGGCCGGAGACCGGCTACACCCCGCTGTTCAACGGTTCGACGGCCGGCTGGTCGCAGGCCGGCCCGGGCAGCTTCACCAACTCCGACGCCACCCTGACGTCGGTGGGCGGCATGGGGCTGTTCTGGTACAACGCCAAGCAGTTCACCAACTACTCACTGAAGCTGGACTGGAAGCTGGCCGGCGACGACAACTCCGGCATCTTCATCGGGTTCCCGCCGTCCAGTGACCCGTGGTCGGCGGTGGACAACGGTTACGAGATCCAGATCGACGCCACCGACGCGGCGGACCGCACCACCGGAGCGGTCTACACCTTCAAGTCCGCCGACATCGCGGCCCGCGACGCGGCGCTGAACGCGCCGGGGGAGTGGAACACCTACGAGCTGCTGGTCGAGGGCGAGCGGCTGCAGATCTTCCTCAACGGCGTGAAGATCAACGACTTCACCAACACCAATCCGGTACGGTCGCTGGCCGGCCACATCGGCATCCAGAACCACGGCACCGGTGACGACGCCTCGTTCCGCAACATCCGGATCAAGGAGTTGGGCACCACCCCGCCGCCGACCGGGAACACCACGATCCAGGCCGAGGCGTTCAGCTCGGCCAACGGCGTCTCGGCGTTCACCAAGCCGGGCGCCAACGGCGGCCAGACCCTCGGCTACATCGAACCGGGCGACTGGGCCGCGTACAACGGCGTGAACCTGACCGGCGTCACCTCGTTCACCTCCCGGGTCGTCTCCGGCGGCGCGGGCGGCACCATCCAGGTGCGTACCGGCTCGGCGACCGGCACGGTGCTCGGCTCGGCCACGGTGCCGAACACTGGCAGCTGGGAGACCTACGCCAACGTCAGCACGACCCTGTCGAACGTCCCGTCCGGCACCCAGAACCTCTACCTCACCTTCACCGGTACCGGCACGGGGCTCTTCGACGTGGACGACTTCACCCTGGTCAAGGGCAGCGGTGGCGGCACCCCCGGGGTCGGCCCGGTCAAGGGCCTGGCCGGCAAGTGCCTGGACGTGCGCAACGGCGCCACCGCCGACGGCACCCAGATCCAGATCTACACCTGCAACGGCAGTACGGCGCAGACCTGGACCGTGACGCCGAACTCGACGGTCAAGGCGCTCGGCAAGTGCCTGGACGTGTCCGGCAGCGGCACCGCCGACGGCACCAAGATCCAGCTCTGGACCTGCAACGGCACCGGCGCGCAGAACTGGGCGGCCCAGGCCGACGGCACCCTGCGCAACACGTCGTCGGGCAAGTGCCTCGACGTCTCCGGCAACAACTCCGCGGACAGCACCATCGTGCACCTCTGGACCTGCCTCGGCGCGGCCAACCAGAAGTGGACCCTGCCCTGACCCGCTGAGCATGGAGGGGCCGCCGGTCACGGCCGACGGCCCCTCCAGGCACCTGCAACGCTGACCATGCCCGGCCCGGTGCGCCCCACGGCCCACCCGGCCGGGCCTGGTCGGTCTGTTGGTCTGCTGGTCTGGTCTGCGGCTTGGGCGCCCGTGTGCCGTCCCGGCGTGGTCGATGCCGGGTGCCGGGCCCGGACGGCAGTGCACCGATGAGCGGTATACCTGTGCGTCATAAAAATGACTCACAGGTATACCGCTCAAACAAAGTGTCGCCGCCCGCCGCCCGCCTCCGTCCCCGCGAGGCCACGGACCGGCTCCCAGCGCGACTGCCGTACCTTGACCAGCATGGGGCGTTTCGCGCGGTGGCGCCGGACGGTGCGGGCGCACGGGCACCAGCTGCTGCACAGGGGCGAGGAGCCCGATCCGTTGACCGGGCCGGCACCCAGCCTGAACCGTCTCGACGCGCTGGTGGAGGGCTTCGCCGCAGGCCAGTCGGTGCGCTGGGCCCTGGCCGGAGCACCCCGCCCGCTCCCCGACGCGGTCGACGTGGCGGCGTACCGGATCATCGAGGAGTCGCTGACCAACGCGCGCCGGCACGCCCCGGGCGCACCGGTCGCCGTCCGCCTGCGCTACGACCCCGAGGGCATCACCATCGAGGTACGCGACGACGGCGCCGATGCCGCGGCGCCGGTCGGGGACACCCGGGGCGCCGGGCGGGGTCTGATCGCGGTGCGTAGGCGCGCCGAACGGATCGGCGGCAGCTTCTCCGCCGGCCCACGACCCGGCGGCGGCTTCGGCGTCCGGGCCGTCCTGCCCGCGCCCGAAGAAGCAGCCGAGTGACGATCCGGGGCTTCCGCGATGGGGTGCGGCGCAAATAGGGTGGGAGCGGCGACCGTGACGGTGGCCGGTGACCCGGTGGGAGGCGCAACCCGCCGGGCCCAGGTGTGTTCCGCACCCACCGGCGACCGCCCCGACGCCACGTACCGGTCTGACCGGTCACCCTCGCCCTGGTCCGCACACGGAATCCCCATCACAACAGGGGAGAAGGACAATGGCGCGACCCATCACGCTCTTCACCGGCCAGTGGGCCGACCTTCCGTTCGAGGAGGTCTGCCGGCTCGCCTCCGAGTGGGGCTACGACGGTCTGGAGATCGCCTGCTGGGGCGACCACTTCGAGGTCGACAAGGCGCTCGCCGACGACTCGTACGTCGATCGCAAGCGGGAGACGCTCGCGAAGCACAACCTTGAGGTCTTCACGATCTCCAACCACCTGGTCGGTCAGGCGGTCTGCGACCACCCGATCGACGAGCGGCACCAGGACATCCTGCCCGCCCGGATCTGGGGCGACGGGGAGCCCGAGGGGGTCCGCCAGCGGGCCGCCGAGGAGATCAAGGACACCGCGCGGGCGGCGGCGAAGCTCGGGGTGAAGACCGTCGTGGGCTTCACCGGCTCGTCGATCTGGCACACCCTGGCGATGTTCCCGCCGGTGCCGCCGTCGATGATCGAGCGCGGCTACCAGGACTTCGCCGACCGGTGGAACCCGATCCTCGACGTGTTCGACGAGGTGGGGGTGCGGTTCGCGCACGAGGTGCACCCCAGCGAGATCGCGTACGACTACTGGACGACCAAGCGGGCGTTGGAAGCGATCGGCAACCGGCCCGCGTTCGGGCTGAACTGGGACCCGTCGCACTTCGTCTGGCAGGAGCTGGACCCGGTGAACTTCATCTTCGACTTCGCCGACCGGATCTACCACGTGGACTGCAAGGACGCGAAGGTGCGCACCGGGGACGGCCGGCGTGGCCGGCTCGCCTCCCACCTGCCCTGGGCGGACCTGCGCCGCGGGTGGGACTTCGTCTCCACCGGGCACGGCGACGTGCCCTGGGAGGACTGTTTCCGCGCGTTGAACGCCATCGGCTACACCGGTCCCATCTCGATCGAGTGGGAGGACGCCGGAATGGACCGCCTGCTCGGCGCTCCGGAGGCGTTGCAGTTCGTCCGTCGGCTCGCCTTCGACGCACCGAGCGCCGCCTTCGACGCGGCGTTCAGCAGCAAGGACTGACCGCACCTGAACAGACCACGGGCCGGTCGCCCTCTCGGCGACGCGTCGACGTGCGATGGGTCAGAGCGTGCTGGCGTTGGTGCCCGAGCCGGACGGCTTGGTGCGGGGGTTGGTGGCCGACGGAGACCCGGAGGTCGTGCCGACCGAACTGCTGCCCGTCTTCGCGCCCATCGTGGCGGGCGTGCCGGCGAACGCGTCGTCGGCGGCGGTCAGTTCCTGCTTGCCGGTGCTGCCGTTGCCGGTGCCCAGCTTCTCGCCCAGCTTGGTCTGGCCGAGCTTGTCCTTGCCCTCGCTGTAGAGCTTGTTGGCCTGGGCCTGCGCGACCCCGGCCGCCTCCTGGACGGTCGGGTGGTCGAGCACCTTGCGGCCCCGGACCACGAGCTCTTCGTACTTCTCCCGGCCGGCACGGGCGCCCAGGACGAATCCCGCAGCCAGCCCGCCAAGAAACATGATCTTTCCGCGCATGGCGGCTCCTTCCGTACCTGACGCGCCGTCGCCCCGCCGGGTCACCCCGCCGGATGGCGACCAATTCGCGCCTGCGTCCTCTGTCCGCAGCTAACTACCCATCCTGCTCTCCGCTCAAGCATGGTTGGGCCGGGATGGCGATTTACCCTAATTGTCGATACATTGCCGCCCTGACCTGCGCCTCTTGATCAACGAAGGTGGGGAGGGAACCCACTGGACCACCACCCGGGGATGTCCTGTACTCTTGTCCCGTCGCACGGCGCCGGCGGGATCCGGTGCCGGGCGGTGCACGATCCCCTGTAGCTCAATTGGCAGAGCAGCCGGCTGTTAACCGGCAGGTTATTGGTTCGAGTCCAATCGGGGGAGCTTCTCACAGCGCCCGTCGGCAGTACGCCGGCGGGCGTTTTCGTGCGCGTGGCCCCGGTTTGGCCCTCCCTCGACCCGCTCGCCCGGCAGGATGGTCGATGTCGACTCAGGCTCATGCTGCGTCGATTGATGCGTCGATTCATTGGGGTGAGTGCGGATGTCCGGACGAGGCGGCAGGGCCACGCTGATCGCGGTGGCGCTCGTGCTGGCCTGGCTGGTCATCGGCGGTGTGGCCGGCCCGTACTCGGGGCGCCTCAGCGAGGTCGCCACCAACGACAACGCCGCCTTCCTGCCCACCAACGCCGAGGCGACCCGCGCCCAGGACCTCGCCGGCCGGTTCGTCGACCGGGAGACCACCCCGGCGCTGGTCGTCTACGAGCGGCGTACGGGAATCACCGACGCGGACCGCCAGCGGGTCGGCGCCGACGTGGCGCGTTTCGCCCAGGTGCCCGGCGTGGTCACCCCGCTGCCCCCACCCATCCCCAGTGCGGACGGCCAGGCTCTCCAGGTCGTCGTGCCGGTGGACGACGCCGAGGGTGAGGAGATCGGCTCGGTCGTCGAACAGCTTCGCGACATCACCGGCGGCGGCCGGGACGGACTCACGGTTGACGTCGCCGGACCGGCCGGCCTGCTCGCCGACCTGATCGAGGTCTTCGCCGCCATCGACGGGCCGCTGCTGCTGGTCACCCTGGTCGTCGTGCTGATCATCCTGCTGATCGTCTACCGCAGCCCGGTGCTCTGGATCTTTCCGCTGCTCGCCGCCGGAATGTCGTACGCGCTGGCCTCGGTGTTCGTCTACCTGCTCGCCGACGCCGACGTGATCAAGCTCAACGGGCAGGCCCAGGGCATCCTCACCGTGCTGGTCTTCGGCGCCGGTACCGACTACGCACTGCTGCTCATCGCCCGCTACCGCGAGGAACTGCACCGGCACGACCGACCGTGGGACGCCATGCGCACCGCCTGGAAGGGCGCCGCGCCGGCCATCATCGCGTCCGGCGGCACCGTCATCGTCAGCCTGCTCTGCCTGCTGCTGTCCAGCCTCAACTCCAACCGGGCGCTCGGCCCGGTCGCCGCCATCGGCATCGCCGCCACCCTGCTGGTGATGCTCACCTTCCTACCCGCGCTGCTGGTGATCGGCGGCCGGTGGGCGTTCTGGCCCCGGCGGCCCCGAGCCGACCAGGCCGACCCGCGGGCCGAGCACGGCATCTGGAGCCGCATCGCCGGCTTCGTGGCCCGGCACGCCCGGCCGATCTGGCTGAGCACCGCCGTCGTGCTGGCCCTCCTCACGCTCGGCCTCACCCAGCTCGGCGCCACCACCCTCGGCCAGTCCGACCTGTTCACCCAGCGCACCGACTCGGTCGACGGCCAGGAGGTGATCGCCCGGCACTACCCGGCCGGCACCGGCAGCCCGGCCACCATCTTCACGACCGAACAGACCGCCCGACAGGTCGCCCAGGTGGCGCAGGGCGTACCCGGCGTCGCCGACGTGCGCCCGCTTCCCGCCGGCCCGCAGACCGGCCCACCGCAGGGAAACGCCACACCGAAGGTCGTCGACGGGCGGGTGCAACTGGAGGCGACCCTGGCCGACCCGCCCGACAGCGACGGCGCCGAACGGACCATCCGCAAGCTACGGGTCGCCGTACACCAGGTGCCCGGCGCGGACGCCGTGGTCGGTGGGTTCACCGCTACCAACGTGGACACGTCCGACGCCGCGAGGCGCGACCAGAACGTCATCATCCCGGTCGTGCTGGTGGTCATCGCCGTCATCCTGGCCCTGCTGCTGCGCGCCCTGCTCGCCCCGCTGCTGCTGATCGCCACCGTGCTGCTCAGCTTCGCGGCAACCCTCGGCCTCTGCGCGCTGCTGTTCCGGCACGTCTTCGACTTCCCCGGCGTGGACACGTCGTTCCCGCTGTTCGCGTTCGTCTTCCTGGTCGCGCTCGGCATCGACTACAACATCTTCCTGATGAGCCGGGTCCGGGAGGAGTCGGTCAAGCGCGGCACCCGCGCCGGTGTGCTCGCCGGCCTCGCCGTCACCGGCGGGGTGATCACCTCCGCGGGCATCGTGCTCGCCGCGACCTTCTCCGCCCTCGCCGTCCTGCCACTGGTGGTCCTGGTCGAGTTGGGTACCGCCGTCGCCATCGGGGTACTGATCGACACGATCATCGTCCGGTCGCTGCTGGTGCCGGCACTCGCGTACGACATCGGGCCGAAGGTCTGGTGGCCGGGCCGGTTGTCCCGGGCGAACGGTGAGCGGGAGGCGCGCGATGCTGGCTGAGACCGACGTGGTCATCGTCGGCGGCGGCCTCGCCGCCGCCCGCCGGCTGCACCGCCCGTGGCCGGCGACCACCGGGACAGCCCGTCGATCCAGGCGCTCTCACCAGCGGCCGGCGCGGTGCTGGAGGAGTTGCGCGCCAGCTGACGGCCATTCCCGGGCGGACGGAAGCGCGCTGTTATATTCCTGTTGCCCATCGTGCTGGCGAAGGCGGGGGCACCGGCCGGCTCGGTGCTGGCTGCTGATCGCCGAGCGGGATAAGATCCGGCGCGGCATCGGGGCGGTAGCTCAGCCGGTTAGAGCAGGGGACTCATAATCCCTCGGTCGCGGGTTCGAGTCCCGCCCGCCCCACCGACCGCACCATTGTGCGAACCGGTGGTACTCCTGAAGTGCCCCCGTCCGTTTCGGGCGGGGGCATCGTCGTGTCTGTGGGGATCTTGAACACGGGTACGACTCCCTGGTCGGTGAGTTGGACTTCGGCGATGAGCGTTTCGACTGCGGCTTTGCGCTCGGTGGCGGTGCCGCTGGTCATGATGGCGCTGAGGTGGTCGCGGATGCGGGCGACGGTGCCGGGCGGCGGGGGCTCGGGCTGCGATGTCAGGCTGGCGTCGAGTTCGGTGTGCCGGGTCCGGAGTTGGGCGAGTCGTTGGCGGAGGTCGCGGATGCGGGGTCCGGCGGTGGCGTCGTCCATGGTGCCGTTCTCGAACGCGGTGTGGTAGCGGTCGATCGCGTTCTCGGTGCTGGTGATCTGGTGGGCGGTGGCGGTGAGTTCGGCGCGCCGGTCGTCGGTGGTGGTGTCGTGTTGGGCGTGGGCGCGTTGGATCATGGCGGCGAGGACGGGTTCGGCGGTGGTGTAGAAGTCGAGTAAGGCTTTGAGGATCATGTGGTCGAGGTCGTCGGCGGGGAGCCGGGGTGCGGTGCAGGTGGCGTGTTTGCCGTAGCGGGTACGGGTGAAGCAGGTGTAGTACCGGTAGCGGCGGGTGCGACCGTTGGCGGACGTGCCGATGTAGCGCTGTCCGCACTGCGGACAGGTGAGTAGGCCGGTGAGGTAGTAGTCCGAGTCGGACATGGCCCGCTGGGTTTGGACGTCGCCGCGGGCGTTGGCGATGTCCTGAGCGCGGCGGAACGTGTCCCGGTCGATGAGCGGCTCGTGGGCGTCGGGGACGTAGACGTCGCGGTAGGCGATGTCCCCGAGGTAGGCGGGGTTGTCCAGGATCCGGTTGATGGTGTGTCCGGACCACTTCTTGCCGGTGCGGTTGGGGACACCGCGCTCGTTGAGGTCGCTGGCGATGGCGCGTGTGCCGAGTCGCTCGCGGGTGTAGAGGCGGAAGATGTCCCGCAGGATCGGTGCCTCCTCCGAGTGGGGGACCAAGCGCTGCGTGTCTTTGTCAACGAGGTAGCCGTAGGGGCGGGTGCCGCCGGCCCATTGGCCTTTGCTGGCTTTCGCGGTCATGCCACTTTTCACCCGGTCGATGATCATGTTGCGTTCGAATTCGGCGAACACGGCGAGGAATTGCAGAATCATGCGGCCGATGGCGCCGCCGGTGTCGACGGGTTCGGTGGCGGAGGTGAATCGGACGTTGGCGGCGTCGAGGGTGGCGGCGAGGTCGACGAATTGGGCGAGGCTGCGACTGAATCGGTCGACTCGGTAGACGAGGAGGACGTCGTACATGCCGGCTTTCGCCGCGTCGAGTGCTTTTTTGAGGCCGGGGCGTTCGGTGGTGGCGCCGGAGGCGTCGTCTTCGAATTCGCAGACGATGACCCAGCCGGGGTGGTTGTCGACGTACTTGTGTAGGGCGGTGCGTTGGGCGAGCAGGCTGAAGGGCTGGTGTTCGTCGTCTGTGGAGCGTCGGATGTAGACGCACACCCGGCACGGGCCGGTCGGCGTGTCGGGCTGGGTGCTCGTGGGGGCGCGTCGGCCGCGTCGTTTCGGTGCGCTGGTGGGGGTGGGCTTGCCTGTCAAGGTGGTTCCTCCGTGCGGGGTTGGGGTGGGTCGGCCGGTGGGCGGCCCACGCGCAGGTGGGCCGCCCCCGGCGTTGGGGCGAGGGAGTTCAGGCGGCGAGGTCGGGATGTTCGCGCCGGAAGTGGTTGAGAAGGACGGCGAGGGCTTCGGCGGCGTTGTCGAGGTCTTCGGCGGTCATGGGAATGGTGTCGACGCGTGCGATACGCATCGGAATCGTCGTTTCCTTTTCGTTCGTGGGGAAGTGTTTCGCACCGCCGTTATTGATGGCGGTACCGGGATACGGTTCGTCAGGATAGCTCCGGACGGCGTTTTCGTCGTCATACGGCGCGGTGGCCACGGTCCTCCGAAAAGCATGTGAATCTGCGGGAGTCGGAGTCCTTCGTTCATGCGATTTCCTTTCCTGCGCGGAATCGCGCGATCTGTCCGATTGATGCAAAAGCAGCGACTCAAGGCGGTCGCTCTGCTTCCGTGAAAGGGCGGGGACGATACCTCTGAGCGCTGTCACCGGGAAGCGATTCGGACTGTCAGCGGCTCACGGGAACTCACGCGGGGCGTCGGAGAGCGGCTGACAGTTGCGAAGCGTTGCTGTCACCGTGGGAGCAGAGGTATGGTCCGCACCCCGGTCGGGCGGGAGTGGCTCAGGCGTCCGCTTGCCGCGCTGCGCCGGCCGCCGCCGCCAACGCCGATCAGGATGTAGCCCTCGCGTCCGCTGGTCCAGGGGTCTGCGGCGTGATGGCCCTGCCGCCGCCTGTGTGGGCGCGTGTCCGGCTCAGCAGGGAGTGGGTCGCCGTTGTTGGGTTAGGTGGCCTGTTCGGTGCGGCTGTCGGCGGCGGGGAGGTCGGCTAGGCGCAGCGGCGCCCCGTGGTGGCGGTGCAGCCACCACCCCGCCTCGGCCGGGTTGATGCCGGTGACCTCGGCGTGCACGGCGGTGGCCACCGGGTAGATGGTCCCGGCGGCGGCGAGTTCCTGGTGCAGGTGCCGCTCGCGTGCCGGGGAGTGCAGCCAGAACAGCACTGGCCAGATCCGGCCGGTGGCGTGCGCGAGTTCCCGGTAGCCGGCGATCTTATCGACCAGGCGGGACAGGGGCCGTTCGGTGCCGAGGTCGTACTCCAGGAAGAATGGCACCGTGCGGTCGCCGTCGACCCAGATGCCGTGCCCGTCCGGCCGTGACCTCGGCTGGTAGATGCGCACGGTGACGTCGTCGTCGGGTTCGGCGAAGGCGCCCATCTGCTGGCAGCGTCCCGCCGGCCACCAGCGCACCAACTCGCTGCCGGGATGGGTGCGGGCGTGCCCGGCCAGGGCGGTGAAGAAGCCGTTGACCCCGAGCAGGTGCGGCAGGTTCGCCCGCCTCGTCAGATGCCACCGCCTCTTGCGGGCTTGGTCCTTGCGGGGCAGGTCGTCGCCGCGTTGCGCGGCGACGACCTCAACGCCGAGCTGCGCCAGAACGTAGTGATAGGGGTAGGAGCCGCCGTCGGGCTTCTGCGGCCGGAACCGGTCCACCACCCCCAACTTCTGTGCCAGGGCCCGCAGGCGTTCCTGGGCGTAGTCGACCGATGGGTAGAGGGCTTCGGCGATCTGGAAGGACGTGAGCACCCCGTGGTCGGCCAGCCAGCCGAGCAGCACGAGGTCTCGATCGGTGAGCTGGGCCTGGACCCGAAGCAACGGATCAGCCATACGTCACCCCCTTCCTATGGGGAGAGACCCAGTCTGAGGGTCTGTCGCAGCACGACAGACGGTGCTGACAGCGGTCCTGACCTGGGCTGTGAGCCGAATCGAAGGGTCCGTTCGGGGGTCCTGTTGAAGCGGGACACCAAGTGGGAGACCCGGCCGGACCCGCAACGGGAGGTCAAGGCCGAATCCGTCAGGTTCGGGGTTCGCGTAAGCGAGGGCTCTTGCGTTTCGCGCGGAAAAGGCGTGATGCGTGGCCAAGGTGTACTCCATGAGCGAGATCAGGGTGGGTGGAACGGAGCCGTAGACTTCGCGGCCGTGGTGGTGGCATAAGGGCAGGCCGGTAATGAGTCGGGGTGTTGTCAGGTGAGGCCGTAAGGTGTCACAACCAACGTCTACTGAACACAGCAGGACGGACACGGCCGGCAGGAGCACGGGCTCACACGATCGGCGGCGACCTGGAATCATGTTCCGATGCCGTTCGGATCGATCGTGGTGACTTGACTAACGAGAAGGTTGACGCTCTACCACCAGTAGTGCGTGCATGCCTGAGGGCTCGTGGAGCGCTGGGCGACGCAGTAGATCTCGTACTGATTCACAATGAACGTCCGGGCGGTGGTGATCAGCCGCGGGGGGTGCTGAACCCGCTGGTGGTGATGCTGGCTGTATCTACATGGGAGCGGCTGGTGTACGAGGTCGGCAGCGCCGTCAGCTTCCCCGTGAGCGAGCGGGAGACTGTCGGCCGGCTGGGCTGGCGGAACAAGCAGTCAAAGGCCGCGCGAATCTTGGCTCAGGCAACGGCGCATTGTCCTGCCCCGCTCCAACTTCCCGGCGCGCTGATCCTCACCTTCTTCGACAGCGCTGCTGGAAAGCGGCTCGGATCCCCTGTTGAGCTGAGCGCCGTCGAGCATTACGACGACATGTCGAAGCGCTTGGACGACTTCATCGAGCTACGCAACGGCGTGGCGCACCGGGTCTTACCAAACAAGATGGCAGCGCCGTCCTACGAAGGCATGGGCAGCGACGCGGGTCCCGGCCGGCGGAGCGGCGAGGTGCGATGGTCGGGCCGGACGTTGAACACAAGCATCGCCCGGAGCGTCCTCGCCACCTACGTCCAATTAGTCGATCAGACGATCGCCTGCCTTCTCACGTCCGAAAGCATCGAGGGGCGCGCGGCCGATCCGTACCGCCTTCCAGCGTGGTGGTTTACAGATGACCATGAGCAGGACGGCATCAGGTCCGCTCAGCCGGGCTGTCTGTGGGGCGGGGCGAAGCTCCCGCGACGGCCCCAGAAGATGGCGACCTGACGGCCGTCGATGTCGGCTGAATTTTTCAGGCAGAGCCGACAATGGCAGCGGGAGCATGAGGGCAACCCGCGATCTTGGTTAGTGCGGCGGACGACCGACTTGGTGGCGCAAGTGCCGCGCCTACTGCCACCCGGATCGCCCTGCTACGACCTCGGGATGCCGTTCTTTGCGCCCGCCAAGAAACTCGCCCATGCGGCGCGCTCGAAGACGAGTACCGGACCCGAGGGGTCCTTGCTATCACGCAGCGCGACAGTGGTGTCGAAGTCGGCGACCTCGACGCACTGACCGTTCCCACTCGATCGGCTGCTCTTTCTCCACTGGGCGCGGGACGCGTCAGCTTGGTTCATCCCGTACCTCCTTGTTGATCGATCACGGCGGCTTGGGCCTTGATCAGTTTGATCGAGTTGGTGGGGTCCAGCGCGGTGGCGCGGAGGTGTTCGAACGTGGTGGCGTAGCGGCGTACGTCTGCCTCGCGCTCCAGGAACAGATCGCCGGCCATGCTGTCGACGTAGACCAAGGCCGGGTCGGCCGGGTCGGGGAAGTCCATGACGACGAACGAGCCCGGCATGCCGGCGTGGGCGCCGGCCGTGAATGGGATGACTTGGAGAGTCACGTGCGGCTGGTCGGCTGCCTCCGCCAGGGCTTCCAGTTGCGCGGCCATGACCTCAGCGCCGCCGGTCTGCCGGTGCAGGACGGCCTCGTCGAGGATTGCCCAGACACGCAGCGGCTCCGTCTTGCGAAGTGAAACCTGTCGCTGTATCCGCGCGTCTACCCGGGCCTGAACGTCAGCGTCCGTGGCTAACGGTAGGACGCCGCGGATCACCGCCCGAGCGTAGTTCTCGGTCTGGAGGAGGCCGGGGACGAAGAGGGACTCGTAGTTGCGGACCGATCGGGCCTCGGCCTCGAAGCTGATGTACGTGGTGTACAGCTCGGGAAGCTCGGACTCGTACGCCTGGAGCCATCCCAGCTGCGCGGCCTGACTCGATAGGGCGATGAGTTCGCTGCGCTTGTCTTCGTCGGTGACGCCGTACTTGTCGAGCATCGCCATCAGGGTGCGCCGCTGTGGGCGGACCTTGGCCGTCTCGATCCGATAGAGCGTGGCGGGGTTGATGCCGGTCTGCTCGCTGACCTCGTCGCGGGTGAGGCCGGACGCGGTGCGCAGTCCACGCAGCTCCGCAGCGAGCCGCCGGAGGCGCACGGTGGGTGGCTGCCGTCGAGCTGACAACTCCATGTCCCTTCGCTCCTGTCGTAGTCAGAGTGTGCCCGCCATGCGGATGCAACCTCTAGGCAGGCCAGGCAAGTGACTTACTTGCGAATGCAATCCTTGCATTCTCACTAGTGCATAGGCACTATGGGCTTGAGCATGTCAGGCCGGTGCGGCCGAAAGCCGCGCGGTGCGACGGTGGGCTCGCGCTCCCAGGGGCCCGCCGCTCGTCCGGCCTCGGACGCCTCTTGACGGGACGCAGCCCGTCACCCGAAGCGGGCTGCGTCCCTTGAGGGGCCGAGTCAGGGAGGCAACGCAGTGGTCCCATCCCTCGCCCTGGTGGCGGTTGCGGTACTTGGCTTCGCCGCTGGGCTGTTCCTGTTCAGGGTCAAATCTCGGTGGTGCCGACGGTGCGGTTCGGTGCTGAACTGCCCCGCCTGCGGAGGCCGCAGATCCCGGCCACATCCGGGCCAAACGGGTTGGATGGGCGGGCTGTGATCCCGACACCCCTCACACCCGAGGTGACGGTCGCGCCCGGCGACGCTGTGCACCTACGTGAGCAGGACTATCAGCACAGCTGCGGTCCGCTCTGGCTGCGAATCATCCACGTCCGCCTTGACCTAAGCACCTGGTACGACGGCCAGTGGGTGTGGCTCGAAGGCATCGAGATCAACGCGCACAGCCAGGCAGGATGCTTCCGGCAAGTGCTCGCCCGCGTGGCTGCCCTCCCGCGACCGGAGGCATGAGATGGCCGCCACCATCTACCTGTCGGCGGCGGCCATCGATCAGCTCACCGCCGCCCAGCGAACGCTCGCAGAGCACGTCACCTCCAGCGCCACCGGCTACTGCCTGCGCTGCCGTCTGGTCGGCCCCTGCCCTACGAACGAGCAGGCCGCCGCCACCTTCACGGGTTACGGCCGCCTACCCCGCAGAACGCCCGGCGCCACCCGCCCCCAACTCATCAACGCCCGCCGACTCACCGCCAGCCCTGATCCCGCGGCCGGCCTCACCCGGAGGTACCAACCATGACCCTGCCCGACATCGCCGCCGCGCTGCGGGACCTGTACGTCTCCATCGGCCAGCAGCAGGACCTTGCCAAGGTCGTCATCCAGGATGCCGAGAACGCCCGAGCCGAGTTCCGCGCTCTCACCGCCGGGGCCAACAACCCAC
The DNA here is from genome assembly GCF_016802865.1 of Micromonospora parastrephiae. Lineage (GTDB taxonomy): Bacteria > Actinomycetota > Actinomycetes > Mycobacteriales > Micromonosporaceae > Micromonospora > Micromonospora parastrephiae. The sequence continues at coordinate 44,280 of NZ_JAEVHM010000010.1, read as the reverse complement.
TGGTCAACCGGGCACTGGGCAACTACGCCCAAGGAATCGTCAAGCTCCGCGACGGCTCATGGCTACTCGCCGAAGCAGGCGGCATCCTCGCCGAGTACGCACGAGCAATCGGCATCGACCTCCCTCAGCAGCCCGCCAAGGAAAAGCGGAAGGTCGAGCCGACTCACGATGAGCGAAGCGAAGCCATTTTCGACCATCCCGACGGCCAGCCACCTTCGCAATCCGACGAGTCGGCACCACACGATCCGCAGGCCCACTGACCGTCCGGGCTCGACGACATCTTCCAAGCGGCGGGCGGCTAGCGGCGCTCAGCCACCAGCCGTCGCCACCGCCACCAAGTGCTTACCGACGAGGTCCTGAGCCTGCTTGACCTCGTCTACACCCTCCTCAAGGCGAACAGCCGCCTGCCGGCACGCACGGACCGCGCTGTTCAGCAGGTTGTTTCCGCCGCCCCGGCTGACCTTTTGAAAGTGGGCCTGAGCATTGTTCACCGAGTCGACAACCTCCGCGATGCCCCGACCCACCTGATCGAGCGTCTGCAGCACCATGCTCAACTCCGCCATCACCGAACCGATCGGACCACCACCCCGCCCAGCGGTGATCCGATCCAGCCCGGCGTTCATGGCACGGCCGACCAACCCACCGACCTTCATGCCGGCGTACGCCGCACCCACCGCGACCAAGGGCGAGGGCTGGTGGCCAGCGGCATCGACTGCCGCAGTGGCCGCCACCGCGATCCCAGCGCCAGCCACCTTCCCGACCTTCTCGCTGACCTTGGTGATGCCTTCCCGCGCTGATTCCACCGCTGTATCCACCAGCGCGCGTCCGGCTGACCGTCCTACGTTGCCGAGGCGGGAACCGGAGGTTCCGGCCCGGTTAGTCTGCCGACGCCATCCCATCGCTAGGAAGTCTTGTCGAGAACTGCGCAGCCCGCAGAAACGAGTAGCGGCACGTTGCCGGCGATCGCCTTTGCGGCTTCGTCCGCGGTCAAGGCGTCAAGCTCTTCGCCATCGGCTCTGCCCTGCTCGGCGTCCTCAGCAAGGCCAGAGCATGCGGCCCAGAGCGACTCTTCGATGTTGGAGAACGCCCAGATCCCGTAGACCGTCGCGCTTACCTTCAATAGAGGCTGCCCGTTGTGGCCGATGCGCTCCCAAGCAGGCTCGTCCGGCGTGTTGCCCATGCCTTCGGCGGTGGGAAACAGCTTGAGCTGCCTAAACACTCTCTCGAGCGAGCCGTCCGGGTCGAACTCGATGAGCAATCCCCGCTCCAGGAGTCCTTCGATGATGTGCTCCGGCTTTGTGGGACCGTCGCCAGACGCATCGATATCGTCGCGCAGCGTTCCTCGGTTGATCTCAAGCCGGGAGTGACGCTCAGGGTCAAGGAAAGCTCGTCCCCACACCTTGAACTCGTCGATGGTCAGCTGTGCGAACTCCTGGCCAAGCCTCACCCGGTAGAACTCCGGCTCAGAGTCAGGCGGAGTGGCGTACCGGTACGAGGGGCCAAGGTTGAGGCCGACAGGAACAATGACGGTGGGCATCGAGGGAACCTTCCGGGGATTCGGTGTCAGAGGACGGCGTTGTACTTGTCGGTCTGGGCGGATGCGGCCTGGATCAGGCCGGCGCCTTCGCCGAACTTCTGCTTGGCGGCGCTGAGCTTGCCTATGGCACCCATGACGGCGGGTTGCTGGGTGCCGGCGGCGAGAGCCTGGAGCACGGCGATGGCCTTGTCGACCTGGGCGTTGACGCCGGCGAGCTGGGCGAGTGCCTTTTCGGCCTCGGACTTGCCGTGAGCCAGGCCCGCCTTGATGTCTCCGATGGTGGCCACTGGATGTTCCTCCCCTGATTCGTGGTGTCCAACGCACCGCCGTTGGTGGCAGATGCGTCTGCGGTTCAGCCTCTGGTCGAGGCGATGAAGATGAACCACAAGATTGGCATGCCGACAAAACAGATCACTCCGCCGGCCCGCGCGGACCGGGTGCCACCGCTGCCGATGCGCGGCTGTCCGACGAGGCTGATCGTGAGGTAGCCGGCGAAGAAGGCCAGCGCGGGCAGCCCACACAGGGACCAGGGCACGAGCTGCCAAGGGATCCGGTCGAGATCGGTGTCGGGGCTGACGGCAAACATCAGCAGCGACGCGAAGGTGCCCAGCATCGCCGCAGCGGCATAGACGAGGGCGTTGCGGGCCAGCGGCGTCAGCCCGGGCAACAGCGGTGGCTGAGCCGCCCGCCGGTGGGCGTTCTCCGCGGCGGCGTCAGCCGCGTCAGCGGCTGCTGCGGCCCGGCGCAGGGCCTCGGCGGGGTCAGGTATGGGACCGGGCGCTATTCCGCCGATGTGTGGCTCGGGCAGGCGCATGGAGACGGCGAGTTGTTGAAGGTGTTGTCGCTGAGCCCCCAGCCGGTAGGTGATCTGGTCGACGGCGGCCTGTCCGTTGCGGCTGGTAGCGCCCTGGTGCTCGGCGCGGACGCGTTCGTCGTGCAGCAGGGCGGACAGACGACGGGAGTGATCGGTGTAGGCAGCCCAGCCGCCGTCGCGGGGCATCGGGGTGACGGGCTGGTCTGTCATTCCATATCGTCGATCTGGTCGAGGGTGCCGGGGCGCACGTAGGGGACGATGAGGGCGCGGCGGTTGTCGTGCCGATCAATCAGTAGAGCGCGGTTGGGGCGGGACTGCCATTCGGATGCGTAGTCGCCGAGCAGGGCCCCGAAGTCGTTCCCGGGGAGGTTGAGGGCGACGAGGCAGGCGACCTCGTTGCCACCGGTGGGCCCGAGGTCGTCGGTGAACCGGCTCACGGTGCGCCACCAGCCGAGCAGGTGGACACCTTGAGTGGGCCCATTGGCCAACACATCTCGGAGGTCGTCGTGTCCGGAGCGGTAGGTGGTGGGGTCGCTGGCGGCGAGGAGACTGCTGGCGATGTCCGCGCCGAAGATCACCAGATAGGTCGTCTGCCCCCCACCGGGAGCGGTCGCCTGAGCGAGGTCCGCCAGTCGCGCTCGGAGCTGGGCTGCGCTGACGGTTTCGCATGAGTGGCCGGCTGCGGTGATCGCGCCGACAGTGGCGTCGGCGGCCTCGTCGGCTGCGGCGACCAACGGCGCGACGAGGAACCTGGCGGTGCCGGGGGCGTGCTGGCGGGCCAAGCTGACGGTGGCCGCGAAGAGGACGTCGGCCCCGACCGGCGAGGTGCCGAGCACCGCTACGTGGCTGCCCGGGGTCGCGTCCAGGGTGAACCCGGCAGTGGGCAGGCCGACGTCCACGGCTCGGCCGACCAGGGCTCGCCGTCGGCGTACGTCCGGCGTCAGGCGGACGAAGGTGGGGTCCTGGTCGGGGTGCTGCTCGGCGTAACCGGCGAACACTGCTGGCGGGGCGTCGCCCGGCGGCCGAGCGTCCCACAGCAGGTGCCGCTGCGCGCTCACCGACTCTGCGTCGGCGTTGGGGAAGCGGATGATGCGGTTCGCCCCCGCTATCCCGGCCGCTGAGTTGATGACCGCGCCACCGATGGGCAGGTTGTCCGCGCCGTCGTTGAGCTGGTCGAGGATGCCGCCGCCGCCGGCGAGGGCGACCCGCAGCGGGAATTGGCCGAAGATCGACTCGGTCTTGGTGAACAGCGCCTCCACCCCGGAGATGGTCTGCGAGGCAAGGATCAGGTGGATGCCGTACGAGCGCCCCTTACGCGCCAGCTCTTCTAAAAGGGCCACAGCCTGCCGGGCGACTGCGTCGTTGCCCTCGAACAGCACGTGGAACTCGTCGATCACCGCCAGCAGCCGCGGCATCGCCACGTCCGGCCGGCCGGTGCGTAGGTCGGCGAGTTTGGTCACCCCGGCCCGCTTCAGCTCGGTTGCCCGCCGGGTCATCTCCCGCGACAGCGTCCGCAGCACCGCGAGCCCGTACTCCCGGTCTGACTCGATACCGACGGTGCGGGCGTGCGGAATCCAGGACGGGTCCACCGCCGTCGGGGTGAACTCGGCGAACGACACGCCCTCCTTGAAGTCCAGCAGGTACAGGCCAAGCTCGTCCGGCGAGTAGCGCGATGCCAGGCCGTAGAGCACGTCCAGCAGAAACACCGTCTTGCCCGACCCGGTACGACCACCCACCAACCAGTGCGGTGTCGCGTCATCGAGCGCCAACACGCACTCGTTGCGGCCGTCCCGGCCCACCACAGTCTTCAGCCCGCCGACCGACGACTCCTGCCAAATCTGCGCCGGCATCAGCGCCGCGAAGTCCGTCGACGCCTGCACCCGCGCCGACTTCGCCAACTTGCGGCAGACCGCCTCCACCAGATCGTCTGGAGGCCCAGCGTCCAACCGCATCGGCACCGCCAACCCGGACCCGTCAGAGCTGAACCGGTAAGGCCCCGGCGGGTCGGACACGGCGAACAACCCGCCGCCGACCGCCGTTAGATGCGTGGTGCTCTCCAGGCGGGGTGCCGCGTTGAGCCCCGGATGCTGCGGTGGTGGATAGCCAGCGAGCAGCAGGAACACCCCGGCCGCCGGACCGGCATGGGCGATTGCCGCCAGTCGCGACCATTCAGTACGACCCGCGCCCTCGGGCAGGGCCGCACAGCACACCAGCAGCACTGAGGGGTCCGTCTCGCCGGCTTGGGCGCGCTCGATCCGTTCCTCCGCCTCGGTCAGCACCTGCTGAAGGCCGGGTAGGTCGATCGCGGGCCGCCGCCACGCCTCCGCATCGATCATGGCCCGGAACGGGCCGAACACCGCCCCGAGAGTCGCCCCGTCCACGGCCGCGACGCGAAGCGCGCCATCCGGCAGCGCCGCGAGCACCCGCAGCAGTAAGCCACGCAGCCAGCGGGCCACCGACGGATCACGGGTATCACTGTCAACCGCCAGATGACCGGCGCCCACGAACGGCACCACGACACTGAACGCGCTCCCGGCGACGGGCGACGCATCGCCTAGCCGAACGGGGATCGGGCGTCCCAGTGCGGCGTGGACGCCGGTCGGGAGGTCGACAGCGGCATGAGTCAGTCGGCAGCCGAGCCAGCCCGGCGTCAACCCCTCAGCGAGCCGCTGCATCCCCGCAGCGAACCGCCGCGCCTCCTCGCGGGCCCGCGTCGAGAAGCCATCCTCACCAGCACGGTCGTGCAGACGCACCCGAGCGGCTTCCACATGCGACACAGCCTCCCGATGTGCCGTCACCGCCCGACCAAACGCCGACGCCACCGACTCCATGCCAACGTCTCCCCAGGACCGATGGACCGCGATCTCTGGAGCCGACCTTACCCAACTGCGCAACCCGCAGTCAGCCCTGTGTAGCGCAGGGTGCTGACGAATGCCGAGCGGATGATTTCGGGTCGACTGCAGCGCGTCGAACTCCGGCTAGGCCTATCGGAAGTCAACGGCTAGTGCGCGACAGGACCGCCACCGTCGACTCCACGTCGGTGCGCCCTTGTACACCGACGAAGACAAGCACGGCCCCTCCGGCCAGCCCGTCCTCGCCGCTCTGCACGACCTCGCCACCGCCCACCGGCAGGCTGGGCATCACCAACGCGCGTACCACGCCTACCGGCACCTCGCCGACCAACTCACCGTCACCGCCGGGCCGGGTGCCCACCCCACCCTCGCCACGCAGGCCACCCTCGCTCTTGTCCTGCGCGACCTCGGCCACTGCGGCGCCGCCCGACACCTCCTCGCCGACACGATCACCACGCACCGCCGTGCCCACCCCCACCACCCCGCCACCGCCCGCATGCTTCAACACCTGAACGAGCTGCGGCGGCACTGCGCAGACCGCGGACACAACCACCCCGACATCGAGTTCGATGCCGCGGAAAACCAGCGGCAGCACAGCCAGGCGGGGAACTGAGACCTTTCGGCACCGCCGACGGTCACGTGTCCAGCCGTCGAGCAGTTGGTGCGCGTGCGACCGGACCGACAGGCCGACGGGATCTGTACCGTTGCGTCAATGAGCACCGAGTCCTCACAAGCGGATTCGAGGGCGGTCACTGGCGCCCCGCCATGAACGACTCACAACCGGGGAACCCTTCCGCTATCACTTCCGAGGGCGGTCACAGCGCCGAACCGCCGAGCCTTCACGTCCCCGCCCAACCCTTGGGCCGGCAGACCGGTGTCGGAGCGAACCGGATCCGGGTCCAGGTACTCGGCACACCGACAATCCTCGGCGTCCCCGACGGTCAGCACGTCCGCCCACAGGCGATGGAGTTCCTCGTCTACCTGATCGTGCGCGGAGGATCGGCCTACCAGCACGACATCCTCGGCGACCTCATCCCCGAGCCACCCCACCGCCTGGCCACGCAGCGGCTGCACACCTACACCTACAACCTGCGCCAGACGTTCCGCTCCATCAGCGGAGACAACACCTACCTGCGGCTGCGCCGACACCACTACACCCTCAACACAGACGCCTTCGACATCGACCTGTGGACCATGCGCGACGCCATCACCGCAGCCCAACATGCCACCAGCACCGAAGCCACCACCGCCGCCCTACGCCACGCCGTCGCCGCCTACCGCGGGCCCCTCGCCGCCGACACCGGATATCCATGGCTCGCCCGACACCAGCAAGCGGTATCCCGCGAGTTCCTGACCGCGGCCGTCAACCTCGCCGAGGCACTCGCCCACCGCCCCGCAGAAGCCCACGCCGTCCTCGACACAGCCGCCCACCACCACCCGGACGACGAACTCCTCGCCGCCGCTGCCACCATCCGTGATCGGTTGGGCTGACTGCCGCCCTCGCCTCCGCCGCTGCCACGAACGACCTGAAGGTCTCTGCACTAACTAAAACGGCTTCTGTCAGATTCTACGAACGCCTCAACTTTGTGATCTTGCAGAATTCATCCGATCGACTGACGCTTAGAGCGGGATAAATAACGTCAGAACGGACACAGGCGAGTCACACCACAACCACCGTCGCCAGATGCGGATCGGACCACAATCCACTCCGCGTCACCGAGACGCGTAGCCCAACCATTCGCTGGGCGTACGCCGCCCGATCCTGTCACCGTTGTGAGGCCGGACCTCCCGGAACCCACTCGTTCGCGAACGTCTCCATCTGGCGAATGACCAAGTCGACGGCCGCGCGCTCGTGGTCCGGCGGATAGTCGAAGCGGGCCAGCAGACGGCGGATGTGGCTGCGAAGCTTGGCACGTACCGGTTCGCGCGAGAACCAGTCCACCGTGATCGACGACTGGATCGACTTGACCAACTGCCGGGCGATCTCCGCCAGGGTGCCGACACCCATGAGCTCCGTGGCCGCGCCGTTCTGCGCGACAGCGTCGTAAAAGGCCAGCTCAGCGTGGTTGAGCGGAGGGTCGAACTGCTGGCCGCGCCGGGCGTCCGCGGACACCTGTTTGGCCAGCTCCACCAACTCGACGATCAGCTGCGCGCTGGTCAGCTGCTGACGCATGTAGCGGTTCATCAGGTCTTCGAGCTGGGCGGAGAAGCGTTCCTGACGGACCACGTTGTGCTTGGTGACCTCGCGCATCTTTCGCTCGATCAGTCGCCGCAGCGCCGCGGCGGCCAGATGCGGGGTCTCCGAGTCCTGCAGGCGCTGCAACGCCACCCCATTGAGCTCGGTAATGTCGAGCTTGCCGAGGCCCGCTTCCTCGTAGATGTCGGTGATGTCGGCGGCGTCGACCACCTCGGCGGCGAGCTGGGACAGGTAACGTTCGACCTCGGCCGTGTTGGGCAGGCCTTTGGCCTCCCGGTCGGCGGCCTCCTCCTTGACGATCCAGACCCGCACATCGCGGAAGTAGTGGATGTCGCGGCGCATCTGCTGGATGTCGCCGGCGCGTTCGGCGAAGTCGCGGCTGGTGGCGCAGAGCGTGTAGAACCGTTCCAGCCGGCCCGCTGAGTCACGAAAACGCCGGTGCAGCGGCTTCGTGCCGGGTTCGACGCCGTTGCCGGGGGTTCGCGGGTTGCGCAGGAAGTTGGCGGCCTTCTTCACTGCCCGGCGCCAGCGGGTCGGGTCCTTCTCGTCGGCCAGGATCTCCCGCCACTTGACCGGGGTCAGCATGGCATCGAGGACCGAAATCTCGTTGTGCACCTCACTGATGGCACGCTCGATCTCGCGGCCGAGGGTCTGGTCCTTCTGGTCGCTGGGCGTGTACTCGGTGAGTGCCTTGCGCAGGTTCTCGGTCAGCGGGGCGTAGCCGACCAGCAGGCCGTCCTGCTTCTCCCGGAACCGGCGGTTGACCCGGGCGAGCGCCTGCATCAGGTTGGCGCCCTTCATCGGCCGGTCCATGTAGATGGTGTGGATCGGCGGCGCGTCGTAGCCAGTGAGCAGCATGGAGTGCACGATCAGCAGCTCCAACTCGTCGTCCGGGTCCTTGGCGCGGGCCTGGATGGTCTTCTGCTGCGACGGGCGCAGGTGGTGCGGGCGCAGCACCTCCTTATCGCTGGGCACCCCATGGAAGACGATCTTCATCTTGCCCTTGTCGACGGCAGAGTCCGCCCAGTCGGGCCGCAGCTCCTTGAGGGCGTCGAAGACGCGGACGCAGATCTCCCGGGTCGCGCAGACCAGCATGGCCTTGCCCGGTCCACCGAGCTGCGGCCGCATCAGCTCACGCCGCTTCTCCCAGTGCTCGACGAGGTCCTTCGCAAGGGTCTCGACCCGGTCGGGAGCACCGTAGACGGTGTTCATGGTGGCCGCGTACGCCTCGGCCTTACGCCGTTCCGCGTCGTCCAGGCTGGAGGTGAGCTTCTCCACCTGCTCGTCGATGCTCTCCGGGTCGATGTCCGGCGGCAGCGACACCGGAATGATCCGCGGCTCGTGGTAGACCCGCACGGTCGCCTCGTCGTCGACGGCACGCTTGAGGTCGTACACGTCGATGTGGTTGCCGAAGACGGCCTGAGTGTTCACCTCGGCGGTGGCGATCGGGGTGCCGGTGAAGGCGATGAACGTGGCGTGCGGCAGCGCGTCGCGGAGATGCCGGGCGTAGCCGTCAAGGCTGTCGTAGTGGCTGCGGTGTGCCTCGTCAACGATCACCAGGATGTTGCGCCGGTCGGAAAGAAGGGGATGCGGCCTCCCGGCGTCGCGCTCTTCTTTCGTACGCCCGAACTTCTGCAACGTGGTGAAGATGATGCCGCCGGCGTTCCGGTTCGACAGCTTGTGCCGCAGTTCGGCGCGGGTGTCGGCCTGCTCCGGCTCCTGGCCCAGCAGCGTCTGGCTGTCGAGGAACGTGTCGAAGAGCTGGTCGTCGAGGTCGGTGCGGTCGGTGAGCACCACGGTGGTCGGGTTCTTCAGGGCGGGGTGCCGGGCGGTCAGCGCCGCCGTGCACACCATCTCCTCGGACTTGCCGGAGCCTTGGGTATGCCAGACGACGCCCGCCTTCCCGTCGCTCTGCGATGCCCGAACGATGCACTCGACGGCCCGGATGACCGCGAAGTGTTGGTGCGCCTTCGCGATCCGTTTCGCCTTCGACGTGAAGTTGACGAATCCACCGGTCAACTCCAGGAAGCGCCGCTGGTTGAACAGTCCGTAGAGGGCGACGATGAGGGCTTCCGGGCCGTCGTAGTCTGGCGAGGTGGTGTCGACACGTTCGCCCTCGTCGTCGACGTTCCACGGCGCGAAATGCTCGTACGGGGTGAACGGGGTGCCGTACTTCGCGGTGACCCCGTCGGAGATCAAGCACAGGACGGTGTGCCGGAAGGCAAGCGGGAACTCCGCGAGGTACGCCTGAAGTTGGGCGTGCGCGCCCGTCAGGGTGGCGTTCTCGTCGGCAGCGTTCTTCAGCTCGACGATCGCGACCGGCAGACCGTTGAGGTACAGCACGATGTCGAACCGGCGCCGGAAGTCGCCGTCGACGATCGTCACCTGGTTGACCGCCCGGTAGACGTTGCGGCCGGGTTCGTCCAGGTCGGCCAGGCGCACGGTGGGGTTGTGCTCGGCACCGAACGCGTCGGTGTACGTGATCGATCGGATGCCGTGGACCAGTCGCTCGTGCGCCGCCCGATTCTCCGCGAACGCCTCCCGGGAGGCCACGTCGGTGGCGGCCCGCACCGCGTCGGCGACCGCCGTGGGCGGCAGGTCGGGGTTGAGCCGCTCGATCGCGGCCCGTAGGTCCTCGACGAGCACCAGATCGGCCCAAGCCTGCCGCTGCCCCGACCCCGGCGCGAAGTCCTTCCCGGCACCTGGCTCCCACCCGAGCTCACCGAGCTGCTCCAGCGCGAGCGCCTCCCAGTCCGCCTCGTCCATCCACCCGCCCGCGCCCATCCCCAGCCCCTCCCCGTATACCGTTCGGCTAACTAAACCGCTTCTTCGACAACCTTCTCGGCGTCCCTGACCCTCAACCGCCCCGACATCAGCTCCGGCAGCAGGCTGTCCCGTAGCGCGGCCAGCGTCAGAGACTCCTGCTCGGCTATTAACGCGCGCTGCCACAGGCTGCCTGCCTGCCGGTCGAGACGGGCGATGGCTTCGGGGATCGGCACGACCACCTCTTCGTCTAGGTGGCGTCGCTGAATATGCCCCATGGTGGTCGCCTTGTCCGCGGCGATGGCGCGATAATCAGCTAGCTTTGATTTCACCGCTTCGAAGGTGAGCCACTTCGGATTGTCGCCGCGCGGGATCACCTTGAAAATGTGCTGATTGATAATTGCCTCGGGCCTGAACCATCGTGTGACTGCAAGGGACCCAGACCAGGAGAATAGTATGTCGCCGGGTTGAGCAAGATGCTTCTCATCAACCGCTATGTCGTTGTACACGGTTGACGGTCCGGGACCGGAGTTAATTTCCGCGATTCGCACCACCATGCGGCCGTTCCCGGTCGCATCTTTTGTGAAGGCGCGACCATTGATGAATTCGGCAACCTGCGACAAAGGCTGGGCGACGAAGTCGTCTAGCCTCTGCTCCTGTGCGTCCTGCAGCAGTGATGAACGAAGGGCATCGGCTGTGGAGGCGATGCTGTCGTTGACCGCAATCTTGTCATCGAGTGCTCCGAGGAGGCCGGCGATCGCCTCCTGTACTGCAATCGGGGGAACGGCCAGGGTCAGACGCTTCGCTGAGGCTACATTAAAGTGCTGCTGGACGGCTCCGACCGTGTGTGCGTCGATGAACTGCTGTGCGGTGGCGTTGATTGCGTAACACAGGTACCGGCCAACGGTGTCTGGACCAGGGCGCGCGATGACGATATCGCTACAGTTCGCCGGTCCGAGATCGTCCGGAATCAAGGCGGTAGCACCAGGCTCGCCGGTACGCACAATCGCCAGGTCGCCGGGTTGCAGTTGTGACTTCACTAGCCGCTGATGGAAATCCTCATGGATGTACTTAACTGAGGACAGGTCCAGGTGGCCGCGTTTGATGTTTTGCGACCGTAGGAACGGGATGCCGTTCTCGACATACTCGTTTGCCATGGAGCCAACGTGCCCCACAGTTACCCGGACGCATAACTCTTCAAGGGTTCGGGTCGGCCAGTCAGACATCGAGTCCTCCGAGCTGCATTCGGATGACTGCTTCGAGGCGAGATGATTCATCGAAGTGAGCCTGCAGTTCCTTGCTAAGGCGCTCGATGCGGTCGGCGAGTGGCTCGGCGTCCGGGTCTTCCTCAGCTTCCGCAGCGCCGACGTAACGGCCGGGGGTGAGGACGTGGTCGTGGGCGGCCACTTCCTCCAGCTTGGCGGAGTAGCAGAAGCCCGGAACGTTTTCGTACGTCTGGCCCTTGGTTTTCGCGGACCTGGTGCCGCGCCAGGCGTGGTAGGTGTCGGCGATCTTGGCGATGTCGTCGTCAGTGAGGACGCGCTCGGTGCGGTCAACCATGGTGCCGAGGGCGCGGGCGTCGATGAAGAGGACCTCGCCGCGCCGGTCGGTGAGTGCTTTCGCGCCTTGTGGGGTCTTGTCCCTGGTGAGGAACCACAGGCAGGCGGGGATCGCGGTGGTGCGGAAGAGGTTCGGCGGCAGGGCGACCATGCAGGCCACCAGGTTTGCCTCAATCATTGCGCGGCGGATTTCGCCTTCGCCGGACTGCTTGGATGACATGGAGCCATTGGCGAGAACGACGCCGGCGCTGCCGCGGTCGCCCAGCTTGGAGACCACGTGCTGGAGCCAAGCGTAGTTGGCATTGCTCTGCGGCGGAGCGCCGTACCGCCAGCGCGCGTCACCCACCTTGCGCGCCCAATCGCTCATGTTGAACGGGGGGTTGGCCATGATGAAGTCGGCCCGCCGGTCTGGGTGCTTGTCGTCAGAGAACGTGTCAGCCCAACGGTCGCCGATGCCCACGGGGTCCATGCCGTGGATGGCAAGGTTCATCTTCGCCAGTCGCCAGGTGCGTTCGTTGGCTTCCTGCCCGTAGACGGCGATGTCGTGGGTGTGGTCGCGGCCGGCGCGGGCCTCGACGAACTTTTTGGACTGTACGAACATGCCGCCAGATCCGCAGCACGGGTCGTAGACCCGGCCCTCGTAGGGCTCCAGCACCTCAACGAGGACTCGCACTACGCTGGACGGGGTGTAGAACTCGCCGGCGCGCTTGCCCTCGGCGCGGGCGAACCGCTCCAGGAAGTACTCGTACACCTCGCCGAGGACGTCCTGTGCCTTCCGGTCGCCGTGGCCGGTGAAGCGGGCGTCGCTGATCAGGTCGACGAGTTCCTTCAGCCGTTTCTGGTCGACGTTGTCCCGGTTGAAGATCTTCGGGAGGACGCCGGTCAGCGCCGGGTTCTCCCGCATGATCGCGTCCATCGCGTTGTCGAGCAGCTCGCCGACGCCACTGGGCGCGTTCTCCACCAGGTAGTCCCAGCGGGCGATCTCCGGGACCCAGAAGACGTTGGCGCTTGCGTACTCATCGCGATCGTCGAGGAACTGGGCGCGGCGGTTCTCCGGGATGTCGGCGAGGCTGTCCTTAATCTGGTCGCGGCGTTCGGCGAACGCGTCTGAGACGTACTTGAGGAAGACCAGGCCGAGGACGAACTCCTTGTACTGAGCGGCGTCCATGGAGCCGCGCAGCTTGTCGGCGGCCTTCCACAGGATGTCCTGGATTTGCTTGGTGCTGGACACGCCGAACAGCTCGGCCTGGCCGTTGGCGCGTTTGCGTGGGGGCACTGTGTGTTCCGATCTCTCGTTCAGAAGTTCGTACCGTACAGAGTCGTGAGGGTGCCGTCGGCGAAGCCGGTCACGATGAGTTCGCGCAACGTGGCCAAGAGGTCGGCCTGCCGCTGCAGTAGGTCATTGCGTTCCTCCAGACGGCGCAGCACGTCGTCCAGGCGGGCCGCCTCGTCCCGGGCCAGGTCAGGAATCGTGGCGTCCATCAGTCTCGGGCCCCGCACTGCACCAGGGCTGCGTGTCATGTTGCGGGCGGTACCCAGGAGTGCCGCCAGCACTCGGGGCGTGAGCGGGTCGCCAAATGAGATGCGCAGGCCGCTGGCGGGGAACTCGATCACCGAGAAGCCGTCGTTGTCGAGGAGGACCCCGAACCGGGGGACGCTGGTGACCACGATGTCACCAGGTTCGGTGAGGGCGACCTGCGAATACTGCGCGGCGAGGGTGAGCCGGTCCATCCAGCGCTTGGACGACTGCGCGAGTACCTCCGCCGCGCCGATGACCCGGTGGTGACCTCGCGGTCCGACATGCTCGGAGTTCAGGCGGTGCCCGGTGAGGGGGCGGACCCGGCGAGCCGTTCGAAGCGCCTCGCAAGAGAGCTCCTTCGGCCTGATCCCATCGCGCTGTACCGCTCCGGTGTTCAGGAAGCCGTTCTCCTTCCCGTACCGGACGGCCTCCTGCTCCGCGTCGGTGAGACGACCCTCGACCTCGCCGACGAGTGCGGGGCGGTCGGCGGCCAGGCGGGCACGCAGGGTGACTGACGCTGGACCGGGCGGCCGGAGCGCGGCAGCCCGGCGTAGGTCGAGGCTCTCCAGCGGGACGATTCGGCCGGTGCGCGGTTCGTGGCCGTCGCTGCGGTGACCCTCGGCGCGCCAGAGGAGGATGTCCTCGGCCGCCGACTCGACAGCAGGTTGGTCAAGCGCGTGACCGCTGAGGTCGGCTAGTAGCACGCGGCCCTTGGCGGCGGGGATCGGGTCCCTGGTCAGCAGCCACAGAGCGGCGCGATGACCTGGCCTGGCCGGGTAGACGCCGCCCGGCAGTTGCACAATTGCCTCGACGATGCCGCTGCTCAGCAGCGCCGACCGGCGCAACGCCGCCTGCCCGTCCCGTAGTTGGTCGACGAGGCTGCTGGCGGGACCGACGACGATGGCCGTGCGGCCCGGACCGAGCAGATCGGCGATCGCTTCGACCCGGTTGAGGTCGGCGAGGGCGTGCCGGTTCTCCGCCGGCTGGTAGGGCAGCCGGGTGACGATGAGGTCCGGCTCGGCGAACTCCTCGTTCAGCCCATCGGCGCCCACGTCGAACTGGAACTCGGGCAACTCGGCGAGGAGTAGCTGCCGGCGCACCAGACGGGCGAGTTCCTCGTCGGCGACGACCGCGTTGACTCGCATTTTGTCGCGGTCATGGTCGCTTACCAGCGCTGTCAGTAGGTCGCCTGCGCCCGCGTTGCCGTCGGCGATGGTGACGGCGTGATGGGCGCGCAGCCGGGTCGGCACGTCGGCCACCCGACGGATCAGGGCCACTGTCTCCGGGGTGAGTGCATCCGCTGTCAGCTCAGGCCAGCCGAGGCGGTTGGCGGAGCTGAGTAGGAACTGACAGCTGTGCCAGGGGTCGAAGGCTCCCTCGATCAGTTGCTCGACCAGTTGGGCGAGCCCGGTCGGTTCCGGGGCGTCAGCCAGCTCGTGCAGCAGAAACTCGTCGTCGGGATCGAGGCGTCGAGCCAGCGGCAGAGGATCAACTGGCAGTGCCTCGCTGGAGAGGTGGCGGAGGCAGAGCGCGGCGCCGAGGACGACGATCGTGCGTCGGCCGCCGTGTCGCCGGGCGTACGCCGCCAGTGTGTGCATGGACCGCTCGGCGCGCAGGGTGTCCGGGTCGGCGTGACCGAGCCCGGTCCGGAGTAGCCAAGCCACGACCGCGTCGGCGGGAAACAAGGGCTGTCCATGGTTGCCCGGCACGGGCGCAGGGAAGTCGGGGTGCCGCCGACGCCAAGTCGTGACCGCAGGCTTTCTGACCCGCGCGAGCTGCGCGATCTCGCGCTGCGACATCAACTCCGCCTCCATTGCTCACCTCCTCGCTCTGGCGGTCACGGTACGAGTCCCGGAATCTCGGAGAAGAACGCAAATGTGTTATCCCGGGATAACACTGTGTAGGGCAGTGTAAGCGACCAATCTGCGGTTCCCTCGATGCGCCAACGACATCAGGGGGTCTGATGAACGACACGCTCACGCTCTACCAGGAGCTCACCGACCGCCTTCAGCGGTCTCAGGTGCCCAACCCGGTCAGCGACCTGGTTCTTGCCGCCTTCCAAGGCGAGCAGGTTCTCGATGCAGTACTGCGAGGTGAGGCCCTTCCGCCGTCGCCCGAGCCGGATGAGGCGGGCGGTGCAACGCCGCAGGCATTCCTGGAAGAGGTCCGAGTTGCCGGCTTCCGCGGGATCGGCCAGCAGGTCACGGTCGGGCGCCTGCCCAAGACCGGGCTGACCGTGTTCGTGGGCCGCAACGGCTCCGGGAAGTCCAGCATCGCCGAGGCCGTCGAGTACGCGCTGACCGAGGACTCCCTGCGCTGGGCGCAGCGCCCGCCGGCCTTTCGCGAGGGCTGGCGGAACCTGCACCACGACGGCGCATCGGAGATCCGCCTCAGCCTCCGGCTCGACTCCGGTCAGCAGGTGACGACCCACCGCACCTGGCCGGCTGGGGCCACCGATCTGACCTCCGCGACGGTCACCACGACCACGGATGGCGCCGCGATGCCGCCCGGTCAGGTGCCGCAGTGGGTCGATCAGGCCGCCAGGTACCGGCCGTTCCTGTCCGCCCGCGACCTCGAACGGGTCATCACCGCGAAGCCGGCCGAGCTGTACGACGCGATCGCGCCGATCCTCGGCCTGGGCCCGCTACGCGACACCGACGCCCGGCTGCAGCAGCGGCGCAAGGTCTACGACGACCGAGCCAAGGCGCTCAAGGCGGCCTTCAGCGAGCTGCGCGAACAGCTCGGCAAGATCGACGACGACCGCGCCCACGACGCCATGAGCGCGCTCGGCGCCCGCCCGCTCCGCGCAAACCTGACCCTGCTGGCCGACCTCGCCTGCGGCGACACCACCACGTCGGAGAAACCTGCAGCGGCAGCCGCCCGGCGGCTCGCCGAGCAGGACGTGCCCGACTTCGGTGCGGCGCTGGTTGCCCTCGCCGAGTCTGCGGCGGCGATGCGGGAGTCGACTACGACCGACAGCGGCGCCGCGGATCGGAGCGCTCGGCTGCTGCGAGCCGCGCTCGACGTGCACCATGATCGTGGGAACGGCCCTTGCCCGGTGTGCCGAGTCGGGACCCTGGACGAGGACTGGCGTACGCAGGCCGAGGAGGAACTCGCCAGAACGGCCGCGGTCGCCGCAGCGGCACGCGCGGCCCAGCAGTCTCACGCGCACGCCCGCCGTACGGTCGACGGGCTGCTCCGTGACATCCACCGGTTGCTGGAGCCGGCCGCCGCCGCGCTGGCGCCCCAGATCCCTGGGGAGTGCGCGGCGATGCGCGACGCTCTCGTCGGGCTCGGCCCCGATCGGGCCGCTTGGGACAGTGTCGTCGCGGCGCACACCACCCTCGTGAAGGCGGCGTCCGAATGGCTCGCCCAGCGTCACGACGCCTGGCGCGAGCCCGGTGCCGCGATCCGCCGGTGGGTCGACGCCGCGACCGTAGTCCGTGCCGAGGCACCGGCCCTGGCTCTGCTCACCAAGGCTCGTGCGGCTCTCGACACCGCCGAGAAGGCGATTCGGGCCGACCGGCTGAGCAGCTTCGCCGCGCAGTCGGACCGGGTGTGGCAAAAGCTGCGGCAGGAGAGCAACGTCGACCTGCACCGGCTGCAGATGGAAGGAGTGAACAACACTCGCCGGGTCCTGTTCCCCGTGGCCGCCGACGGCGTCGAGACCAACGCGCTCGCGGTGATGAGCCAGGGCGAGCTGCACGCCCTCGGCCTGGCGGTCTTCCTGCCCCGTGCCTGCGCCGAGACCAGCCCGTACCGCTTCGTGATCATCGACGACCCGGTGCAGAGCATGGACCCCACCAAGATCGACGGCCTGGCCGAGGTGTTGCGGGAAATCGCAATGACCCGGCAGGTCATCGTGTTCACCCACGACGACCGTCTGCCAGAAGCGATCCGCCGTCTCGACGTCGAGGCCGACGTCCGGGAGGTCACTCGCCGCGAGGGCTCGATCGTCGAGGTCCGGAAGGTCTGCGACCCGGCTGACCGCTACCTCGACGATGCCCGCGCCCTGGTCGCCGCGGAGATCTCGGACGACGCAAAATACCTGATGGTCGCCGGTTTCTGCCGGTCCGCGATCGAGTCGGTGAGCATGGATCGCTACCGGGCCGCCGAGCATCGGCGCGGCACGCCCTACCAAGAGATCCTGGATGGGCTCAGTCGGGCGCACACCGTCAAGGACCGGCTCAGCCTCGGGCTCTTCGGCCGCCTCGTACCCCGTCCGGAGCTCTTCGCGCGTCTCGACCGTGACTACGGCCCGCAGGCCACCCGGACGGTCAAAGCGGTGGCGGATGCGGTCCACGGCCACCGGAGCATGCCCGTCCGGGCGATGGTCACCAAGACCGCTGCGCTCGTGGGGCGGTTGCGATGACGACGTCCCTGTACCTCGCCACCGCCGACCTGATGCTCACCAGCGTCATCCGAGGCACCCGCGGAGCCTGGCCCCGGGCGTGCGCCTGGCTGCTTCGCCACGAACTGGAAGCAGCGATGGACCGGTACTGGGCCCGAGTCTGCCCCGAGATCGGACGGACCCGGGTGCAGCGGCCGAAGCTGCTGCTGCTCGCCCACTACGCCGGCCCCGACCTCGGGCGCCGGGCCAGCTACCTGTGGTGGGCGCTGTCCCGCGCCGGTCACCACCACCACTACGAACTCGGCGTCACCGCAGCCGAGCTGACCCGGCTCCGCGCCGAACTCCTCGACATCGTCGCGCTCCTTGACCACTCGGAGGCCCCGACATGCTGAAGCGAGATCAGGCCATGCTGATCCTCGGCGTTGAGGCGCTGGCCATCGTCGGCGTCGTCTACTACCTCGTCACGCTCGATCTCATCAGCCTTGCCTGGTCGGCGTCGATCGCGATCGCCATCCCGGCCTGGCTGCTCGCCGTGAAGGCGCCGACGACGTGCGGCGTGACCACCCAGAACGGCGGCCGGTGCGGACGCAAGGTCAATGGAGTGATCTTCGGCTGCGGCCGGTCAAACCACACCTGGGCCAAGTTCTTCGCCCGCTTCGGCTGGCGTCGTCAGCCCGACCCGAGCAACCGGCGGAACCGGTCCATTGAGGCTGCAGAGGTCACCGAGGTGGTGACGGTGAAGATCGCCGAGGACTGGAAGAGCACCGTGGCGTTCTGGCTCGCCCTCACCGCGACGACGTGCGCCCTGGTCAGTGCCACCGTCGATGCCACCAGCTTTCTTCGCGCATACGAGCCGCCGAAGCCGCCGGCCGCCGTCTCCCGCTGACGCCTGGCTTTCTCCCTCGATGCATCGAGGGCCCAGTCTCGGCGAGGTGGAGGTGGAGGTTACTGAGTGGGGTCGTTCTGATGACGTCGGTGTCGGAAATCTGATGCCCAGTTGAACGTGTCTTGCGCCCTATCCTGGAGGGCTTTGCCTCGGGCCGACGGCCCGGCTGATCAGCGCTGGTGTACGTCGACTGACTTGGAGACGAGATGCTGTTGACCCAACCGGATGTACTCCACCTTGTTCAACAGGCCGCCGGCCGTTGGGCAGACCAACTGATCGACTTCGGCCCGCGCAACACGCTGCTCTACTTCAAGGAGCGGCAGACCACCACTCTCGATCTCGCCGAGGCGGCTCCCGGCGTGGTCGCCGACCTGCTCCGGGGACAAAAGGTTCGCCTGCGGACGCTGTTCCCGAACCAGGACCGTCACAACACCGCCTGCAACACTGCCCGCAGCCTCCGCCGGAAGCTGGTCGAGCTGGAGGAGGAACAGGGCATCCAGGCCGGTTGGGTGACCCGCGGCCTGCTCTGCATGGTCGGTCCCTACACGCGCGGCTCCGTGCCGATGCAACCGCTGCGGGCACCATTGATCCTGCAGCAGCTTGCGCTGGACAGCAGAACGGCGACCGAGAACGACTTCACGCTGGAACTGCCGGAGTCACCCGAGATCAATCCCGTCCTCCTGTACGCGCTGGAGCGGCAGTACGGCGTGGAGGCGGACATCAGCGCCCTCGGCGAGAAGCTGAGCGCGATGCTGTCCGAGATAGCCGACCCGGGCCAGCAGTTGAGTGCCGCCTACGAACTGATCGCCGAGGCAGTCGCTCCCAGCGGCTTGTCTCTCCGGCTCGAGCCCGCGGTGGTTGCCGGCGTCTTCAGCTTCGACAAGCTCGCCATGGTCAAGGATCTGCGCAACTCGGCCGAGCTGCTGGCATCGCACCCAGTGATCGGCGCAATGGCGGGCGACCGCGACGCTCGGCAACAGTTGCGCACTGAGCAAGCTCAGGGGTCCAGCTCCAGTGCCGATCGGATCGATCCGGCCAAGGAGTTTCTGGTCCACGACGCTGACTCGTCTCAGCAGTCGGCGATCGACGCGGTGCTGTCCGGCCGGCATGTGGTCATCGAGGGTCCACCCGGCACGGGCAAGAGTCAGACGATTGCGAACATCATCGCGTACATGGCCGCGATGGGGCGCAGCGTGCTCTTCGTCTCCGAGAAGCGGGCCGCGATTGAAGCGGTGATGAACCGCCTTGACGACGTCGGGCTCGACAACCTGGTGTTCGACCTGCACGACCGCAAGATCAATAAGCGGCAGGTCGCCCGGCGCATCGCCGACGTCCTCACCCAAGCGGGTGCCGAACCCCCGGTCGACACCGACGAACTGCATCGCCGCCTGCACAGCCGGCGGGCCGCAGCAAAACGGCACCCGGCCGAGCTGCACGAGGTTCGGCAGCCCTGGGGGGTAAGCGCTTTTCAGGTCATCGAGCAGCTCCTCGCGCTTCCAACTGGCGACGTTAGCGGCTACAACCTGCGCGCATCGGAGCTGCGGAACCTCGACCGGTCGAGGCTTGAGTCTGCGCGGGAGGACCTTCGGACGTTCGTGGATCGTGGTGGGCTGAGGATCTGGCGCGGGGAGTCGCCGTGGGCGAAGGCCGCAATCCGCACTCCAGATGATGTCGGCAAGGTGCTGGTGCATCTCGACGAACTCGCGGCCGGTGCCCTGCAGGGTGCACAGCGCCAGATCCGGGACTTGGTCGACCGGGCGGGGCTGGACGTGCCGGACGACCTCGCTGCATGGAGGGATCTGTTCGACCTGCTCAGCGAGGTCGAGCGCACCATTGCCAGCTACGGCGAGCAGGTCTTCGGCCCGGATCTGGACGACTTCGTCTACGCGACAGCGCCAGGCCGATCCCGGCCGCGCCGCTCGGAGCCGCTCGGTATATTCCGCCGGTTTCAACTGCGCCGTGAGCTGCGACGGCTTTGTCCGGCCCCGCCCAAGAGCCGATCCGAGATGTATCAGGGCCTGGTAGCCGCGGCGGATCAGCGTGAGCGGTGGCGGAGGCTCAGCCGTCAGGACAGCGCACCCACTGCTCTGGCAGGTGCCGACCTGTGCATGTCGTCCTTCACCCAAGTGCGTAACCACCTCGCTGCGGTGGCGGCATGTGCCCGGATCGACGGCCTTGAGCGTGGGCCCACCACCACCGCGGCCAACACGCTCGCCGAGTTGAACGCCGACCGCGAGACGTTGTTCCTCATGCCCGACCTGAACAAGCAGCAGCAGCTGTTCCGCTCGTTGGGGCTGAGTCACATGCTCGATGACCTGGCCGCCCGGCAGGTCTCGAGCGACGAGGCAGCCGACACCCTGTTGCGCTCCTGGTTGCAGGTGGTCCTCGACGAGATGCGCATGCGGGTTCCGTACCTCGGTCAGTTCGTCGGGCAGCAGCATGACGCGGTGGTCCAGGACTTCCGCGCTGCGGACAGCCGGCATATCGAGATGGCCGCCCGGCATGTGCGCCGCAACGTGGCAGTGAACCTGCGGAAGGCCCGAGACGCCTATCCCGACCAGAACGGCCTTGTCCGGCGGGAGGCGGCCAAGAAGAGCCGGCACCTCCCTCTGCGGAAGCTGCTCAGTAGCGCACCGGAGGTGCTCCTCGCCGCGTTCCCGTGCTGGGCCATGTCACCACTGGTGGTCAGTCGCATCCTGCCGCCCGAGCGGTCGTTCGACGTGGTGATCTTTGACGAGGCGAGCCAGATCGAGCCGCACGACGCGGTTGCCTCGATCATGCGTGGCACCCAGCTCGTCGTGGCCGGCGACCCGAAGCAGCTCCCACCCACGTCGTTCTTCCGGCGCCTCGTTCAGCAGAGCCCGGCTGACGAAGACGATGATCTCGTTGACGACAGCCTTGAGGATTACGAGTCCGTTCTTGACGTCCTCGGTGGCCTGATCTCGGACCGGTACCGCTTGACCTGGCACTACCGCAGCCGAGACGAGCGTCTGATCGCGTTCTCGAACGTCGAGATCTACGACCGGTCCCTCGTCACGTTCCCTGGCGTGCAGGTCGGCAGCCCGCTGCGCTTGGAGACGGTGGACGGCCGTGTCGCCCCCGGGCAGAGCGGCTCATCAACGGAAGAGGTCAACCGGGCGGTTGAGCTGATTCTCGAGCACGCCGAGCAGCGACCTAACGAGAGCCTCGGCGTCATCACCATGGGCCGAAAGCACGCCCTGCGGATCGAGGCGACCCTGCGCAGCCGACGCCGCGAGCACGAGCACCTCGACGACTTCTTCTCCCAGGACCGGGCCGCGAGCCAGCGGTTCTTCATTAAGAGCCTCGAGAACGTCCAGGGCGACGAGCGGGACGCCATCATCCTGAGCATCGGCTACGCCAAGACCAGAGACGGTCGACTTCCGCTGCGCTTCGGACCGCTCAACCAAGAGGGCGGTGAGCGGCGTCTCAACGTCGCAGTCACCCGCGCGCGGAGTCGGATGACCGTGGTGAGCGCATTCTCTCATCACGACATGGACCCGAACCAGACCGCGGCGACGAGGAACCGGGGGCCCGAACTACTCCGCCGTTACCTGGAGTTCGTTGATCTCGGCGGTGACCTGGGCGCGCGACAGCACACCGGGGTCGAGCTCAACGGCCTCGAACGCAGCGTCCTGAAGGCTCTCCAGCAGCAGGGCGTCAACGCCGTGCCGCAGTGGGGCGTGTCCGGCTACCGCATCGACCTGGCTCTCGCCCACCCGGACCAGCCCGGCCGCATGGTCCTCGCCGTGGAGACCGACGGTCACTCGTACCACCAGGCACACAGCGCCCGGGACCGGGACCGGCTGCGCCAGCAACACCTCGAGCGCCTCGGGTGGGAGTTCCACCGCATCTGGTCGACCGACTGGTACGTGGATCCGGCAGGCCAGACAGCCCGACTCATCGCCCGCTGGAAGCAGGCGGTCGACCGCGCCAACCACGCCGCGAGGAGCCACCCCGTACCGCCGGCACGCCGGCCCGCCCAGCCATCGACGCCGCCGGCGACCCGTCGTGGCCCCCGCCCCGACGTGCCGATTGGTCTGCGGATCACCGAATACACGCGGGAACAGTTGGTACAGATCTGCACCTGGCTTGTGAGCGACCAGCTTCAGCGTGATCGGGATGAGCGCCTCCAGGAGGCCATGAGCGAACTTGGCTTCCGCAAGCGCGGCTCAAACATCCTCCAGCGCCTGACCGAAGCACTCGACATCGCGCAGCAGCGCGCCGACCGGGAGGTGTCCCGATGATTGCCCTCGACCCGCTCACTCTGGAACGCGTCGCCCGCCTGATCTGCGACGTCGATGGTCCCTACGAGCGGACCGGTACGCAGGTCGAGCGGTTCCTGCACCGGGTCCGGTGGCCTGGCGATCCGCAGTACGACGGCTTCCCGCGGATCCCCTGGCTGACTGAAGTACTCAATTGCCATGCCGATGACGCCGCTGCCCTCGACCGGCTGCTCTGTCGCATCGGTGATCCGCTGGAGTACGACGGTGGCGTCGAGGCCGCCGAACCGATCGCGCAAGAGCTGAACCGCCTCCTGGCTCCCGAGCAGCTCACCATCACCTACATCGGCGGGCGCCCTGTGCTCGGTCAGATAAGCCAGACTAGCGACGTTCCCCTGTACGGGCCGCCGCCGGACCTCCACGAGCGGGTGCGACGACTATCCCCCAACAGCAAGGCGACCGACATCCTCATGGCCCGTGCCGACGAAGCGTCGATCTGCCAGAACAACGGAGCTTACGCATTGGCGATCATCGGCATCGGCAGCTTCGTAGAAGGCCTGCTGCACGTCGTGGTGACTGACCGCGACGAGACCGTGCGCAGGAGCGGCCTGGTCGACCGGAACGGCCGACGGGTTCGGGCCGAACGAGCGGGCCTTCACCTGCTCCTCGAGTATGCGCACCGACAGAAGTGGGTCCAGACCGACGCTAAGGACTTCATGGAGAAGGTCCGGGACTACCGCAACTTCGTGCACCCTCGTCACCAGATCGACTACGGGCTCGTGCCCGATCTCGACACGGTGCGGATGTGCTGGGCACCTGTACACGCGCTCCTCAATGACCTGGAATCCGCACCATGATTAACAGCTCATCTCGGTGACCAGCAAGCAAGCGGATTGACCTCTCCTTGTCCAGATGCCGACCTCGACACCGCCGCTGCTACTCCAGCTTCCGAACCAAGGCCAGGTGCTGGAGTAGCAGACGGAGGTCAGCGGGGCTGCATCGAGCGAGTGCGGCGACGCGTTCGGCGCAGCCCTCTCGCCTGTAACCCCTCGGGACGGCGCAATGCTCGGTTTCAGGTCTGTGTTTACGACCCACCGCGAACGGAACCACCTGCAGCCACTGGTACGGGAACAACTCGACCGTTGGATCGCGGGCCCCAAGGGCTGGGATCCGTCCGCGCTTCAGGAGAATCGGTGGGCGACCATCGGCGATAACGTCAGGGCCCTCCTACTGCAGCACGAGGGGCAGGATGGATCGACGTCAACGCGCGTACGGATCGCCGAAACGAAGCCGGACGGGCAGTGGATCATCCAACTGACCGTACATACGCCCAACGCGAGAGAGCGGGCGGCTTGGGCCTGGATTGACATCGAATCCCCCGACCCCGACAGCGAGGACCCACGCGGCCGACCCCGCCTCGCAGGCACCCCCCGCTTTCTCGCCCCCATGCTCGAAATCATCGATGCCTGGGACGGTGCCGCACGCCTGACGACGCGACCAATCGTCATCCGGGGCGACGAAGTCGACGAGGTCCACCGAGCCCTCACCGACGCCGAGCGACGAGGTGTCGTCTTCGTCGCAGGCAACGACGACTCGCTGCCGTCAGTCCCATGGACGAACCGGATCGCCAACCTGACCCGGTTCACCATCGGCATGGCCTCGTGCTACGTGCTGGACGGGGAGGCCACACAGTTGCTCAACGACCGGCTCGGCCAGGCCCACGCCGTAGTGCCCGGCCGGCTTCGGACCTTTCGCTCTCAGGTTCAACCGGACTCCGTCGTCGATGGGCTGCGGCACCGGGTCCTGAGCGCCGAACGGATCACCGACGACAGCGAGCAGCCCCGCCTCGCGCGGGTCCTCGCCTCCAACGCCCAACTTCAGGCTCTCGAACAGCCGCTACCCGCAACTGTGGCGCGGGTACACCGGATGCTGGAACGCATCGCCGACGACATGTTGGTGCACCGGCTCGGGGATGTCGGCTCGAAGCGGCGTTCGCTCGTTCCGTCTCAGCCCCGGGCGACGGCAGTCGAGACGCGCGAGAGTGATCGTCCCCAAGATGACGTCAACGCGCAGCAAGGCATGTTGCTTGACTACCTAAAGATCAAGGTCGGCATCGATGATCTGACCGTCGACCGAATCGACGAGATCGTGCGTTTGATCGAGGTCGGCCGGTCGTCGCAGGAGGCACAGGAAGACATCGCCTCCCGACTCGCGCAGCTCCAGGCGGAGCTCGACGAGACACAGAAGGCGTATCACGACGTCAAATGGCAGCTGGATGACGAGCAGATCGAGAACCGCGACGCGGTCGACCTTCTGACTCGGTCCGAGGAGACCGTACGGACGCTGCGCCATCGGCTGGCCTCGATGGGGCAAGCTGAGGTGGCCTGGACGGCGCAGCCGGCGGATGAGGATGTCTCTCGGCCGGGTAGCTTCGGCGAGTTGCTCCGTTGGCTACCGAAGCTCAAGCACGTCGTGTTCACGGGCGATCCTGACCACGCTGAGGACCTCGACAGCAACGACCCTCTGGGGGCCTGGGCTTCGAAGACGTGGGACGCGTTGTTGGTGCTTCGTGACTATGCAGTGGCTAAGGCGAACGGGCGCTGGGGCCGCGACGTGCACGGCTTCCTTGAACACACCCCTGATGGCTGCCACGAATGGCCGACGCGACGGCACGCCCGCGATGAAAGCGAGGAGGTGCGAACCAACCCAACGTTCCGGAGTAGGCGCGTTCTGCCCGTGCCAACCTCCGTCGTTCCGGTTGGACAGGCCTTCATGGGAGCCCATTTCAAGATCGTCCAGTTCGCCATGATCAGCCCGCGGATGCACTACTACGACGACACGGCGCGCAGCGGCCGGGTCTATGTCGGTTACATCGGTCGGCACCTACCGACCGGACAGACGAACTGACGGCACGCGAAGGCTAATTGCTGGACACGACATGGAGGGCTGGAGCATCCACTGCTGGCTCGGGTCGTACACCTGTCAACTGGTGGCGCGGTAGAGCTTCACCCCGCCGCTGGCATCCGGTGGGCTGGCGACTGCGGCGTGTTCGTTGACGAGCCACGGCGTGAGGCCGGGAGCGGTTTCCCGGTCCTCGCCGGTGCTGCCGTCGAGGATGACGGGGCCGTTCGCCGTGCGGCCGTAGACGGCTCCGTGCCAGGCGGTCGTGACGGTGGGGGCGATGCGGTTTGCCTTCTTGTCGGGTAGTTCCCAGAGCCACTTCCCGCTGTCGTCGAAGGCGCCTGCCCAGTCCTGGCGTTGGTTCTGGCAGATGGTGACGCTGCGGCCGTCGTGTAGGCAGGTGATGTTGTAGGCGGTGCTGCTGGTGGCCTTTGACTCGTCGAGGAGGCGGCCGGTGGCGGCGTCGAGAAGGCGGAAGAACTGCTTGCGGCCTTGCAACGCTCCGGTCGCGGTCACGATTTTCGGGCTGCCCGGCTTGATGACGATCGTCTCTGCCGGCTCGGTATGCCAGCGCTCGGCACCGCTGTCGATGGCGAGCGCACGTGCCACTGCACTCTTGGCGTCGGTACCGACCGCCACATCGCTAGCGATGGCACCGAGGTTGAAGTCCGGACGGCGCCAGACCTCGCGTCGATCATCAAGGTTCACGGCGACGGTGTCGGTGCCGACCTGGGCGACGACCACGGGGCCGTGCGCGCCGACGACGACCGGGTGCTTCCGGGTCAACGTGTGATGGTCGTCGTCACTGGGCTCGATCTCGATGCGTTGAGCCTCATGCCCGGTGCCGGCATCAGCGGCGAGGACTTCGATAACCGGGCGCGGCGGTGTCGTGCCTTGACCGGGCGCGGTGGTGGCGAAAGCCGTCACCACACGGCGCTGCGCACCGAGGTCGGCCAGCACCGGCGGTTGGGCGGGGTTGCCGCCGACGAACGGGTTCTGCGTCGACGGCGACAGCGCAGGCTCGTGCGCGGGTCGCAGCGTGCCGGTGACCGTGCCGGAGGTGACGTCAACGATTTCCAACCGGTCCACTGATGAGATCCAGACGCGCTTTCCTTCCAGTAGCACTGGTAGCGGCTCGACGCGTTGTCCCCCCAGGTTGATCTTCGACAGCGAAGCGCTGTCAGGTAGCGAGATGGCATCAGTCGTGTCGAAGGTGCGCGGCGGGTCGAAGGTCGGCCGCTCGCTCGGTGCGCTGGCGGTCGCTTGGGCTGGTGGCTGTTGCGCCTCCGGTGCGGTTCCGCAGCCGATGGTGGCGGCAAGGACGCCCAGACTTACGCCGAACACGCCCAGATTTGCTTTGCGCACCGCGTCACGTCTCCCCGTCGCCGTTGGGTACAGCCGGGAAGTGTAGCGACTTTGGTCCACTCTTCGTGTCCCGACCGTTGCAGCCCGAAGCCGTATTTCGTAAGGCCGGAGAGGGGCGAACCGGAACTTTGGGAGGCCGCTCCAAGGTCATCAGCACGTCAAGGTGGACTCTTTGCCGGCTGTCCGTCCACAAGCTCTTCCGTCACAAGGCGTCGGACATGACGTTCGGACACGCCTGCGGCCAAAGCCAACTCCGCCAGGCTGGCCTGGGGACGCTCGGCACGCAGCCGGGCCACAACGTCTGCCGTCCGCTCAGCGCGTCCCGTCATCCGCTTGCGTCGCCCGGTTCGCCGGAGGGGCACCGACACCTGGCTCGTCGCCGGACCGTCGGCGGCCCCAGCCAGCTGCGCCTCGTTCGCCTCAGTCACGACGTTCATCGGAAGCGACTTCAGTGGTGGAACAGACGCAGCCTCAGAGGCGAGCGGCTGGGTGGTGTCTGAAGCTCGATGGTCTTTGCCCGAGGCCGGTTGCGCTCTGGTCAGCATCTCCACGACCAGCAGCAACGCCACCGCTGGCCACGCCGCCACTATCCGCGCACCGAGGCTCGGCTCGGCGGCGGCGATGTTCGCCGCCACGCTGGCCGCTACCCCGACCGCGAACGCCGTCCGGGCTGACCAGCGCACCCTCCGGCCGGCGCGCTTGTCCTCGACCATGGCCGCCGACGCGACGACCAGCATCCCGTCAACCGACAGCGGAAGTACGTAGGCGACCTCGGGACGCTCACCGAACCTCAACGCCACGGCGACCATGTGACTCCACGACGACCAGGCAGCAATTCCGGCCACCGCCACCGTGCTCACGTCTCGGGCAAGCCGGGTCGGCGTCATCGAACCACCCCCTGCCCGAGCCGTCGCTCGATGGCGTGAACCTCGACGGGGTCCACGGACGGACGTCCGCCGATGTCCAACCCCGTCTGGACATCGACCCATCGCCGCCAACGGTCGACGACTTCGCCCGCGTCGAGACCGGTCGCTTTCGCGGTGTCCGTCAGGTCCACGCCAGCGCACAGCGCGGTGTGGATCATCGAGGGTTGCCAGTGAGTCCAGCAGGACACCATCGCAGCGGACAACGCCAGCTCCGCCAGGACGGCAACGCGTCCGGATTCCGGCGTCCGAGCCGCGGCATTCTCTTGAAGATCGAGAAGGAGTTGGAACGGGTTGATCTTTTCCGCATCGGTGAACCGCATCGGCGGTTTGGACGGGCGGGTCGGGTTCATCGGGCACCGCCCGGTGCCCGTGAGCTGGACGAAGTCAGCGGCAGCGGATTACCGGCGATCGTGGCGATGTGGTTCGCATGGTGGTACCTCCGGCCCACCGGCCGTTTCCCTGGTCAGTCATGCTGTCGACGACCCGGGCGAACCGCGTCGAGGTCCGGGCCGACACCCTCGGTCCGCACTGAGTCCGCAGCAGCACGACTCGCCGCCCGGTCGAGGCGGTCCGCCACCTGGTCCACCGTCTCGATCAGCCACGTTGATCTGACCGAGATGCACCGAGACCGGCACATGTACGAATGGCAAGTCGTCGCTCGGATGCCGCTCGGCTAGCCCTTTGGCGGTGTTGTGATCCGACAGCTGCTGTGCGACGCAGCTCCGCCAGGTGATGCGCGACCGCGCGATGAAGCCTGGAGCACATCAGTGCGTTTCGGGACGTGCGGGTCTGCCGAATTGGTGCGTTCAGTGTGTTCGGGTCTCCCAGGCCGGCTGCTGGGGCTCGTCGTTGTGCACGACGATGTTGGCGTGATGGGTCGGGCGGACCGTAGCGAGATAGAGCTGCTGGGAGGGGATGTAACGCTCGCGCCAGCGCCGTTCGACGTCAGCTCGAGATAACACCCGGCGCTCTCGGATCACGGCACGATCCACGGTCTTCTCGAGTGCCGTCGACACGAAGATGCGCAGGTCCCAGCGATCAATCAGTTCCGGGCGCATCAGGAAGACGCCGTCGAAGATCAGCACGGCGTCGGCGGGGGCAGTCGTGACCGGCGGGGACAGCGCCGTATCCGCGGTGCGGTCGTAGACCGTGTGTTGGAAGCGTCGATCTCCACCCGGGCCGAGCGGATCGAGCAGAACCCGCTTCAGCGCGTCGTAGTTGTGGGTGTCGAAGTAGCAGCCTTCGGCCGAGTACTCGCCGCGCGGATAGCGCTGTGCCCGGGGGAAGAGAAAATCGTCGATCGTCGCCCGGATGACGTCGCGGCCCTGTGTGAGCAGGACGGCGGCCAGTTCGTCGGCGAGGGTGGTCTTGCCGGCGGCGGGCGGTCCGTCGATGGCAACCCGCGTCGGGTGTGCGACTGTGATGGACCCGACTGCCGCAGCCAGGCGGCCGAGCATCTCGTCGCGGGTGCCTTGGTCCATATCCTGCTCCGTCATAGTCTCGCGAAGGTCGCCGTTCGGGCACACCTTATGTGCGCCAGCCCTTCCGTGCCTGCCGATGCCGGAGTGAGCGAGATTGCCGCATGCGGAACTGGCTGCGGTCGTGCCCGCAAACGCACTGCCATGCCGGCGCTGGTTGCTCGGTATTTGCAAGAGGCCGGCCGGCAGCGGGGAAGTGGTGTGAAATGCCGAGAGATGTATGCGCTGCTAGGTCGGCATGTAGCCAGGTCGGCGTGATGGGGCAGTTTGATCTCGTAATCCCTCGGTCGCGGGTTCGAGTCCCGCCCGCCCCATCAAGCGAAACCCGCAGCACGCTGCGCGCGCTCGCCGCAGCCGGGTTCACCGCCGACAAACCGACCGTGATCAGCTCCGCCTACTCTCGCCCCGGAACAGACCTAGTCTCCGTAACCGACCTCTCAGATCGCGAGGGCCCCGCCATCCACGGGGAGGAGTACACCGTGGATGTGTGACGCCTCTTCACTGGCGAGGAAGATCACGGCCGCGGCGGTATCCTGCACGGTGCCCGTACGCCGGTCCGGGTTGCCCTCGGCGAGCGTCTCCAGGAGGGGACGAAGGTCTTCGTTCCCCTCGGTGATGGTCGGTCCGGGAGCGACGGTGTTCACCCGCACACCGTCGGCGGCCAGCTCCGCGGCCCACGACCTCGTCAGGGAGTGCAAGCCAGCCTTGCTGGCGCCGTACAGCGAGGTGAACTTGATTCCGTCTACGCCGCCGATCGAGCCGATGTTGATCACCGAGCCGCCGCCGTGCTCCACCATGCCGGGCACCAGGGCCGCCGTCAGAAGGTACGGAGCCTTGACGTTGACCTCCAGCACCTGGTCGATCTGTTCCTCGGTCGACTCTGTCATGGGGTGAGGCGGCACGAGAAAGGCCGCATTGTTCACCAGGATGTCGATCGGCCGACCCGCCAGGGCCGTCGCCTCCTGCGCGAGGCGGCGGACCTCGGAGCCGCCCGCAGAAAGGTCTGCCTCGACGTAGTGGGCGGTGCCGCCCTCCGCGACGATTCCGTCGACGACCCGAGCACCGAGCTCCGGGCCGAGTCCGGTCACGACGACGACGGCGCCCTCGCGGGCCATCGCCTCCGCCACACCGCGCCCAATTCCGCTCGTCGAGCCTGTGACGAGTGCAGCGCGGCCCTCTAGACGATTCATGTCAGTGCCTCCGGTTGTTGCGGCGATGTCGATGGGCGCGGGACGGCTCCGAAGATTTGACGCACAGTAACCGTACTGGCCCCGGCCGGCCAGGTCCGCGCGTTTGGCCGTCTCCCTCCAGCAGCCGCAGCCAACGGGCGTCGAGTCGACCGCCCACGCGTCGTCGCCCCACAGCGACGTGTCGGTCGCCAGCATCCGGATCATGCCAGTGATCAGTCCGGACGCGGCCCGTAGCTGATTGTTGCAGCCGGACCGCTGGGGCAGATGCGGGAACAGGTGGCGGAAGTCGCGGCTTGCGCGGCGCAGCAACGCCGCTCGGAGGGTGTAGCCGAGCAGCGCCGACATCACGGCCAGGGTGACCGGTTCGGCGTCACTGAGCGTAAGGTTTGATCCCATCCGTCGGGCGCTATGGGGCAAATTCCGCGGAGACCTTGCCTCGCTACGGAGGGGGCGTCAGCGCATCGATGCCTGCTGGTAGCCCATGGCAAGATCTACTGGGTGAAGATCGGGATGCTCGGTCCGTTCGAGGTTCGTACGGACGATGGCGCAGTCGCCGACGTGCCGGGCGCGCGGCTGCGTGGGCTCCTGATCGCCCTCGCGCTCGACCCTGGACGCGTGATTCCCAAGGCGACGCTCGTCGACTGGATCTGGGGTGAACGCCCGCCTGCCGACGCCACGAATGCCTTGCACCGTCTGGTGTCCCGGCTGCGCGGAACCGCTCGGCATCACCGGTGAATCGTTGTGGCCGGTCGCGCCGTTGGTCCTGCCCGCCCAGGACGCGGACCCGGGCGAGATCGAGTCCGCTCCCGCCGTCCGGCTGCTGCGGGACCGGGCCAGCGCGGTGCGCAAGGATCTCGCCGCCGACGCCACCACGTTGGCGACCATGGCGCGTGTCTGCCGAGCGCTGGACGGGATGCCACTGGCGATCGAACTCGCCGCGGCCAGATTGCGCACGATGTCCCTCGATCAGCTCGCCGACCGGCTCGACGACCGGTTCCGCCTGCTGACCGGCGGTAGCCGTACCGCGTTGCCGCGGCACCGGACGCTGCGTGCGGTGATCGACTGGAGCTGGGAGCTGCTCTCCGACGCCGAACGAGTGGTGCTGCACAGGCTCTCGGTGTTCTCCGGTGGCGCGAGCCTGGACGCGGCCGAGCGGGTCTGCGTCGGCGACACCGTCGAGACGGGTCACGTGTTCGATCTGCTGACGGCGCTGACCGAGAAGTCGCTGGTGCTCATCGAGGGCGGCAGGGCGCCGCGCTACC
The DNA here is from genome assembly GCF_016802865.1 of Micromonospora parastrephiae. Lineage (GTDB taxonomy): Bacteria > Actinomycetota > Actinomycetes > Mycobacteriales > Micromonosporaceae > Micromonospora > Micromonospora parastrephiae. The sequence continues at coordinate 12,439 of NZ_JAEVHM010000010.1, read as the reverse complement.
GGATGCTCGGCACGATCAAGGAGTACGCCGGGCAGCGTCTCGCCGAGGCGGGAGAATCGGATCTGGCCCGCCGCGCGCACCTCGCGTACTTCACCGAACTCGTCGAGGCCGCGGAACCGCATCTCTACCGCGCGGAGCAACTAAAGTGGCTTGCCACGCTCGAGGCCGAGCACGACAACATCGGTGCCGCGATGCGCGGCGCGATCGGGGCCGGCGAGGCAGACGAGGCGATGCGGCTCGCCGCCGCCGCCGGCTGGTACTGGTGGCTCGGCGGGCACAAGGCGGAAGGCAACGAGCTGATCATGGCGGTAACCGCCCTGCCGGGCGAGGTGGCCGACGAGAGCCGAGCCGTGGTGTACGCGCGTGCCGTGCACGCCGGCGTACACGCTGGCCGGTCTGTCCGTGACCTCGCGACCTGGGGGCCGGGCGATCAGCACCAGGCCGAGGAGTGGATCCGCAAGGCCTACGAGATCAGCCGGCGCGTCCCGAGGCATCACCGGGCACTGCGGTTCGTCGCCGCACTGGAACGCCTGTTACACGCGCCGGACGCGGCCATGCCCGCGTTCGAACAGCTGCTCACCGACGAGGACCCCTGGCTACGCGCCCTCGCCCGACTGCACCTCGGCAGGTTGCGCATCGTGCTGGGCCATGACGGCCGGGACGCGGACGCGTACCTCGAGACGGCGCTCGCCGAGTTCCGCGCGCTCGGCGACCGGTGGGGGACGTCGTTCGCCCTGACCGAGCTGGCGAATCGGATCGCGATGCGCGGTGAGTTCGCCGGCGCCTGTGAGTACTACGCACAGGCCATCGCGGTCGTCACGGAGGTCGGCGCCAACGAGGATGTCGTGTCGATGCGGTCGCGGCAGGCCCAGTTGTACTGGCTGCTGGGCGACGCGGAATCGAGCGCGGCCGCCATGGCGGAGGCGCAGCGGTACGCGGAACGCGTCTCCTGGCCGCACGCGTTGGCGGAGTTGGCGCTGGCGAAGGCCGATCTCGCTCGCTGGCGTGGCGACGCCGAGCAGGCACACCGGCAACTCGACGTCGCGTTGGCGATGCTGGGTGCGGACGCCGAACGGGCGTACGTCCGCGCGGTGGTACATGACCTGCTCGGCTACGTTGCCGAGGACCTCGACGAGGCCCACGCACACCGCGTCGCGGCCTTCCGGACGGCCACCGAGACGGGGCATGCGCCCCTGATCGCGCAGGTGCTCGTCGGGGTGGCCGACCTGGCGTTGCGTCGTGACCAGCCCGAGCAGGAGGCGGCTCGGGAGGGCGCGGAGACGAGCTGGAGTCGGTTGGTGGAGGTCACGCTCGTTCCCTGAACGTGCCGCCGGTGCGGACGCGATCGTGACGGACATGAGCGACCTGGCCGGCGTCCTCGCTCGTACGCGCAAGCCGGCGAGTCAGCTGTCCTGGGCTGAATCGGGTGGCGGGCCGCATCGTCGTGCGGAGGGCCGCGAGGGTGTCGGGCTGCCTTTGGAGCTGGTGTCGCAAACGATTCAGCTTCAAAGGCACCGACCAACACCTCCTCCCGCGCGGTCAGCTCGCGGGCCCGCCCTCGCGACGCCCGGGATCCCGAGGGTGGTACTCGGGGCGCAGCCTGGCGCCGGCGAACGCCGCCTTCACCGCCGCCGAGAGTGCGGCGATGTCGTATGCGCCGTGGTGGCGCCGGCCATTGATGAAGAATGTCGGGGTGCCGGTGACGCCGCTGAGGTCGGCGGAGTCGACGTCCTCGGCGATCCGGTCGACGCCCATCCGCTGCGCCATGTGCTCCCGGAACCCGTCGAGGTTCAGGCCGAGCTGCGCGGCATAGCCGAGCACGTCGGTGGGACTCAGCGCGTTCTGGTGTGCGAGAAGCAGATCGTGCATCTGCCAGAACGCGCCCTGCTCGCCCGCGGCCTCCGCCGCTTCGGCGGCGAGTTGGGCATGCGGGTGGACGTCGGTGAGCGGCAGGTGTCGCCAGACGTAGCGGACGTTGGCGAAGTCGGCCAGCAGTTCCCGGACCACCGGCTCGGCCTGCCCACAGTAGGGACACTCGAAGTCGCCGTACTCCACGACCGTCACCGGCGCCTCACGCGGACCGCGCACGTGGTCGCGCTGTGGATCGACCGGCAGCGTCAGGTCGACGATCCCCTCGGCGACGCCCAGCAGCGCGCGCGCACGCCGTCCCGGCGAGAGTCGCCCGGCCGAGCGGAACACCAGCCAGGTGACGAGGGACGCACCAAGCGTCGCGATGATGATGCCGAGCTTCGCTTCGTCCAGGGCGGGGCCGCTGAGGGCATGGGTGGCGATGAGGAGCGCGACGGTGAACCCGATACCGGAGACCGTGCCGACCCCGGCGACGGCAAGCCAGCCGACGGGGGGCCGGAACCGGTTGCCGCTCAGCCGGGCCACCAGCCACGAGGTGGCCACGATTCCCGCCGGCTTGCCGACGACGTACGCGACCACGACGCCGAGCGTCACCGGGGAGGTCACGGCCCTGGACAGAAGCTCGCCGTCGATCACGATCCCGGCGTTCGCCAGTGCGAAGAGCGGCACGATCACGTAGCTCGCCCACGGGTGGTAGAGGTTCTGCAGCCGTTCGTTCGGCGACAGCGCCGAAATGAGTCCGGCCCGGGCCATGACAGCGAGCTGCGGGGTGGGCTGTTCCCGGAAGAGGCGGAACTGATCGCTCGCCCGCTGCAGGTCGCTGCGGCCGGGTGCGTACGCGTACGTCAGCAACCCCATCACCAGGCCCACGGCGACCGGATCGACGCCGGACTCCGAGACGGCGAGCCAGGCCGCCACCCCCAGCAGCGCGTAGAACGGTCCGAACCGCACGCCGCAGCCGCGGAGCAGCAGGACAGCGCCGAAGATCGCCGCCGCGACGACCAACGCCGTCGGCGAGGGATGTTCCGGATAGGCGATCGCCAGCACCGCGATCGCGACAACGTCGTCGACGACGGCGACGGTCAGCAGGAAACCCCGCAGCCGATCCGAGAACCGCGGCCCGAACACGGCCAACGCGCCGAGCGCGAGCGCCGTGTCCGTGGACATCACCGCACCCCAGCCCGCAGCTGTGGGATGCCCGGCGTTGATCGCGAGATAGATTGCGATCGGCAGGAGCATGCCGCCGAACCCGGCCAGCATCGGCAATGCCAGTCGACGCCGCTCCCGCAGCTCGCCGATGTCGAACTCCCGGCGTAACTCCAGCCCCGCGACCAGGAAGAAGAACGTCATGAGGCCGCTGTTGACCCAGTAACGCAGGTCGTGTGACACGGGCCAGTCACCAAGCTGGACCGAAAACGAGGTGCTCCAGACCGACTCGTACGACGACACGTCCAGGTTGGCCCACACGAGAGCCACCACCGCGGCGACCAGAACCACCCTCGCGCCACCGGTCTCGGTGCGCAGGAACGCGCGCAGCGGAGCGTTGAACCGGCCCTCCCAGGCCGTTCTGGTGGACCATCCCCGGTGCGCGTTGTTGCTCGTCACGGGGACAATCTTCGTCGACTTGATCGTCATCTGGCTCGGATTCGGGCACGAGGCGAATGTCTCTCTTGGGCGGGCCCGGCGGTCGGGGCAGGCGCACAGCGCCACGAGCCCGCCCGACCGCTGCGTCGATGTCGGTGCTGGGGTAGCGCAGGCTGTACCGCAGGAGGGCAGCAGAGGGGATCGCCCCGGTATCGGGCTTCTTGAACCATTGATGGGGTCAAGCGTTTCCGATACCGAGGAGTCACCATGCCCAGGAGATCGAGCGATCCGGTCCGCCGCCGTCGAAGCATGCGGGTGGCAGCCGGCGCGTTGGCCGCCGTCGCCGTCGGCGCCGCCCTGACCGGCCCCTCGGCGTTCGCCGACGCCGAGACCAGTCGACCCGCCGGCCCGCGCGACGCCGTGCAGCAGCGACTGGATCGCCTGGTCAGCGAGGACGGCTTTCCCGGCGTGCTCGCCTCCGTGCGGGGGACCGGCGGGCGGGTCCGTGACTACACCGCGGGGGTGGGCGACCTCCAGACGCACCGCCCGGTTCCCCGCGACGGCCAGGTCCGCATCGGCAGCAACACCAAGACCTTCACCGCGGTGGTCGTCCTGCACCTGGTGGGTGAGGGCCGTATCGACCTGGACGCGACCGTCGAGCACTACCTGCCCGGCGTCGTGCGCGGCAACGGCAACGACGGCAGCAAGATCACCGTACGTCAGCTGCTGGGGCAGACGAGCGGCCTGGCCGACTACGACGACGTGCTGTTCACCAGGTCGCAGGACCTGATCGACAAGAGCCACTCGTACTACGAGCCACGCCGGCTGGTGGACGCCGCGCTCACCAGCGCACCGCACTTCGCGCCGGGCGAGAGGTGGGAGTACAGCAACACCAACTACGTTCTCGCCGGCCTCATCGTCGAGCAGGTCACCGAACGCCCGATCGGCGAGGAGATCACCAACCGCATCATCAAACCCCTCGGTCTGCGCGACACCTACTGGCCGGGCGTCGGGGAACAGCGGCTTCGCGGCAGTCACCCGCAGGGCTACGTCGCGGTGGCGCCGGGCGCCCCGTGGGTGGACGTCACCGAGATGGACCCGTCCCTGGGCTGGTCCGCCGGCCAACTGGTCTCGACGCCGGACGAGCTGCGGGCCTTCTTCGACGCGCTGGTGGGCGGCAGGCTGCTCAAGCCCGCGCAGCAGGTGGCCATGATGACGACCGTGCCCGCGCCCGGGTTCGAGCCGACCGGCGAGTACGAGTACGGGCTGGGCATCGCCCGGTTCGAGCTTTCCTGCGGCGGCTACGCCTGGGGTCACGGCGGTGACATCCAGGGCTTCGAGACCCGCAACCTGGCCACCCGGGACGGCCGGAGCGCAGTCGTCGCGGTGACCGGCCTGCCGACCAGCGAGCAGATGCTCGCCGAGGTGAACAAGACCGTCGACGCGGCACTGTGCGGCTCCGACCGCTGAGGCCGCAAGCTGCGTGGTCACGACATCGTCGCGACGGTCTCCGTCCGGGGCGCGACGATGCGGCGGCGGCGCACCGGGTACAGCACCGGGTGGGAGACGCCCCAGGCGGCGCCCTTGCAGACGAACTCCTTGTACCGGGCCGCCAGCTTCCCGGTGATGAGGGACGGCTTGGCCCGGTCGTCGGCGGTGACGTACTGGATGATGCCGTCGCGGCGGCCGAGGCTGATGCACTGGTTGAAGTAGCGCAGCGGGGCCTTCGGGATCTTCTTTTGACCGGTCAGGCGCGCGGCGATGGCGTCGGCGGCCTGCCACGCCATCGGGACGCCCGAGGCGCAGGACATCCGCAGCGGCTTGCCGCCCGGCCCGTCGGCGAGTCCGGCGTCGCCGACGACGTACACCTCCGGGTGTGAGACCGAGCGCATCGTGGAATCGACGATGATCTGCCCGGTCGCCGCGACCGTCAGGGTCGTGGCGGCGGCGATGGGGTGGACGGCGAAGCCGGCCGTCCACACGGTCACCTGGGCCGGGATCATCCGGCCGTCGCCGGTGACCGCGCCGGTCGCGTCGACCCGTGCGATGTCGGTGTGCTCGTGGACGGTGATGCCGAGCCGCTCGACGACGCCGCGCAGGTGCCGCTGAGCCTTCTCGTTGAGCCAGTCACCGAGGCCGCCCCGGGTGGCGAGCGCGACGTCGAGGTCGGGCCGGGCCTCGGCGATCTCGGTGACCGCTTCGAGGCCGGTGAGACCGCCGCCGACGACGAGCACCGTCCCACCGGCGGCGAGCTGGGCGAGGCGGTCGCGCAGCCGCAGCGCCGACGGCCGGCCGGCGATGTCGTACGCGTGCTCGGCGACGCCCGCCACGCCGTGGTCGGCGGCGGCGCTGCCGAGGGCGTAGACCAGGGTGTCGTACGCCAGCTCGTCGGCGCCGTTCCCGTCGACGAGCGCGACGGTCCGGCGGTCGACGTCGACGGCGGTGACCCGCGCCAGGCGGACCCGCACGCCGGTGCCCGCGTACACCTGGCTCAGCTCGTGGCGCTTGAGACCCTGCCCGGCGGCGAGCTGGTGCATGCGGACCCGCTCGACGAAGTCGGCGTCGGCGTTGACGACGGTGATCTCGGTGTCGTCCGGGTGCAGCCGCCGGGCGAGGCGACCGGCGGCGGTGGCTCCGGCGTATCCGGCCCCGAGGACGACGATGCGGTGCTTCATGGTGGCACTCCTGTCTCGGTCGTGGTCGCTTCCTGAACCGGACAGCGGCGCGATTGCTGACAGGAGTCGGCTGAGACCTGGGTCACCAGACCTGGATGAGGGGTTCCCCGTGCTCGGAGGTGGACCAGTGGCGGGTGAACCGTTCGAGTTTGTCGGGGTTGACCTGGCTGCGGATGTCCGCGACGCCCTCCGGCGTCACCTTCAGGGTCATGACGCCGACGACCCGGTCGTCGACCACGACCACCACCGCCGGGCCGCCGTTGACGGTCGCGGCGTGGAGGGCGGGGCTGCCGCCCACCAGGTCCCGCTTGACGTCGCTGGGCTTGAACAGGCCACGCAGGAACTTCGCCACCGCCAGCGCGCCGACGACCGGCGCGGTCCGGGCCGGGATCTTGCCCCCGCCGTCGCCGATGCTCGTCACGTCGTCGGTCAGCAGCTCGACCAGCCGCTGGGTCTCGCCGGTGGTAGCGGCGGCGAGAAACTCCTCGACGATCTTCCGCGCGGCGGCTCCGTCGACCTCGGCGCGGGCACGGCCGGCGGCGACGTGCTGCTTGGCGCGCCGGTAGATCTGCTGGCAGTTCGACTCGGTGACGCCCAGGATGTCGGCGATCTCGTTGTGCGGGTAACCGAAGGCCTCGCGCAGCACGTACACCGCGCGCTCGTTGGGCGACAACCGCTCCATCAGGGTGAGCACCGCCATCGACACCGATTCGCGCTGCTCGACGGTGTCGACCGGGCCGAGCATCCGGTCCCCGGCGAGGACCGGCTCGGGCAGCCACGTGCCCACATAGGTCTCCCGCCTGGCGCGCGCCGAGGTGAGCTGGTTGAGGCACAGGTTGGTGAGCACCTTCGTCAGCCACGCCTGGGGCGTCTCGACGTGCTTTCGGTCGGCGGCCTGCCAGCGCAGGAATGTGTCCTGGACCGCGTCCTCCGCGTCGCTCGCCGAGCCCAGCAGACGGTAGGCGATCGCCTCCAGGCGGGCCCTGGAGCGCTCGAACAACTCGACCTCGTCCGTACTGAGCGGCATGGGTCGACTGTATCCACGCTCGTCGCGTCGTTTGGCGCCAAGTGGATGTGGCGGCACGTGGCAGGCCCCTGGGCGCGGCAAGCCGCGTCGACGTGCCCTGCGACGGCGGTCGCGCGTGGCCGGTGTTTCCGGGTTCTGCCGGGACAGCGGGCGGTACGACGTGGCGGCCACGGCCGTCAGGCAGATCACCACGGCGGCGATGAGCGGTGGGCGGGCGCCGAGGTGGACGGCCGCGGAGCCGAGGGGGATCGCCACCACGAGAGGCCCGAACATCGCCGTGTTGGCGGTCGCGGAGATCCGACCCAGCAGCGGTGCCGGCGTGTGCGTCTGCACGGCGGTCACCGCGGCGACCAGGGTCCAGGGCAGGCCGACGCCGGCGAGGACGGCGCCGGCGACCGTGACCGGCCACCACGGCAGGCAACGCGCCAGGCAGCCGAGGGCGAACAGCACCGTCCCGGCCATGCCGACGCCGACCGTGCCCCACCGGCTGATGAGCCGCCCGACGACCAGTCCACCGACGATGGAACCGGCGCCCTGAGCGCTGGCCAGCACCCCGAGGAACGTCGTCGGTAGGCGCAGCTCCGAGACGACGATCGTGTAGATCGCCGCGGTCGTGAAGCCGGACATGGCGATCGACGCGGCGGCGAGCGCCACCGGTACGCGCGTCGCCCGCTGCCGGGACAGGATCGAGATGCCGGCCCGCAAACCGTGGTCCGGCCGGGTCAGCTGGTGGGGTGGCGTCCGGCGCAGGCGGACGGCCGCGTACAGGGTGGCGACCAGGACCGGCGCCGCCGCGCTGAGGACGACGACCGCGTGACCGCCGAGCCAGGCGTAGAGGCCCGCGCCGGCCAGCGGAGCGATCAGTTTCATACCTTCCTGCGCGCTTGAGCGCCACCCGTTGACGTCGCCGAGTTGCGACGGCGGCAGCGCGGACGGCAGCAGCGCGCTTTCGCCGGCGTCGATCAGGACGTAGCTGACGCCGTACGCGCACGAGACGGCGAAGATCAGCCAGGTCTGCCCAGGTCCCCGGACCGCGAACAGTGTCAGCAGGACCGCGGCCAGCACGAGGTTGACGGCGATGACCAGCGGGCGCCGGGGCGCCCGGTCCAACACCGCGCCCAGCCACGGGCCGGCGAGGACCGGGGCGTACACGCAGAGGCCGGCGAGTGCCGCGAGGCCGGTGGAGCCGGTCAGGTCCAGGATCCAGATGCCGGCGACCAGGGACATCGCGCTGCTGCCGAAACCGGACAGGAGCGAGATCGCCACGAACAGCCCCGCGTTACGGCGCATGAGCCCTCCAGGTTGAGTCGGGATGACTCATACCCTGAATGTTGAGCCTGATCGGGGCAATACTCGTGCCGGCCTGTCAACGACTGGTTGACAGGACGGCGGTGAGCTTCGCCGCGGCGGACCGGACCGGTGGCGGCAGCTCCTCGCCCGCTTCGGCCAGATCGGCGACGAGGTGCAGGGCCAACGCGTACAGCGAGCCCGGCGCCGCGTCCAGGGCGACGTCCACAGTGCTGCGGACGAGCGCCGCCCGACGAAACCGGCGGTCCCACCGTCGGTCCGCGGCGATCCACCGTTCGAGATCCGCCACGGCGGTCCGCAGTGTCACGATCTGCGGCGGGAGGACAAGGTCGAGGCGCTGCCGACGGGACCGCCGCGCCGCCACCAGGCGGTGACGACGCTGCTCGGCGGCCTGCCGACTGCCGAGACCCAACGCCGTCGCTATCTGCGCCCACGTCGCGCCGTCGTGGCGCGCCCGGTCGATGAGATCCAACTCCTGCTCGTCCAGCCCGGCGCGGGTCGCGCGAACCTCGGCCAACCGAGCCAGCTCAGCCGTCACGTGTCAACGGTACATTGACACTGCGGCGAGGCGTGCAACACGTTCAGCCGGACGAGCGCGCCGGCGCGGTCGCACCGCTCCAGCAGCCCGCGCAGCACTGCCGTGCCGATGCCGCTGCCCTGTAGGTGCGGGGCCAGGTAGAAATGCTCCAGCCAGTGGGCGTCCGCGGCCGGCCGCAGCGCCACGCAGCCCGCGAACGCGCCGTCCACCTCGACAACCCAGGTGTACGCCGGCACGAAACCGTCGCGCAGGCGCTGCCGCACGCGCTCCTCGTCGTACCGCCCCAGTCGTTCCAGATCCGCCCGCAGCACCAGCGCGCGCAGCTCTGCCACCGCCTCGACGTCCGCCATCGAGGCGGGTCGAAGCTCCCAGCCCGCCATGATCACCAAGCTACCGTGCCTCGCTGGGCGCCAGGTGGTCGCGCCGTCGTCACGACAGGCAGTGGGCCACGACGCCGTTCCTCGGTGGACAGGGCGGCGGCGCGTTTACCGGATTGCCCGTTCATGGGCGAGCCGCCAGCACTGTCGCAAACCGGACAAGACGGTAAAGCCCCTGGTAGAGCACTGTTAAGGCAGGAGAAGAGGCGGACGGATGTCGGGCCACATCCCATTCCTCGGGCACGGCGCGGACAGCATCGTCCGCCCCGGCCCAGCCTGCCTCCACCGCTGCGGGCGCCCGTAGCGATGTCACCGCCCACCCGGACAAGGACGTCATCACCCCGGCAGCCAGGCTCCCGCCGCTTCGCGGCCGCGCCGCCGCATTCACGCCTGCCGGCCTCCGCCACCGTGGACTCCGCCCGGGGCCGGCGTCGCGTTTTCGCACGCCCGACCCTGGCGACCAGAGCAGAGAGGGTCCGACATGGCCATTCCCATCGCGACCGCAGCCCTCAGCGCATCCGTGTACGCACCGGGTGACCAGATGCTGCTGACCGTCACCTACTCCGACGCCGACACCAAACCGTTGACCGTCACCATCGTCGTCACCGACGCGCAGGGCAACAGCAGCGCACCGGTCAAGGTCACCGCCGTCATCGACCCACTCACCGTGACCGTCAGCGACGACTCCGGGCGTACCTGGACCCGGGTCTCCGACAACGGCGCGCGGGCCGAATACCGAGCGGTGGCATGATGCCGCGCGTCACCGTCCAGGTCCGTGACTCCGCCGGACACAGCGCGACGGCCGTTGCCGACTACGCCCTGAGCCAGCCGGTGCTCGGTGGCTACTACCTCTCCGGGGGTGCCGATCCGACGGCCGACATGGCCGGTGGCAACTTCCGCTCGCTCACCCAGTACCGCAGCTTCGCCGACGGCTACATCTTTCCCGGCTACAACCGGCCCTGGCTGATCAACCTGGGCAAGGCCGGGGTGCAGATGAACATGGTGCTGGAACTGAAGCACTACGGCGCCGCGAACACCGGGCCGCAGAGCTTCCGGGTGGACGTCACCGATTACACCGTGCCGGCGCCGTCGATGACCATCCAGCAGCGCCCCGGCACCACCTGGCCCAAGGCGTACGGGTACGGCCAGGTGCTCAAGGGCCAGTGTGACGGGTTGCTCCACCGTGCCCTGGCGCAGTACCGGTTGCTCGGCTTCGGGGTGAACATCCAACTCGCCTCGGAGTTGGACACCGATCACGAGTTCGGCACCACCGAGGACGGCAAGGCGTACACCTGGGCCGAGTCGGACGCGCGGGCCGTGCAGGCGATGAACTACATCCTTGTCTGGTTCAAGGCGCGGACGCTGCCTCCCGGCACCACGTTCTCAATCGGGTCGGGCGGCTTCGACCGGGCCTGCTTCCAGCGCACCCACCCGGAGTCGCTGATGTCCCGGCTGGACTTCCTCCAGTGGAACGCCTACGGGACCAGCGCCAGCCACACCGCGCTGTCCCGGTTCCGCCGCACCAAGGACTGGGCGGTCGCGGACCTCGGACCGGTGGCGCTGTCCCGGCCTGTGATCATCGCCGAGTGGGGGGTGCGATCCGCCGAGATCCCGAACCAGCCGGGCTGGATCGCCAGCGTCCCGGCGGCCATCGCGCAGCTCAACGCCGAGCGCGGACCGCGAATCGTGCGGACCAACTACTTCAACTCCGGGTGGGGCACCCTCTCGCCCAAGGCCGCCGGGTTGGCGGCGTTGCGCACCGCGTACGCCACCCGACCCTACGTCTGACCGGTCGCCGGGCCGGCCGGGGCACCGGTCGGCCCGGCTGGCAGCGGCGACGGGCCCGGCTGCCTATGCTCGGATCATGGAACTGCGGATCTTCACCGAACCCCAGCAGGGCGCCAGCTACGACCAGTTGCTCGCCGTGGCCCGCTGCGCCGAGGACGCCGGCTACGGAGCGTTCTTCCGATCCGACCACTACCTGAAGATGGGCGACGTCAGCGGCGAACCCGGCCCCACCGACGCCTGGACCACCCTGGCGGGCCTGGCCCGGGACACCAGCCGGATCCGGCTCGGCACGTTGATGACCGCCGCCACCTTCCGGCTGCCGGGCCCGCTCGCGATCACCGTGGCGCAGGTCGACCAGATGAGCGGCGGCCGGGTTGAGCTGGGCATCGGCACCGGCTGGTACGCCGACGAGCACACCGCGTACGGGATGCCGTTCCCGGCGCTGGGGGAGCGGTTCGACCGCCTGGAGGAGCAGCTCGCGGTCATCACGGGGCTCTGGGCGACGCCGGCGGGGGAGCGGTTCCGGTACGACGGCCGGTACTACCCGATCGTCGACTCACCCGCCCTGCCCAAGCCGGTCCAGCAGCCCCGCCCGCCGATCCTGCTCGGCGGGATGGGGCCGAAGCGCACCCCTCGGCTGGCCGCCCGCTACGCCGACGAGTTCAACCTGCCGTTCGCGTCCGTGGCGGACACGGTGGCGCAGTTCGACCGCGTCCGCGCGGCGTGCGCCGAGATCGGGCGCGACCCGGCCGAGATGACCTGGTCCAACGCGTTGGTGCTCTGCTGCGGGCGCGACGACGCCGAGGTGGCCCGCCGGGCCGCCGCCATCGGCCGCGAACCGGACGAACTGCGCGCCAACGGGGCCGCCGGCACGCCCGCCGAGGTCCTCGACACCATCGGCCGTTACGCGGAGGCCGGCAGCCAGCGCATCTACCTCCAGGTGTTGGACCTCTCCGACCTGGCGCACCTCGAGCTGGTGGCCAGCGAGGTGATGGCGAAGCTCTGAGCCGAACGGCCGGTCAGGCGCCCCGGTGGGCGCCGACCGCGCCCGGGTCACGCAGCACGGTGTCCAGCCGGCCGTCGCCGTCACTGTCCACGTAGGTGATGTCCGGAACCCCGTCGCCGTCCACGTCGATCTGGACGATGTCGGCGACACCGTCGCCGTCGAGGTCGGTGACCACCTCCACCGAACCGTCCAGATGCCGGGTCACGATGGACTGCGACGCGGCGCGGGGGGCGCGCGGCGGCGGCCCGGGCGCCGGCACCGGCGTCG
>NZ_JAEVHM010000001.1 GCF_016802865.1 Micromonospora parastrephiae | reverse complement strand
CCAAGGTCGCCAGGGACAGCGGTCGGACCGGACAGTGCCGACTGGCTGCCAGCATCGGTCGGGGCCGGGCTCGGCCGCCGGCGGCGGGCCGGGGGCGGCCCGCCGAGGTAGCGCGGGCGGCGCGTACCGCGGGATGCTGCTCCCCGAGCGCGGCGGGCCCGGCGGTCGCGACCCGGGTGTAGTTGCGGCGGGCCTCGTGGCGGTTGCCCAGTTCCTCGGCCACCTCGGCGAGCTCGAAGGCGAGCGCGAGCAGCGCCGGGTCGGAGTGCTCCCACCGCCGCTCGCCCGCCGCGAATGCCTCCTCCAACACCCGGCGGGCGGCGAGCGGGTCGTCCGCCTCACGGTGCAACCGGGCCAGCAGGTGTGCGGTGTGCAGCATCTCCGGGTGGTCCTCGCCGAACTGCGGGCGCGCGAATTCGACGACCTCAGCCAGCAGCTGCCGGGCGGCGCCGAGGTCGCCCGCGGCGCGCAGGGCGAGGGCCCGGTGCTGGGCCGCCGCCAAGGGAGAGGGATGGGACACGTGCCAATGCTGCCGGCAGAGGGCGGCCGACCGCTACCCGGACCCGCCTGCGGCGGCGCGTCGGTGACCCTCAACGAGCCCGTTGAGCAGCGGTGGGAGCGTCCCGGCGGGGGAGGTGTACGGCGATGTGCATGATCCACGAGCGGCGTGTACAGTAACTCCCCGTGCGGCCCGCTGGGCCGACCTTCTGATGTGAAGATCATCTGGGTCGGCGAGGTAGGCTGAACGTGTAGGTCCGGGTGGCGGAATGGCAGACGCGCTAGCTTGAGGTGCTAGTGCCCGTATAGGGCGTGGGGGTTCAAGTCCCCCCTCGGACACGAGTACGTCTCATATGTGCGACGTAGACGTAGCGGTGGTCAAGGATGCTTGACCACCGCCGAAACCCATCAGACACTGCGCCTGGCACTACTCTCAGTGACCAGCGCCGGACGAACTCCGCGATGACGCGCGGCGGCTCGTCAGTGATTCCCGCCGTTGCTCTGCCCGGTCTGGCACCTGGCGTGCGCGTTGCTCCTGGCTCCCCCTCGGCGGCCATGAGGCGTCCTCCGCTACCACTTCCGAGTCTTGCCGCCACGCGAAGCAGCGCAGCTGTTTATGGTGTGGCGACGCTCGACTCGCGTGGTCGGATCGCCGACCGGTGCGCGATGAAGGAACTCCAGTGGACCCCCGGATTGCGACTGAGCATTCGGGAGCGTCGAGGGCTGATCGTCGTATCAGCTGACAAGCAAGGCGTCTTCAAGGTAACGAAGGAAGGCCACATCCGACTGCCGGCAGTGGTCCGTCAATGGTGCGGCCTCGCCGCCGGCGACCGCGTACTCATCGTGGCTGAACCGGCCAGCAACCGCCTGGTGGTTCATCCACCGGCAAAGATCGACGAGATGATCGGGCAGGCTCACGATGCGGTCTTCGGGGGCGAGCATGAGTGACGCATCGGCGAGTCAAGCTGAGGTGGCAGCGGCTCGGCTCCTTCTTGCTCGGATGGGCATCTCGCCTGCCGACCTTATGGAGGCCGCCGTGGCTCGGCCTCCGGCGCCGACCTTCGCCGAATACGTTCCCGTGGTGGCGGCTGCGGTCTCGGAAGGTACGAAACGTGCCTATGGCTCCTACTGGAACCGTGTGGTGGAACACTGGGGGCAACGCAGGCTCGACGAGCCCACGCCGTCGGAAATTGAAAAGTTGGCGGAGTACGTCAAGGCGCACGTTGTGGCTCGGCGGAATGCCCGCGGAGGCCGAAGCGCGGCGGAGCACCTGATTGCCGCCTTGCGGTGTCTCTACAAAAGGGCAGTAGCCGATGGTTTCATCGCAGAGGCTGACAACCCTGCTTTGAAGGTGGCGAAGCCGCGGCGTCTACCAAGCACGCGTCGGGCGGTGGCGGACACGCGGCTGGCCGAGATAAACGAGGTTGCGGCTAGCACAGGCAACGATCCGGCCCTCGACACCTTGCTCTTGCGGCTGCACACCGAAACGGCGTGTCGGCGCGGTGGAGCTCTGGCGCTTCGTCCGGTTGACCTTGACCCGGACCAATGTTTGATTCTGCTTCGAGAGAAGGGGGACTCGGTGCGTTGGCAACCAGTTTCCCCCACGCTGATGAGATACCTGCAGCGCCATGCTGAGGAGCGGGGCGCGACGGAGGCGGGGCAGCTGCTGCGCTATCGGGACGGTGCGCCCATCACGCGGCGGCGTTACGACCATCTGTGGGTACGCATCGGCGAGCACCTGCCGTGGGTCCGCGTGCAACAGATCAGCACCCACTGGTTACGTCACACTACTTTGACATGGGTGGAAAGGAACTTTGGCTATGCCATCGCGCGAGCGTACGCCGGTCATTCGGAGAGTGGCGGCGACGCTGGCACTACAGCCACCTACGTGAAAGCAACACCGCAGGAAATCGCCGCTGCCCTGTCAGCGCTGACCAATGAGCCGCACCCTCTAACTTAGCCGTCTGGTGGGGCCCGGTCTTGCGGGGCCGGACCCCACCGCGGGATCTGTCGCCGGCTGGAAATGCAAGCAGGGAATCGACCGTTAATTGGGTGCCCTGTCATTAGCGTCCGTCTTGGCGTTGTTCCGAACGACCGTTTCATCCGTTCAGTGAAGCGGCGCGGACTTGCCGCAATCGGGATAAGAGCAGTAGCCATTGGCTCCTGGGGTGTAGGAGTGACTCGGGCGGGTGTTCGATGAGCTTCGCGCGGTGGGATGATGTTTGTTGTTTGGATCCAGTCCGGCACCCGTACTAGATCTGTCCGGCTGCCGGACTAGCGGTGGTTCTGTAGCCGTACCAACCCCTGCCCCCGTGGGAACTCGAAGGCGATAGGCGGTCCGTGCCTTTCTGCGGCGAGCGTCTTCCACTTTCGGCCTGAAGCGGATGACCCAGCCCAATTTCTCAAGTCGATTTAGCCAGACTCCGATCGTGGAGCGGGCCAAGCCTGTCGCACGTTCCAGGTCTGTCAAGCTCGGCGAGAATTGCGGAGGGATCACTGCGGTTGCGGTATCGGTCCAGGTCAAGAGCGTCAGGATAAGGTGGCGCCCGGAAGGGCTAAGGCAACAGTCAGCGTCTCGAACTGCACGCTCTACGGCCCATCGATCTACCATGCAATACGCCCCTTCCGGCCGTGGCGTTCACCGGTGGCTCTTGACGCCGTCTGGCGTCGGAGCCTCGTGACGCTAGCGATGAACCTCAGCTCTGACCAGGCATGCATCTGCTCGTCATGCGCCTTCGAGGTGTCGGCGGCGACGGTGGCCTGCGGCTTTGGCGTACGTGGAGATGCGGCCACCATTGGTTGGTTCGGTTCGTGATTCCGGCTGGCTGGCAACTGCAGACGGCGGCCCGAAGTCGCCGCAGGCGCGCGGTCGGTCGTCGCGGTGCGGGCGAGAGCGTGGCATTACCCGGGCCAGATCGAGGCTGCGGGCGCGTCGGCCGGTTCGGGTGGTTCGCCCCTGTTGTGGACAGCGAGATCAGTGCGCGTCTCGCCGGGCTTGCTCGGCGGCGAGTTGGGCGGACTCCCGCGCGGCTTGCTCCATCCTCAGGGTGCTTTGGATGATGGCGTCGATGCCTTCCCTTGCTCCGTCGGATAGTTGCTCGATGGAGCGCGTCATCACTTGTACCTTCGCGTTGACCGGTGCCGGGTCAAGGAAGTAGCCCGCACCGACGCCGAAGAAGTCGGCCAGGGCCGTCAGCGTGGAGGCTGTGGGGTTGTCGTGCGCTCCGATCCTGAGCTTGCGGATGTTCTCCGCCGAGATGCGGAGCCCTTTGGCTTTGAGCGCGTCGGCCACCTCGGCGTCGGTGTAGACGTGGTTCGGGCGGTGCTTGACGTACAGCTCCTGGAGCCGCTCGCTGATCAGCGCTGGGCTCGGGCCACTGGGTGGCTTCTCGTTCTGTCGCATCGTGGTGCCCCCCGACTCCAACTAAAGTTGGCCCGAACCCAAGTTTGTGTGGAACCCTGCCGTGATCTGTGCTTGACTCTCAGTGTCCGATCCACACAAAGTTGGTCTCACGCCAACTTTGGTTGGTTGAGGGTAGCGCATCGGTCGGCCTCCTTGGAGGGGGTTGCGAGGCTCGTGATGCGTTCGTGAGGGCGTGACGCCTTGTGGCGATGCGGTCTCTGATTTGGCCTGATCGTGTGGTCGACGTCCAGGTCGTGACAGTAACGGGGGACCGGCTCGCGGCGGTGTCTTGCCGTCGCTGGCCTGTGCTGTGCGGCAAGCCCTCGGGGGGAGGCGGACGTGTCGGATTTATCGACTGACCGATCAGGCCACCTCGCCGGCTCCGGGACCTCTTCGGAGGTGTCGGGGGCCGGCGAGTGGGGGGCGCTGGCGGAGCGGGCATCGCCCGCTCCGCCAAGCGAACCCGGCCGATCTACCGTGCCAGCTGCGGCTGCAGAGAGCGGCCCGTGGTGGGCGCGGGAACCGGAACGGGCTCCGCGGGAGATTCCCCGCGAGTTCGGCGGCGGCAGCCAGGTGGAGTCGCTGTGGCTGCGGGCAGCGTCATTGCAGGCGGGGTGCCCCCTGGTGAGCCTGTCGTCTGCGGACGGCGGTGTTGGTCGTTCGACGCTCACGGCTGCGCTCGGTGGTGTGCTGGCGCTTGCCAGCCCTGCTCCTATCGTGGCGATGGACGCGACCGGGCGTGCGTGGGGTGGGCTGGGCCATCGTGTGGCCCGGGGCAACTCCGCATCAACGTGGGATGCGGCGGTCGCGGAGGAGCGGTTGGCTGACCCTCTGTTCGCTGAAGGGTTGATGCAGCGAGGGCCGACAGGCCTGCGCGTTCTGGTCGGTGAGAGCAAGATGACGGCGCAGCGGCGCCCAACCACCTGGCCGGAGACCTTCGGTGTGATCGGCCATCTGCGGTCGGTCTACGCCATGGCGCTGCTGGATCTCCCTGCGGCGGACAACACGCCGACGTGGCGGGCGTTGGGCTGGTCGACGGTACCAGTATTGGTGACCCGCGCGACCGTTGATGCGTTGCAGCACACCATGCGGTTGCTGGCGCATCTTCGCGCTGCGGGACTCGATCAGGTGGCGGAGTCCGCGGTGGTGGTGGTCATGACGACCACACACTCCACCGCCCGAGAGGTTCGCGCGGTCGAGCACCTGGCGCGAAAGGCGGCGACGCATCTCGTCCGGGTGCCCTTCGATCCGGTGCTCGCACGCCCTGACCCACTCGATCCGCGGTCGTTGAGTAAGGCCACGCGGACCGCGTTGACCGAGGTCGCCTCGATCGTCGTCGAACACTGCCCCGCTGAACCTGGCCCATCACGCGAGAGGGCTTCTGTCGCCTGAGGACGGTGACTTCACACGGGGGAGGAATTGGTTGTGTTCGTGCATTGGGTAGCTGCCGTGATGACGGTGCGGGTGCCGTCGGTGGTGGCCGCGTTGGCACCGGACCCGACGCCGACGCCGTCGCCGTCCGGGGGCTTCGACTTCGGTCGGATCAGCCCTGACCCGGCGGCGGTGCCGCGTTCGGACCTGTTCTACAAGCTTGCAAACGCCGCGCTGTTCCTCGGCGTGATCTCCGCCGTGGCCGGTCTTGCGGCTGGCGCGATCGCGTTCGGCATCGGGCCGATCTTCGGCGCGCACATCATCAGCGATCGAGGCAAATCGATGATGTGGAAGGCCGGGCTTGTGGCGATCGTCGTGGGTTCGGCGACATCGATCATCGGCTTCCTGTTGAGCGAGATTTAGGGGGTGCCCCGCGTGCGGGGAGCAACTTACAAAGCAACCGACGGCGGACGCCTATCGGCCGTAGTTTCGCTGCTTGTCTGCGTGGCCGTTGCGGGGATGGCGATCTTCGTTGCGGGCCGCGCCAGCGCGCCCGAGGGGGATGCGCCCAAGCAGAATGCGCCTGAGCGTTTCGGCGACCGTCTCGTTCGGGGAGTGCCGGTTGGCTTCGCTGGCACACCTCGCGGCGCCGGTGACGCGGCGGCGGCGTACGTGGTGACGGTGTCCGCCGCGGCGGGCCACCCGGACGTCGAGCGGCAGGCGTTGATCGACACGATCGCAGTCGACGGTTCGGGCCCGGCGCTGGCCGAGATGATGGGCGCCGGCTCACCGCCGGCAGACGGTGAGGAGATCTCCCAGACCGTGGCTGCCCGGGTGTGGGTGCCCGACGCGGACGTAGACGCACAGGTGCAGCAGGGCACCGAGGTCACGGCGCGGTTGCTGCTCTGCGCGCTCAGCGGGTCAGCGACCGATGGCGTGGTCGCCGGCCCGGAGACGGGTTTGGCGGGTGGTTGGTACGTGCAGTCGGTGACGATGCGCTGGACGCTCGACCGCTGGCGTGTGGTGACCGCGCAGCGGCCGTTGCCGGTACCGCCGCCCGACCAGCGCGGCACCCGACGCGACGGCGGTCCGCGCGACACTCAACCGCTGCTCGACGTGCTCAGCGGTCGCTCGTGGGTGCCGGGGACGGTCTGATCTCATGCCCTGGGTCAACGCTTGCCGGCGGGGGATCGGCCTGGCGATCAGCGTGCTGGCCTTGCTCGGCGCGGTAGTGCCAGCGCAATCTGCTGCGGCAGCACTCGCCCCGACGCCTGCTCCGTCCGCCCCGGCCAAGCCGTGCCCAGCGCCGTCGTCTGACCGGCAGTTGTCCGGGCCTGGCCAGGAGCAGGCGAGACCGCAGGTGAACTGGTGCCTGCCGTGGGCGGAATGGGAATCCGGCGACGGGTGGATCACCGACTGCGGTAAGGCTGTCGGCGCCGTGGAGCAGGAACGCTGCGACGCGGTGTCGCTCACGGTGCAGTCACCGCCGCCGGCGGATACGGCGTCGGTGCTCGACGATCGGTCTCCGAAAGACGGCGCTTCGCCCGTGAGGTGCGAGCGGTTCGCCGACAACGCGGCCGAGGACGCGGGCAACGCCGACCGGTGGACCGCGAAGAAGAATCGATGCGACGCGTTGCGTGCGTCGCTGCTGCCGTTCTCGTCGGTCAAGCCCGAGGGCTGCAAGTTCAGTGTGAGCTGCAGGGTCGACGAGAAGGCCAAGGATATCGCTCGGTCCGGGTTCGAGGGCTTGGCCGACATTGCCGTGGCGGGTTTCGCCTGGGCGTTAAGCAAGCTGGCCGAGGTGGTGTTCGAGCAGTCCTCCGCCGTGCCGGACGAGCCGTTCTATGCCATCTACAACGACATCTCCGGCGTCTTGATCTTGATGGTGCTGCTCATCTTCCTCATCTCCACGGCGATCAACGGATTGCGCATGAATGGCCCCGGGCCCCTGGCCACCCTCGGCGGGTTGGTGCGCGCGATGTTCGGGATCGCCTTCGCCGGCGGCATCGCCTACATCCTGATGGGGGCGTGGGACGAGGCGACCGTGGCGCTGATCGCCCGCAATCAGGAACGCGACTGGCAGCCGAGCATGTGGGTGGACGCGCTCAACGCGCTGACCGCGGACACCGGCACGATCCTGCTGGCCTTCGTCGTCGCGGTGATCAGCGTGATCGGGCTGGTATTGGTGTTCGTGATGCTGTTGTTCCGCTCCCTGCTGGCCGCCGGGGCAGCGTTGTTCGGGGCGATGGCTATGACCGGTCAGGTGATGGCCGAGACGCGCTCGTGGGGTCGTAAGTGGTTCTGGACCTGCAACGCCCTGGCCAGCTCGAAGTTCTTCATCGCCGCCCTGTGGATCTACGGCACGCGCAGCACTTACGAGAGCGACAACGTCCTCAATGTGCTGCGCGGCATGTTCATGATCATTCTGATGGTGCTCGCGCCGTGGATTCTGCTGCGGTTGACGAGCATGTGGGACGGCTACCTGGCCGACGTCGACGCCAGGGGTTTCCTGACCTCCGCCGCTGGCGCGGTCGGTATGGACGCCGCCGCCCGCCGTCTGGCCGATCCTCTCAGCGGTGGAGGCGACAGCGGTGGCGGCCCGGACGCCGCATCTCTGATGCAGGGCAACGCCGACGCGATCCCGACCAACCCCACCAGCGGTGCTGGCCCCCTCGGCACGCGACCCAGCGCCATTCCCGAGGCGGTGGAAGCCCTACAAGGAAGCGGCGACGGCGACCAGGTCGGAAAGCCGAGCGGTGAACCGGCAGATGAACACGATGGCGGAGAGAACGGCCAAGAAGCTGAGGGGATCGAGCGCGATTCCCGTACCGCTCAACACGATGCGGCGGAGGGACGGTTCAGTGCGCCCGGCGACACCAGCGGACAGCCCGCGCTGCCGGTCACACCGAACGCCATCGGGGAGAAGGCCACCGGCGCGGCAGCCGGCAGCTCGCAGGGCGAGGACGCCCCGCAGGCCCCGAGCGGTGGGGGCGCTACCAACCCGACCGGTGCACCTTCTGCCGCCAACTCGCCGTCCTCACCGGCTCCGACGTCAGAGACGTCCGGGCACAGCCCGGCAGCCGGCTCAGGCGGGCCGTCCAGCTCAGGCCAGCCTTCGCAAGGTGGTGCCGCCTCCGGCGCCGGGGCAGGTCGCGCTGGGGGCGCCGCCGCGGGTGGCGCCGCCGAAGTACCCATCGTCCCGGTCTAGGTGAGGAGTCCAGGTGACCCAGTTCCAGTTTCCGCCGCGGTCCACGCGTGGCTCGATCATGGGCTTTTCGGCGGGGCAGATCGGCACGGCTGTCGCCGGCGTGATCTGCCTGGTCGTCGCTGCGAACCTGCTCGCGACCGGCCGGCAGGGTGCTGCCGGCGGCATGCTGCTCGCGGCGCTGCTCCTGCTCACGGTGGGCCTGCTGCGGCTGCGCGGGCGGCGGGTCACCGAGTGGGCGCCCATCGTCGCCGGGGCCCTCGCTCAGCGCGCCGCCCGTCAGGACCGCTACCGCGGTGGTGCCTTCGCCGCTACCCCCGGCAGCACACATCTGCATCTGCCCGGTCCGGCCGCCGGCTACCGCTGGCTGCCGGCTGTAGCCGCCGACGGATTGACCGAGGTGGGGCTGCTGCACCACCGCCGCGAGAACACCGTCACCGCGTCCCTTCTCTGCGCGGGCAGCAACCTGGTCCTGGCCGACACGACGGTGCAACAGCAACGCCTGGCCGCGTGGGCGGACGTGCTGAACCTGCTCGGCACCGAGTACGCCGACAGTGGTCTGGCCAGGTGGGCGCTGACGGCCCGCGCCGTCCCGGACTCCGGCAACCGGGCGCAGCGCTACCTGGTGCAGAAGGCGGTCGACACCGACACTCGCGCGTACCGATCGCTGGCGGAACTGACCGCCGCGGCGGCGCCGTCGACGCAGCGCCACGAGGTGTACCTGAGCGTCGTGTTCGACACCAAGAAGCTATCGGCGGAGATCACCGACGCGGGCGGCACCGACGCGGCCATCGCCACAGTCGTGCTCGACAAGCTCGGCGGGGTGCAGGCCGCAGTCGCGGAGGCCGGCGTCGACACCGTCGGCTGGTTGACGCCCCGGGAGTACGCGGCGGTGCTGCGTACCCAGTTCGACCCCGAGGACCAGCCGCACGTGGACATGCGGGCCTCGACCACGCCGGGGGTGGCACCGCATATGGCGGGTCCGATCGCCGCGGAAAACATCGGTTGGTCGTCCTACCGCCACGACTCCGGGTTTTCCCAGAGCCTGTGGGTCTATGAGATGCCGCGTCAGCCGGTGGCGATGACGTGGATGACCGCCCTGTTCACGCGCACGGTGGGTCGACGCGCGGTGACGATCATCGCCGAGCCGGTGCCCGCGCAGCTCGCCCAGTTGGCGACCCGCCGCGACAAGGTCGCCCGCGCCGGCGACGAGATCACCAAACGCAAGATGCGGTTGGTGCGCACCGCCCGGGAGGACGACGAGGCCCGCTCGGTGGAGCAGGTCGATCGGGAGCAGGCGGCTGGGCACGTGCGCTACCGCTACGCGATCGTCGTCACCGTCACCGCCGAGAGCGACGAGCAGCTCCGCCATGACGTGCGGGCGATCAAACGGGTGCTGGGCCGTACCGGCTGCCAGGCGGTGGTGCTCTACGGCGAGCAGGACCAGGGTTTCATAGCCGGGGCGCTTCCCCTGGCCCGTGGGCTCAAGCCGATGCGGGGATGGTTGGCGTGAGCCGCGCACGGGTGCAACGAGAAGGATCGCTCGCGCACCGCATCGCGCAGTCCGCAGACCGGCGGGATCTCGCGGCGGCCGAGGCGGACCTGGAGCGTGAACGGCGCGCTCTGCGGCGGACATCGGAGCGGCTCCTGGGCGCCCCGCCTGTTGACGGGCGCGGCGCTCTGGGGCGGGCCGCCGGGCGCGCGTTCTGGCGGCTGCGGCTACCGCCGCTGGTGACCACCAGCGCGCAGCTGTGCAGCGTGTACCCGTTCGTCGCCGACCCCGGCCTCGGGGTGGACGGACCGCTGATCGGTCAGGAGGTGTACTCCCGGACGGGGTTCGTGTTCTCGATGCGGGAGTTGTACCGGGCAGGGCTGCTCAGTGCACCGAACATGGTGGTCACCGGCGAGATCGGCTCGGCGAAGTCGTCGCTGCTCAAGAGCATCGCGTTTCGGGGAATCCCGTTCGGCACCCGATTCTTCGTCGTCGACGTCAAGGGCGAGTACGACGCCCTCGCTGAGGCTGCGGGATCCAGCCGGTGCGCGTCGGCCCTGGCGCGGGTGTCGTGATGAACCCCCTCGCGGGCATCCGCCGCCAGCCGGGGCAGGCCGAGCCGGAGTGGTTGCAGATCCAGCGGGCCCGCCGGCTGCTGCTGCTCGAAGGGCTCCTCGAAATTCAACTCGGTGGTGCCCTCAGCGAGGCGGAGCGTTCGCTGATCGAATACGCCCTCGACGCCGTGACCCACAGCGACGACGGCACCAGCGCCGAACGGCTGGCCACCCCGACCCTGTCGCTGGTCCTCGCGGCGATGGGTGACCCGCGGGCGTGGGCGCACCGACTCGCCGGGGTGAACTACGACGTCGACCAGTTCGCCGCCGACAGCCGTCGGGTCCGTCTGGCGCTGGAGCGGCTGATTACCGGCGTCCTCGGCGGGATTTTCGACGCACCCACTGCTGCGACGCTGACGGTGGACTTCGAGCAGCCGGGGGCGATCCTCGACCTGCGGGCGGTGCGGACCTCGGATCAGATGACGGCGATGGCGATGACCTGCGCCCAGTCGTGGCTGGAAGCTGAGCTCACCCGCCCCGACGCCCCGCCGAGGGTGTGCCTGTACGACGAGTTTGCGTTGGTCACCCGTCACCTTGGCCTGATACGGCGGATGCGCGAGCAACTGAAGTTGGCCCGGGCGTTGGGCACGGAGAACATCCTTGCGTTTCACCGATTCTCGGACTTGGCGGCCAGTGGCAGCGCCGACTCCGAGCAGGTCCGTATCGCCCGGGGCCTCATCGAGGATACCGGTGTGCGGGTCTCGTACCGGCAGGCGCCGGGCTCGCTGGACGCCGCCCGCGAGTTCCTCGGCACCACCGACACAGAGACGAACCTGCTGCTGCATCTGCGCCGCGGGGTCGGGCTGTGGAAGGTCGGGTTGCGCTCCTACGTCGTCAAGCACCAGCTCTCCAGTGTCGAGCAGGCCATGGTTGACACCGACAGCCGGATGCGCGACAACCCCGAGAACGAACCGCGGGAGCTGACCGACTCCGAGTACGAGGCGCGGGAGTCCGCCGCGGTGGGGCAGGTGCGCTGATGGCGGGCTCGCTGATGTCCCCCGGAAGCCGGCTGCCGCGCCGCGGCATGCCCCGCGCCGACATCCTGGCCCGGCTGACGCTGCTGGGCCTTGCCGTGTTCTGCACGCTGCTGGGCACCTTCACTCTGTGGCTGGCCGGGCAGGTCGGTGGCGTGCTTACCCACGCCGTGTGGCCGGGCACCTCGCCGGCGGATGCGCCCGGCATTGCTGGGCGGATGATCCTCAACGGCGGCGACCCGGCGGCGGCTTGGCCCACGGCGGCCCGGGCGGACCTGCCGCCGACCGCGCTGCTGTACGTGCTGTGGTTCGGCCTGTTCATTGGAGCCTTCGCTGGCCTCGGCATGCCGGCGGTCCGGCTCATACAGCGGCGGGTGCAGCGGCGAGGGTTCGCCAGCCGAAAGGACCTCGACCGAGTGGTGACCGCGTCGGCGGTGCTTCGACGCGTCGACATCCTTCGGCCTGGCCTGACCATTCGGGCGACCGACCGCCCCGAGGCTCTGCACTCGAAAACTCAGCGCCGTAAGGACCCTTTGGAGGTGGCGCGGTTCTTGGGGCACCACGCGCTGACCGGGGAGCCGCTGTACCTCGCCAACGAGTACACCGAACTCCTCGCCGGAGCCGCCCGGTTCGCCAACAAGACCTCGCGCTACATCGTGCCCCGGGTCGCCGACGCCCGAGGGGCAGTGATCTCCACCTCCACCCGCCTCGACGTCGCGGCGGTCACCTACTACCTGCGCGCCGAGGTTGGTCCGACATGGATCTTCGAACCGCAGGGGCAGGTGCCTGGACTGCCCCGGCTGCGGTGGTCGCCGATCGAGGGGGCGCACGATCCTGACATCGCGGCGCTGCGCGCGAAGGGCTTCGCCGCCGGTGCCGGCCTCAAAGGTGATGTCGAGAACGGGCAATACTTCCAGGACCAGGCGGCATCGATCATCCGTGGTCTGCTGCACGCCGCCGCTCTTGATGAAAAGGCCACCCTGACCGACGTGGCCAGTTGGGCGGCCAACCCCAGCGACCCGCGGGCCGAGCGGATCCTGCGCCATCACCAGCAAACGGCGTGGGCCGACCGGTTGGCATTCCACCGCGAGTCCAGCGGCCGTGGCCGCGAGAGTATTCAGTCGGTCGTCTTCGGAGCGCTGGATCCGTTCAGCAACGCCCGGATCTTGCGCGCCTGCTCCCCACCGCGCGGCGAGCAGTTCCAGCCCGAGCAGTGGCTGGATGAGTCCGGCACCCTTTATCTGGTCGGCACCCGCAGCGGGCAGTCGCTGGTCGCGCCGCTGTTCAGCGCGATCGCCGAGGACATCATCTACCGCACCCTGCAACGCTCCTTCGTCGCACCGGGCGGGCGGGTAGAGCCCTGCCTGTACCTCATCGGCGACGAAATCACGAACATCGCGCCGTTGCCGTCGCTGCCCGCACTGGCCTCTGAGGGCGGTGGCGCCGGTATCGCCTTGTCGATCTCTTGCCAGAACACCCACCAACTAGAGGAGCGGTGGGGCCGCGACGGTGGGCAAGCCCTGCGCGACGGTGCGAACGCCCGCTTCGTGATGGGCGGCACGCAGGACGTGGCGGCCCTCAAGGACGCGCAGTCGCTGCTCGGCCAGGTGCAGGAGCTGTCGTCAGCGGCCAGTTGGGGCGGAGGGCGCGCCAGCGTGCAGGAAAACGCTCGACGGGAGAACCTGCTCGACCTCGCCGAGTTGCGGACCCTGCCGACCGGCCACGCCCTGGTGCTGCTCGGCAACATGCCCCCGGTCGAAGTCGTACAACCGGCGTGGTGGGAGCGCCCCGACGCCCATCGTTTCAAGTCCGCCCAGGCCGCGTTCACCGCCCGACTCGAAGGGCGGCGCCGCTGATGACCGACCGCGCGTTCCTGTTCGATGTCCCGGCCGAGGCGTCGGGAGAGCAACGGGCGATCGCTGAGCTTGCCGAACTCATCGACTCGCTGCGTGTCAGCGTAGAACGCCTCGCCGAGGCGCACGTCGCGCTCGGTGAACGCGTCGAGGCCCTCAACGGTGACGCGGCGTGGGCGCCAGCGGGCCACTGCTGGCGGAACGTGGACGCCGATGCCGCGCGGCAACTGTGGGCGTGGCTGATCGCCTGGACGCGGTGGCTCGTCGACCGCTACGGCCTCGCCCAGGACCTCGGCGCGTGCTGGCCAGCACACCCGGCCCTGGTCGAGGAACTGACCGCGCTCAGCGTGTCCTGGCACCACGCCTACTCCGGCAAAGCCGACCCGGACGCGCCGCTGCGCTGGCATGAGGCGCTGCACCGGGCACGGCACCGGTGGCAGGCATGGGACAGCACCCGCTGTCGGCACGGGAACCACACACCCCGCAGCGCCGACGCCGTCTGGTCCGCGCCATGGCCCGACGACGCCGAACAGGCCGTCACCGGCGACATCGAAGCTCGGCAGCATGCAGTGCC
Organism: Micromonospora parastrephiae; assembly: GCF_016802865.1. Taxonomy (GTDB): domain Bacteria; phylum Actinomycetota; class Actinomycetes; order Mycobacteriales; family Micromonosporaceae; genus Micromonospora; species Micromonospora parastrephiae. The sequence continues at coordinate 164,137 of NZ_JAEVHM010000001.1, read as the reverse complement.
GGCGCGCACAGGAGGAGGGACGACATGACTCAGCCGGCAGAGGTCACCAACGTCTGGGACTGGCAACGCTTCGAAGCCGCATTGTTCGGGCTGCGCGAGGGCGTCGACTCGCTCCAGGAATACATCGCCGAGATACACAACGCGCGCCACGACCAACAGGAGGACAGGCAGCAATGGACAGAGTTGGACGAGACGACGCGGCGCGAGACGGAGCTGGACTGGTCCAGCGACGGGCACCTCGACGGGGACTACACCCGCGACGTCGGCGAATGAGTGTCACCGTGCGCACCGCCAGCGCTCCGCTGGCCCGCATCGGCGTCGGCCTGGAGCAGCTGCGCCACGACATCTTCGCTCTGGTCGAGGTCGTGGCTGGCCAGCCGCAAGCGCGCCCGCAACTCGTGGAGATCCACCACCAAGTGCGCCTGCTGGGACAGCAACTCAACGCCGCGCTTCGGTCGCCAGACGAGTCGGTCCCGCCCGAGGAGCGGCAGTGACACCACGTTTCGTCAGGGCGAGCATCGCGGGAGCTGCCACGCTGCTGCTCACCGCGTGTGCCGGGAGCGGTCCCGCTGCGAGTGGTAGCACGCCTGCCACCGGCCCCCATCCCGAAGGTGCGGCGCAGGCCGAGACGCTGGCTGCGGATCCCGACGGGGTCCTGCCGGCCACGCCAGGCACGGCCGATCCGGCGGCGGTGACCACCGCGCTGAGGTTCGTTCGGGCCTGGGCCCGCCCTGACCTGCCCGCCGAAAGCTGGTTGGCAGGGGTGCGTCCCTACGCCGTTCCCGCCTACGCCGATCTGCTCGCCACGGTGGAGCCGGCCAACGTGCCTGCCACCCGGGTTCTTGGCTCGGGCCGGGCGGCGGCGGCCACGGCGCAGCGGGTCGACGTCGATGTCAGCACCGACGCCGGGGTTTTGCGGGTGGTTTGTGTGCGCAGCGACGCCGGGTGGCTGGTGGCCACGCTCGGTGTCCGCGAGGAGGCTGCGGCGCGGTGAATCGCGGATGGATCGGGCTCGGTGTGGTGATCGTGGCCGCTTTGCTGCTGTGTGGGCTGCCCGTGGCGGTGGTGCTCAACAACCCCGCGCCAGCGTCGGCGTGTGCCGCCACCGGCCCCTTGCGCTCGGCCATCGGGGCCGTCGAGGCGGTGGGACGGTGGGACGCCGAGCAGGTCGGCAACGCCGCGCAGATCGTTGCCGTGGGGCGGGCGAATGGTGTGCCGGCCCGCGGGTGGGTCATCGCCGTGGCTACGGCCATGGTCGAGTCGAGCTTGCACAACCTGAACGGCGGTGACCGCGACTCCCTCGGGTTGTTCCAACAGCGTCCTAGCCAGGGGTGGGGCACACCTGCGCAGATCATCGACCCGGTCTACGCCGCCACGAAGTTCTACTCGAAGCTGCAGCGCATCGGCCGGTGGGAAAGCCTGCCGCTGACCGTCGCCGCGCAACGCGTTCAGGTCTCCGCGTTCCCCGACCGCTACGGCACGTACGAGCACGCCGCCGAGCAGGTCGTCGCCGCGGTCGTCGGCGTCACGACGATCGCCGACCTACCCGGGGCCAGCCTCGCCGACTGCTCATCAGACCCGGTGACGGTGGCGGCGTCGGGGTGGACGGTGCCGCTGGGTGCTCCGGTGGGAAGCCGCTACGGGCCGCGTGACGGCAAATTCCACGCTGGCGTCGACCTGGGTGCGGCGCGTAATACGGTCATCCACGCGGCCAGCGCCGGGCGAGTGGTGTGGGCGGGTTGCGACTTGAGCACCGGCAACTGTGACGTCGACGGCAGCCCTGCTGCCAAGGGATGTGGCTGGTACGTCGACCTGGTGCACGCCGACGGGTATGGCACGCGCTACTGCCACATGGTCCGCCGGCCCGACGTCAGCGAAGGCGACACCGTGCAGGCCGGTCAGCGGCTTGGGCTGGTCGGCACCAGCGGCCACTCGTCGGGCCCGCACCTGCACTTCCAAACCCACCAGAGGGTGTGTGCGGGATCGCGGTGCGACCTGGACACCTCCAACTCCACCAACCCGGTCGAGTTCATGCGCCAACGCGGCGCCCCGCTCGGCGAGGAGAGGGGGTGAGGCGTTGGTAGGAGGCGGCAGGTAGGTCATCAGCAACAGCACGGGGGAGAAGACATGTACGACGAGGATGAAGGCATCGAGCGTCCGCGCCGGCCGGCGCCGCAACCGCCGCCGCCGCAGGACCGCGGCGGGCAAGTCGGGCAGCGCCGCAACCGCAAGCCCAACCGGCGCCCGGCACGGCGCAGGTGGATCCAATGAGCGCCGCCACGGACCGCCGGCCACGTCGAGTCGCGGGCATCTACCGACCGCCGGTCAACGCCGCCCGCATGCCGCCACCGCGGCCGGGGCCGCTGGCGCAGCTGGTACGCACCGCCAACACCGTTCGCGCCCAGGTGGAACGCGGCGTCCTGCGCGACGAGGGACTGACCTGGACTACCTACGACGTGCTGGTGTTGGTTTGTGCGCGCCGCGCGGTCGAAACCCGTACGGCCGCCGCTGAGGTTGGCATCGCCAAGGCCACCTTGACCAACGCTCTAGTGTCGCTCGTCGACCGTGGGTTGGTACGCCGGGATCTTCAGGAGGATGACCGGCGGCGGGTGGTCCTTCGCCCGACCCAGGCCGGCATGGACCTGGCCCGCCGCGTCCAGGGTCCGGTTGAAGCCGAACAGACACGCCTGTTCGGTGAGCCGGGCATGCCGTCAGGAGACAGCCTGGCCCGGGTTCTGCGGTCCCTCGCCACCCGATCCCGCCAGGACGATGCCACCGAACCGGACGCGGCCCGGTGACCGGGCGCATCGGTGTGGCCCGCGGCACCGCCCTGTACGTCGGGGCGGTGCTCGGGCCCGGCGTCCTGATCCTCCCCGCGCTGGCCATGCACGCTGCCGGGCCGGCGTCGCTGCTGGCCTGGGCCGCCATGCTGACGGTGTCGGTCCCGATCGCGGCGGCGTTCGCCGCCCTCGGCATGCGATACCCCGACGCAGGCGGGGTGGCGACGTTCACCCGGCGGGCGTTCGGACCTGCCGTGGGCACCGCCGTCGGGTGGTGGTTTTACGCAGCAGTGCCCCTCGGCATGGTCGCCGGGGCACTGGCCGGCGGCCGGTACGCCGCCACCGCCCTGGGCTGGGAACCTACTGCGGCCGGGTGGATCGCCGCGGGCGTCTTGGGGTTGGCGTACGTGCTGAACCTGTTCGGGTTGCACGTGTCCGGCCGCGTACACCTTGCGCTCACCGGCGGGCTCTTCGCGCTCCTCGCGACGGTCGTCGCCGTGGCGCTGCCACATGTCGCAGCCAGCCGGTTCACACCATTCGCCCCGCAGGGCCTCGCCGGAATCGGCAGCGCCGCCGCGGTGCTGTTCGTCGCCGTGTGCGGCTGGGAAGCCGCCGCCAACCTGGCGGGAGAGTTCACGCGCCCCCGCCAGCAGCTGCCGGTCGTCGCCGGCGCGAGCCTGAGCATCATCGCCCTGCTCTACGCCGGTCTCGCGATCTGCACCGTCGGTGTACTCGGGGCTGCCGGCGGAGAAACCGAAGTGCCCCTGATCCTGTTGCTCGATCCCGCCGCCGGGCCGGGCGCGATGGCGGTCACCGCCCTGTGCGCGCTGCTGTTGACCTCCGGCGCGCTATTCACCTTCATCGCCGCCGCGGCGCGCGCCGGTGCGGCGCTGGGCCGCGACGGCGCACTACCCAAGTGGCTCGCCGCCAACAGTGTCGCCGGGGTGCCGAGGCGCAGCCTCGCCGTACAAGCGAGCGGCGCGGCGGCGGTCGGGGCCGCAGCGCTGGGGGCGCCAGCGCTGGTTGACGTCGACCTGCTGATGCGCGCGTTCTCGGTGCTCGTGGCATCGGTCACCCTGCTGGGACTCGCCGCCGCAGTAAGACTGCTCTCATCTGCGGTGATACGCACGGGCGCAGCCGCCGCAGCGGTCGTCGTCGGCGCGGTCGCAGCGTTCGGTGGGCGTCTGGTGATCCTCCCGGTAGTCGTTGCCACCGCGGCATGGGCCTGGCACTGGCGCCACCCTCGACCACCCGCACCACCGGTCCCTGCCACACCGACAATGCCCGCCGTCCGGGCGACGTCCGAGCAGATCCGGCTGCTAGCCGGAAACTCTCGGCAGCTACACGATCGCCTCGCCTCAGGCGCACCCAACGCTGCGCCTATCCGAAGCCGCCCGCGCGTCCGGCGGTCTTGACCGGCGGCGGTCGCCGGCACTTCCTTGGCCGGCGACCGCCGCCTCCTGCTGCTGCTGCCCGAACGATCGGCAAAGGAGCCGTCTCGTGACTGTGACCGCTGCGCCAACCAGGCCCGCTCTAGCAGGATTGGGCTGGCGCCTGGGCGCCCTGTACGGGCCAGCCATCTACGGAGTCAGCGCCGCTGCCGTAGCGCTCCCGGCCGCCGCCGCCGGACTACACACCACCCCATCGGCTGCGGTGTGGATCCTGACCATCCACGCTCTCGGACTCGGCATCGGCGCCGCCGTAGCCGGACGAGCCACCGACATCTGGGGGCCCCGCCGCGTACTCACCCTCGGGGCCGCCCTCCTCGCCGCCGGCACGATCCTCTGCGCGACCGCGCCCACCCTCATCGTCGCCGTCGCCGGCCGTGCACTACTCGCCGCCGGATCCGGGACGATGACCACGACCGCGCTCACGCTCGCCGCCGGCCAACCCGGGCCGCAGCGGCCGATGGTGCTGGCGCGACTCGGCGCGATGATGGCCCTGTTCTCGGCCACCGCACCGTTGGCCGGTGCGCTCGCCACCGCCGCGTCGTGGCGAGCAACACTGGTGCTGCCCGCGCTATCGCTGGTTGCGCTGCCCTTGTGCTGGCCGCTGACCCACCGCCGACTCAATTCAGGGCGGGTCGACGGAACGGGTGCCGGCCTGCTGGTGCTCGTCGCAGCCGGGCTGCTGCTGACGATCCAATCCGCCACCCTGCACATCCCACAACCCGCCGTCATCGCCCTGCTGGCCGGCACCTGCACGCTCGGAATCCTGCTGATCGTCCACAGCAGGCGTCACCGCGCCGGGTTCCTACCGGCAGCCGCCGTAGGGAGCCGACGGTTCTGCCTCGCTGGCCTCGTCGGAGCCGGCGTGTACGGCGGACTGTTCGCCTGCGTCTACGCCGTACCGCAGATGCTGACCCGCCTCGGCCACAGCGCCCAGGACGTCGGCCTGCTGCTCCTACCCGGCGCAGTCGCCGCGGCGCTGATGGCTCGCCTCGCCGCAACCGCCATACGTGCACTGCCGCCGCAGCGTGTCCTCGCCGGCGCAGCCGCCTTGTTTAGCGCCACCATGCTGCTCGCCACCGTCAACCAGCGGCCAGCGGTGCTGACCTGCGCGGCCACGGCCGGCTTCGCGGCCTCCGCCATCGCCCAGATGACCCTGACCGCCGCCATCACAGCGCACACAGCCCCTCCGGCACAGGCCGCGCCGTAGGCCTGCTCAACCTCATCTTCTTCATGGGAGGAGCGCTCGGGTCAGCAGGCTGCGCGGCCCTGTGGCACCCGCTCGGGCTACCCACCGCGCTCGCCGCCACGGCCGCGCTGCCGGCAATAGCCACCGCGGTGGCCTGGAGATTCCGCCTCTAAGAGACGTCCCGCGACAGCACCGAGCACCTAGGCGACAGCCCCGCACCTCCCACCCTTGGCCCTGACAGGAGCGAACAATGTCAGCAACTCCCCTCAACGGACCTGCCCAAAAAAAGGACCCTCGGCTCGACGCCTCCTGCGCCAGCTCACTGCCGCGCAAGCCACGAACATCGGTTTCCCCGCCGCCGCCGACATCGATTACCGCGACGTGGCGGCGCTGCTTGCGCACCTGCTCAACAACGTCGGCGACCCCGACGCCGACCCAACCCACCCCAACCACAGCAAAGACCTCGAACGCGAAGTGCTCGCCTTCCCCGCTGGCCTGTTCCGCGCACCCGAGCGTTGGTGGGGGTACATCACCAACGGCGGCAGCGAAAGCAACCTGTATGAAAGACATTGTTGACGCGACAGCATCAACGACGCCTTTCGCCGCCACGCGCAGGTCGATGGTTGCCCTCTGGAGGCTGCCTGGCGGTCTCTGCTTGATGTGCCATGACCCCGGCCACGGTCTGGATCCGGCCTATGGCCGGGCCTCCAGTAAGTAAACGGTCGTCACGATGCACTCATGGACGATGGCGGATGCGAGACTCGGGTGCGGCACCAGCCGCGGCAGCGGCGCTGGTTGGCCCGACCGCCGACGCGGCGGCGACCGGGATGGTGTTGCGGGCGTCGTCGCGGGCTTGCGGCACCGCCACCGGGGGCGCCGAGGCGGCCTGCCGCCTACCGTCACGCCGGTGCAAGGCCCACCGCACCGGCCACCGCCGCCGGGGATGAGCCTGCGGATGCAGGTGGCTGCTGGCTGTGTCGACCAGATCTCGTAACGCGGCGAACAGCGCAGCGTCGGCCGCGGCCCGTGCCGCCACGGATTTCTGCCGACTCCACAGGTTGTCCGTCCCGTACGCATGCGCTGCTTCGACGGCAATCTCACCCAGGCGCAATGCAGCGCTACGGACGCTGCCATCCGGCAGCAGCGAGGCCCGGGCAGCCGCCGCCACAACGCGCTGCACTGGTGCTATCAACGCCAGAGCGGCGAGGTTCTGGCTGTTGGTGGCCTCGACCGCAATCCGGCTTGATCGCACGGCGCCGACGGCCCAACCACCGCTCTGGCTGCCGGCCATGAACTCGAGCATGCTGGAACCCAGCGGCATCATCCGCGGCAGCCAGGCATTGTGCATCGGCTGATGGGTACTCACGGCTAGATGCAGCTCGGTGACAGCGTCGAATAGCTCCCGAGTCGTCTCCTCGATGTTCGTGTTAGTCGCTGACTCGCGCTCACGAGCTCGTTCGTGTTCGTTGTACCGATGAGAAAGCATGACGGTGCCGAGACCTGCGGTGACCGCTCCTGCGGCGGTACAGACGCCGGTGACCAGTTGGGGCAGCACGGGTGTCAGATCGACGAAAACAGTAGTGACGCTCATGGTCAACAGGGTGAGCCACCGCGTCGAGACCAACGAAGCGCCACGCCCGACTATCCTCGGCTGGCTGCCGTCGTGGTGCTGCTCAAATCAGCGGACCGATCGTCCGCCGCTGCCTCACCGCTTTCGGTAAAGTCATATGGGCGTGGCTGTAAGTGAGGGAGGAACAGCCACGCCCGGACGGCTGGACCAAAGACCGTCGACGAGACCCTCGCCCACCGCGCCTCTTAACGCAGACAAACGGAAGGTACCCGCGCACTAAGGAGGTCGCCGTCGTGGGTGCCGTGGCCAGCGTAGTGGACGACGGTGCTTGGGATGATTGCGCGCCGGTTGGGATGGTCGGCTGGTTACATCGGTTCCACATTGCCAAGCCCGCACACCTAGTGCGTCAAAGAGCGGTTGGTATTTACTCGCCGTCAATGTCATCGAAGATGCTACGACCTGCCGGCTGTGCGCCTGTCTGTGACGTTCGCGGCCACCAACTTTCCTTCCGCCCTATTCGCGGTTCCTCCCACCTTTCCCGCTCGTCGCTCGCTATGGCGTCTTCGATCGAGCTGAGGGCGTTATCAATGAGCAAGCCGACATCGTGATCAGACAGTGCATCTTTGTAGTAGCCGAGAGTTTCGATGAGTGGATCAAAATGTGATTTCGGATCCACTCCTGATGGGCGACTAAATTGCCACTCCGATACCGCGTAATCTAAGTTAGGAATTAATTCATTCCGTACCTCGTCAAGAAGGTCCAGCCGTTCCTCCGGAAGCATCAGCACCGCCCACTCAGGAAACTTCAGCCACCCTGCATCGGGAATGTCAAGAGCGAACCCTGATGCTTTTTCTACGGCGGCCACTCGGTCCTCCTCGCTTAGTAGGCCACATGAATGTAACTGGGCCAGCACTGCAGGCTCGCGGGACGCAGAGAGAAGAGGATTAAACTGGAGTAAGCGACTAGTCAGATTTGGATCGACGACGAGATACCGTTCAAGGAATGCCCTCCCGCACCGCTCTATAAAGAACGAATACCAAGCTCCTCTGGCAAGATAGTACGCACTAAAGTCTCGCCCACTTGCCTCGAATGTCGGCTCCATCGACACAATTCGGCGGGCGACCTCGCTGTACAACCTCTCTGGTACCGAAACGAGCACTCCTCTGGCCTCTCGGCTACCGCAATCGAGTTGGGTGAGAACCTGACGGTCATCTAGCCCTCGGCAGAATATCTCGACAAGGTTAGCGTCTGCTGCAATGAGCGCCGCGAAGCCTTCGCGCAGTGTCGGATGCCGAAATGACCACGACGGGACAGGGTCGCCACCAGGGGTGGCAGCGTAGCGAAGGAAGGTGTCTTCCAGGGCTGAGAGGCTATCGCTTAGAACTCCAATACTGATTCCGAATCTCTTAATTAGGCGATGGGTTATGTCGTCGGACGGCAGATCCGGTGGCGGCGGAAAGATTAGATCCTTGCTTGCGTACACGAGCGAGAGCGCACATCGCTGCTCCGTCGAGAGTTGGCCGAAGACGTCCGTAAGCAGCTCAACGGGGCGCTCCATAAACGATCGGATTTTGTCAGGGGCGCCTTCGAGGCTTCGGGTGAAGGCTCGGAGCCCCAATCTTCGGGCAGCCTCGGGCCTGAAAGGGGTCGCGTTGGCTGCATGTTCTAAAAAGGGTTTCGCGGCCGTTTTGAAAAAGCGGGGCTGGTCTCCCAGCCTTATGTGGTTGTAAAGGATCTGTCCTCGCTCGGTTGAAGTCAACTGGCCGACATCGACGACGACTTGGTTGTCGCGCAGGATAGGGTGAGCGTATTCTTTGAGCGAGCGGCGGGCGTCACGATAAATATAGTCCCGTGATGTCAAGACCACCTTTGCGCCGTCGCGAATGGCAGCCATAATTTTGGGCATCATGCGTGCCCACTCGTCAGTAAGGCTTTGCTCGTGGCGCACGGCTCCGAAGGCGTCATCCACCCAGAAGAACTGGTTAGGTTGGTTCGGGTTCCAGTGCCTAACCAGCTCGGCTGGCGAATCTGCCCGGACCGTTACACAGCCCCAACCGTCCAGCGCTGTCATCGCTAGCGTCGCAGCAATTACGGACTTCCCCACGGCGGGCTCGCCGAGAAGTAGCACGAATCCATGATCCCTGACTGCCCCTACGGCCTTTCGATAAGAGTCCGTGATGACGAAGGTGGCCAAGTCGTCCCTCAAGTATCCGAGCAAATTGCGACCTTGTTCATACGCCCGCTGATCAAGGATTTGGGACAGGTCTCCTAAACCGTAGACGCGGGGCACGAACATTCGGAGAGCGTGACTTTGGGCGATGCTTTGGCAAATCCAACGGCCGTTGAGGACTAGGGGGTTCACGACGCCGCGATGTTTTAGCTCCGCTCGGATCTTCTCGTCCATTGCGCCTGTGACGCGCGCATTGGTGACAAGAATGTATGTAGAGCAAATTTCGCGTGCGACGAGGCCGGAAACCTTTTGTAGATCGTCGGCTAAGTGCGACAGGCTTAGTGTCGTGTCGCGGCGATTCATGTGCTTCACCTGCACGACAAACGGCCCGTCCGGTATATCTCCGATAGTGGAGTCCTTGCCGTGCCACGTGCCCCAGTAAGCCCCGTCGCGACCCGCGTCGTTCGAGTCGGCGAACACTTGGAACGACTGGCCGAGGACCTCTCTCATGATCACGCCGACCAGATCCTGGAACGCCCGCCATCCCAGCGAGTGCAACTCGAAGTCAGGCGGCCCGGGTGCGATTACCATCGCGCGAGATGACGGCTCGTTGTACATGTAGTGACCATATCGAGCGAGCAGTCCACCGCAGACCCGCCTGGCAGCCTGGCCTCACGCCGACGGCCGTGATCAGAGTCGGCACCGTAGCGAGTCCCGGCGGTCGAACGGCCACCTGGCCCGCGCGATGGTGGAGGATCCGCGACAGGACACCCACATCCAGACCTGCTAAGAGTGTGCGCGGGTGGGGCTCGCCCCGAGCCCCGGCACCGCATTCTAGGGTTTTGGTGGCTCCTGGTAGGCAGTCTGCGTGTAGGTGGCGAACACGGTGCTGGCGAGCAACTTGTGGTAGTCGAGATGAAGTTCGATATCGGCCGGGTTGCGGTACTGGCCGTCGCTAGCGATTGCTCGTGTGAACTGACGGATCGCCGCCTTCAACGCTTTGAGTTTGGCAGCGTTGATGACCCGGGTGCTCTGCGGCGGAGTCCCCGTACCCTCCACCACGTGGGCCGGGTGAACTATCACGGGAATGACCTTGGCATCGTTGCTGTAGACCTGGTGGCACCAGTTGATCGAGCCAGCGAGCTGGTTGATGTCCTTCTTCCATATCTTTGGCGCATCTGCGCCGGTCTTGGCCTCGATGACCACATAGGTGTTGCTACCGAGGCTCCATAGGACATCACTGCCGCGGCCAAATTCGTCTTCGGGGCGGTGAGCAGTGAACCCGAGATGCCGGCCGAGGGCTGCAAGAGCGGCTTCAGCTTCCTTCGTTCGGGCGCTATCCCAGTCGATATCCGCCATGATCGCGTCGAGACCAAGGGTGAGGTCGTGCCCGGATGGATAGAGGCTCGTGAGGTAGCTGGCGGCCTGCTGGGATTGCGGCGAGGGCGGCAGCAGCCGCTCATATTCGACGCCGGCCCGTGGGCGCAGCACAACGTTGTTTGAGCGGCGGGCGTCGTCCAGCGTCTTCTGGGCGGCGACCGGGTTCACTGCGTGCTCATACGCCGCGCATGTTTCGCCGAGCCAGCCGACCAGGGGTGCGTCTCCGCCTTCGCGAGCCGCAGTCATTGCTGCCCGAGCATGCTGGACGGCCTCGGCAGCTCGAGAGTTGACGGCACTATTGTAGGCGGCTCGTAGGTGGGTCGCGGTGGGGCTGATTTTGGCTGGACTGTAGGTGACTCCGAGTAGCGCTTGTCGCGACACTTTGCGGAAGCCGGGGTCGCCTTCGATAACTAGGTCAACAACCTCTCGGATCGCCGGGATGTCCGGCGCACCGAGCTTGCGGGCAGCCTTGCGAGAAAGATCGAATTGGGCCCGGGTCGCGGCGGACAGATACTCGGCGTTACCTGGCCGCGCGAGTAGATGAGTGAGGCGTGGGCCGAGCAGCAATACGGCACACCGGTCATCCCGGCTGCGGACGCCGCGGCCCATGCCCTGCTCGAGACGTTGAAGTTGCCGGCCGACCATCGCCTTGCTGTCCTGCAGCGCAAGCGCCTCACGGCGCTCGACCCCGGTGTAGGCGAACGGCAAACTATCGATGATCAACAGTCGGCATGCCTCGTCAGGCAGATCGATTCCGTCGTACCTGTTGATCATGACTACGAGGCCCACATGGTTGGTGGTCAGTTTCTTGACCGCCGACTGGATCTGCTCCGTCTTGCTGACGGTCAGGTTAGCTTCCGCTGACCACACCTGGGCTTGCCGTTTGCTGGGTACGAGCACCACCACGTTGCGCCTCTTTGCAACGGAGGCGGCAAGCGCGCGGATGTCGTCGTGCGTAAGGTCGGGGTTGAGTTCCTGTGGGGCGAGCACGAGCCGGTCACCGAGGTCGGCAGCGCTGTCCGGCACGATCGATTTGGCGATGCTGCCCGGGTCGGCGTCGAAGTGTGTGACCAGCACGCTGTCGTCCGCGAGGGTGGCGGTCAGGTAGACCCGGCGCTTGGCCTGCGCGAAACTCGGGAACTTTTCGATCGGCGGACACGGGGGCACGACCTCGATGAAATCGGCGGTTACAACGGCCTGGCACCAAGGCAAGAGATCGCTGATTAACGGCCATGACCACTCGAACGCGGGCTCCTCTCGATGTGGATGCAGGGCCTCCATCACGGAGGGCTGCTTGTCCTGCCATGCCCAGAACGGGATCGGCAGCACAGCAGTTGGATCTCGCTCCTGGATGTCCTTGAACTGGGCGAGGCTCTGGCCCTGAAGATCATCAGCGAAGAGATCGAGGAGCGCGTTGTAGGCGTCGTTGTCGCGGGGGATGTTGAGCCGGTTCTGTTCCTCTGTGGTGACCAGCGCGGCGTGAGCATCGTCGATGACCACGGAGGTCACCGGAATGGGCTGATGGCGGCTGCTTGGCACCGTCAGTCCGAACCGGGACTTGCCGTTGATCAGGTGGTTCATCGTGGTGACGCAGATGGCCTCACCGCGAAGGAACTGCGGATCGTGTGGGTCCTCGACTACGTCCAGCCCGAGGTAGCGGGCCTCCTCGCGAACCCGACCGGCCAGGTCCCCGGTTGGCGCGAGGTACAGGGCTGGACCCTTCCCCTCGTTCAGACACACCTGAAGGATGAGCAGGCCGACAACGGTCTTTCCGCCGCCGGTGTTCGTCTTGACGACAAGATCGTGTTCGTCCCGACGTTTACCCCAGGCGTCCAAAACCTCCTTCTGGACGGCGCGTAGATAGCCGTAGCCTGGCTTCTTGTTCGGAAGCGCGTCGAAGAGCGTGACTGGATCGGTGATCGTCTCGATCGTGTCGCCGGCCGATAGTTCCTCGAAGTCGAAACCCATGTCGAGCCCTTCCGTAGGCCAGAGGATCCGAGCCAGGATCCTGCCATATCGGCACGGGACTCAGGGTGTCGATGGAAGGTCAATCAGCAACCAGTACGAAACGGAACGTTGCATGTGCATCAGGGCGGCGATAACGGACCAAGCCCGCTCGACACCGCAGGCTCGTCGATCGCCTGCGAATTCGTTGCCGCCTGAGACGTGGTACAGCGCGGCGGACGTGATCACCGTGCGTCTGTTCCCGACGCGGGTCGGGGATAATCCGGCGGTGCGGCGGCCCTTGATGGAGGCCCCGGAGGTGGTGGAGCGGGGTGGGCCGGAAGTGTTGTGGGTCGGTCCGGGCCCGGCGGCGTGGTCGTGCAGGTGCATGGGCCGTCATGGTCGCTCGTGGTACAAGTCAGCGCGGTGGTGGTGGACGCAATCGTGCTCTTGTTGGATCAGACCTCCCGGTACGGCTGCAGGGTTGAGGCCGACGTGGAGTCGCGGGTGCTGATTGAGGATGCGGTTCAGCGGGTGGTGGATGAAGCGGTTCGCTACGGGTGGGGTGGCGACAAGTACGCGCCGCCGGGTGCTCCGGTCGCTTGATGCTCGCCAAGCGGGGGCCGCTTGGTGGTTCCGCCGTGCCCTCGCCGAACCTCCGGCCGCGCCCAAAGCGGGCGCTATCAACTGCGGGGAGGCGTCCCCGCAGGTTGATGACCGCCTGCGCGACTAGTTCACACGGACGCTGTACTTTCGTTGTTCTTAAGTCGTAGGTCCCAGCTGGAAGATCATCGTCCTCGTTGAGGGCGAGGGTGGATGTGAACCAATCCACCGCGGGCCGTGCGGCCTGTTCCCATCGGCCGAGCCACGTCCGCAGTGCTGTCAGGGATGCGGAGTGCGGGCTGTCGGCGATGATGGTCGAGTCGGTCAGGATCACAGCGGCTGAGGTTGCGGTGGTGTGGCCGATGCCGCGTATGCCGTCGCGGAGAGCGGCGATGCTGCGGTGGTGGCCGCCGACGATGACGGAGAAGGCCGTCCATGACAGCCAATCCAACGGTGCATGGGCGTAGGTTTCCGTGTGACCAGGGTTCAGAAGCAGGTTGAGGGCGGTGCGGGCGCCGCTGTGATGCTGGTCGTCGCGGTCGCGCCAACTGATGGATATCCACGTCGGCTCGGGCTGCTGGATGCAGTAGTCCACCCAGCGGCCGGGGATGGTCAGCGCGTCGTCGACGGGGACGGTGGTGCTCTGGGCGTATCCGCCGAAAGTGATCGACTCGATGTGCGGTTGCCCCGCCGTGACGGTGATGGTCGCGATGAGGGTGGTGGAAGGCTGGGCGGCGATGGGCAGGCAGGCCACGATCCGTCCGTTGGGGGTGAGCTGTTCGACCCACGCTCGGGGAAGCCGTGGGGGTGTACACCAGGCCACGAGTCGTTGGTAGGGGGCGTGCGGCGGGTAGCCGGCCATTCCGTCGGCGACGTGGCAGGTGATCGTGGTGACCCCGCGTTGGTGATGCAGCCGGTTCGCCCAGCCGATCAGGTGATCGCTGATATCGATGCTGGTTACGTGTCCAGTGGACCCGGCGTGCGCGGCGAGTAACGCGCCGGAGTATCCCGTGCCGGTGCCGATTTCCAGCACGCGCGCGCCGTCGCCGACGTTGAGGGCGATCACATCCCGGTGGATGGCTTGCGCGGCGGACCGGTGCAGGGTCTCACCGCGGTGCTCGTTGTCGACGTAGTAGTGCTCCGGCACGGCATCGAGCAGTGGATCGGGGACGGTCACCGGACTCCTTCCGCGACGTGTGGCGGCTTGCCCACAGCACGCTTCGATGGCCACCACCACACGTTCAGCCGGGGCGCACCCAGCAGCTGCCCCATCGCGCCCATGCCGAGCCGCCGACGACCCTCCGGTTCATCCACGCCCGCGATCCTCCGTAACGGAGTGAATTCCCTGTGTCACTGCCGCACCAGAGTGCCAGAGCAGTCCGACACCGGCTACCCGCTGCCGCCCGCGCGTTTTCGGTCGCAGGCACCGCCGGCGTCGCCAACAGCCGGTTCGAGAGGGCAAGTGCGTGCCCCTGGCGCTGAGGTCGCCGAGAATCCCAGACCACCCCGTGCGCTCGGTCGGGGCGCGGCCGAAGATGACGGTCGTGCCGGCGATGAACCGCGATCGCGTCGGAGGGCGCGCCGCGTCTACCCCTTCGAGCGGTTCTGTCGGCTCGCGCATGCGTAACCGAGTGGCACCTTACAGCTCGCCCAGGATGCGAGTGCGTTGCTCGGCGTACTCGCCATCGCTGATCAACCCCTGCTGATAGACGGCGGCGACTTGGCGGAGCCGATCGGCGATTGGGCTGGGTGGTGCAGTTGTCGGGTCGGGGTGGGGATGCGCGACAGGGTTGTCGGGATCCATCCCGACAACGTGCTCGACGATCGGCGTACTGCCCCTGGAGGTTGTGGTGTCGACGGTGCCGGCGATGCTCCAGAAGTGTTCGTCGACGGCAGTGGCGCTGCTGGCGGCGCCGATGAGGTGGCGCAAGGTGTCTGGTTCGCAGGTCAGCACGGTGGTCAAGCGGGTGGCGTGAGCGGCGGTGGGCACGAGGCGTCCAGCGAGGATGTCCATGGTCACCGTGGTCGCGATGTCCGCTCTGCTGGCGAGCTCGGTGGGGGAGACGCCGGTGAGCTCGGCGTAGACGCACAGATAGCGGGCTAGCGCCCGGCGCGCCGGTGGTGCCTGCGTGTCGATTCCGGCGACGAGGAGTCCGAAGCGGACCCGGCGGCGGGTGGCGGGCAGTTCCGGCAGGTCGATGATCGGCGTCGAGCGCAGGCCGGGCGCGGCCACGAGTTCGAGTGCGACGCACTGGCGGGCGTACTCCTCGCGGATCGTCGCGACCTCCGCGGCGATGGTACGAACGCGCAGCAGCTCATCGCGTGTCTGGTGGAACTGCATTTCGAGCTGGTTGGCCTGGCGGACCGCTTCGTTGCGGGCGTTCTCCGAGGCCCGCAGGTTGCTGACGTGGCGATCGGTTTCCGCTTTGAGGCGTTCTTGCAAGCGGGCGACTCGGCGTTGCAGGACCGGAATGGCGGGTTCGCTTTCTGGGACGTTGCGCTGGCCGGGTTTGCCCGGCGGGCGGCTGACCGGACCGTTGTAGCCGTCAGGGAGCTGGCCGCGGGCGCACTGGTACCAGCCTGCGGCGAGGGCTCGGATGCCGGCGGTGTCGCAGCTGTCGGGCAGGCAGGCGATGATCAGTTCGGTCATCTCCCAAGTCGGGCCGAGGCGGTAGCGGCTGAGCTGCTCAGACAGCTTCTGGCGGTTGAGACCGGGGTAGTGCAGCCCCCTGTTGCGGGCGTGCTCGAGGATCTTCGCTTGCCCGCCGACGCCCAGGTAGGCGTCGATGAGCCCGCGCACGTAGAGGGTGTACTCGGCGGCGTCGGGGTTGGCGCACCGCTGGCGGATCGTGACCTCGTCAACGGCGTACGGGCGGGCGTTGCGGCGCGGCGCGGGGTGCTGGCCGGTGCTCATGCGGTCGTCCTTGATGCACGAGGGTGGCCCGACAGCGGTCCATGTTGTCGGGAGTTGGTCCGGACTCCTTTCCCGACATTAGGGACGTCGAGGAAAGTAATCCGCGCCGATCGGTGCTGACTGGCTGGTCGGTCAGGGTGCTCCGTGCTGCTTGGTTGAGCGCCGGGTTAGCGCGGAGCACCCGCCATCTATACATCATGCGAGAAGGCGGTGACAGAGTGCAGCCCTCAACGAGCATTCGGCGGGTTACGGCCACCCTTGGCGCACTAGTTGTGCGGGCTTGGCATCGCCGGGCCGGCGGAACCAGTCGTCCAACCCGACCGGCGCGTCATCATCCCAAGCACCGTCGTCCACGTCCGTGGCCGCGGCGCCCACGACGGCGACGTCCCTAGGCGCGGCAGGGTCGTCGAGCCACCGCGCTAACCACCGGTGACGCGCGCCGCCCCCGGGCGATCGCGAGGCCCGAACGTTTCGCGTCCAGCGTTGAGGGCGGCGCGCCCAGCGAAGCAGCTATGGGCGGTAGCCGAACCGGATCACGCGACCGTCCGCTGATCATGCAGGTTCGGTCTCCGTCAGCTGCCAGGCCTTTCGATAGGGCCCGCTTGCCCCCAGTCGTACTGTGAATCAGGCCTTCGACGTCGGGTGAAGGCGACAGCGATGCGACGGCAGTACGCGCAGCGATGGGCTGCCGCGCCTGGTGCGGAGATCCGGGTTCCGTTACCTGGTAGCGGACCTGGCCCCTCAGGCGCGAGCGCTCAGAATGGCCGTCTGCACACTCGTGCGACTGCGTTGCAGACGGCAGCAGGGAGGGTGGGAGAAGTCAGTTGGGTACCGACTACGGGGACGGCGACGGCCAGGAGATGGGTGCCACCGATCGGGCAGTGCAGGACGCGTTCGCTCAGTTCGTGCGCCACGCCGTTGACGCCGCTCAGGACGAGCATGACTGGTCGATCACGCACGTGGCGGCACGTAGCGGCGTCGGACGCTCCACCATCTTTCGGTGGCTCTCCGGTGACTGGCAGCACCATCCAGAGCTACCCAAGGTGCGGGCGTTTTGTGCGGCCTTGGACCTCCCGCTCGGTGCTGCCCTGCGCGCCCTCACCCCGCTGACCTACAAGACACCGCCGTCGCCAGAGGTGCCCGAGGCGACGGCGATGGAGGTGCTTCTTATGGCCGTGCGCGACCGATTTATCGATCCCCGCACCACCTCCGCCGAGAAAGAGCACATTCTTGCCGCCTTGCACCAACTCGCGCGACGGACAACTTCGCGCGCCGGCTGACGGCACACTGATGAACTCCCATCCTGAGCAGTGGCTGGCCCGACGTCGCGCAGTCACCCGCACCAGCCGGCATGGAAGCACGCTAAGCCGCGGACTGATTTCTGACCCTGCCGGCTGCATTAACGTGCGGCGGCGGTGTGATCTCCTGATCTGCATGTGGAACACGCTGCACGTGGATGTGTCGTTGGACGATCTGCTGGCCCGACCGGCAATCGGTCCCGGCTACCTCACCCGCGACGAGGCGCACGCCGAGGTGCAGCAAGTCCTCGACGCCGATCCGGCGTTGGGCCGCGCCGCCGGGCAGTGGCGGATGGATGTGCAGCGCGTCCGGGTGGGCTCGCAGACGTGGACGATCTACGAGTACGACGACGAGCCGCAGAAGGCAGCCCTGAACTGGCTCGATGACTACCTCAGGAGTTTCCGTGACGCAGGCGTCGGCATCCGCGTGGCGACCTTGGGCAGCTGATCGCTTGCGCCAGAGGCGCGGCCAGCGTGGCGGGCGCGGGGCAGTCGTGGCGGCGGATAAGTTCTCCATCGTGGACGAGGTGAGCAGTCTGCGGTCGGCGGCGACCGCCTTCGCTGAGCAGAACGCCCTGACTGTGGTGCCCGCGGTGCCGTTGCACGACCTCGGGCCCGAGGTGCAACTCGACGGGGAGGTTATTGACCTGCCGGGCTTCCTGAACCTGGCGCAGCGGATGTGTGCGCCTGCCCTGTACCTGGAGGTCGACCGGTTCGATCCGGACGGGGACTCGGTGGACGATCCGCCACGGCACCTACTCGCCCGCCGTGGGCAGTTGCAGGGCATCGAGATGGCGTTCGTCGCCGGCGGCGTTGTGCACTTCTGGGAGCACATCGCGTCCTGGTACGCCGAGTGGGAGAGCTTGCTCGCCGCTAACCACGGTGGCCTCGGTGATGAAGACGACGACCGGCCGCGCTGGATGAGCGAGAACGAGCGCGAGGAACTGGCCGAGCCCGCTGTGCGGGCACTGCTTGCGATGGCGCAGTTCCGGGCCGAGAAACCCGGCGGCGGCCGGTATCGGTTCGCGCAGCAGCACCTACCCGCCGACCTCGACGAGCGAGCCACGCACACGGCCGTGCGGCTGGCCTGCGAGCGCGCCGATGAGATGGCCCGCCAGCGGTACGCCGACATCGACGATCACTACGAGCAACTCGCCACAGACTTGCTCGCTGATCAGGCATACCAGCGGGCCGGATCAGCCGCCGCACGCAAACAGGTAGCTGAACGGTTCCTGACCAACTGGGCCGACGGCTGGTCGCCGCCCATGGTCGCCCGGGAGGAGCTCTACGCCCGTGCCCAGCGACAGGCAAAGCTAGCGGCCCACCGACCAGCGCTGTACTGACCAGAAGCCGTGACAGACCTTGTGGCCGCCCGCCGCGCGGCCTGCTGTGTTGCCGTTTGCTTCGGACCGAACGGCAACGCGGAGAGCACTCACAGCGCAGGCAGCCCCGCTGCGACAGATTCCGGTCGACAGGCGACTGACACTGTCTGTGTCACCGTGGTGGTGGCCATGCAGGGGACTGTGGGGGAGGGCGGCAGGCCAGAACGGCGGTCTTGAGGAGCATTGGGCGGTCCGCGACGAACCGGTCGGCAGCGTCTGGGCCCGGCCGCCTTGGCGGGCCCGCTGCCACACCACACCCACCCAGCTCGGCGCCGAGCACGATCGCGAGCGCCTGCTCATCTGCGACATCTGTGCGAACGCGTACCTCCGCTCCGACCTCGGCGGCGAGCAGCGCCTGCACTGCCATGCCGTAACCCCATGGTCTCAGAAGCACCGCTACCAATTCCCCACCCTTGTCGCGGGCCTCACCGCCATCCGCGCCCCGCGTCGCCGGAGGCAAGGCCACCTTGCCCCCGACACGCTGAACGGCCCGCCAGCGGCCCCACCGCCCGATGGTGGCGAAGCCGCCCCGTCGTCGGTGACGGGCTGGCCCCGTAGTCGACGAACTCGTGGCCGGGAGTGCTCCACCCATCTCGTGGCGACCGCTGAGCGCAAGGACGCGCATTTTGTGATGGACGTGGCGCCGGCTGTCCTCCGGCGTTAATCATCGATTTCGCGAGAGTTCTGTGGGCTGGGGTTCTCGTACTCGGCGCTACGGGGTTGAGGTGCGCCGTGCTGTGGGGCTGCCTCGCCAGCCGGATGCGGGATGATGTTGTTGACGGTGTCGGTCAACCGCTCGACACGTTCGGCGATCTGCTGTACGTAGCCGAGGACTTCGCGGGTGAGCTGATTCGTAGACGGCGTTCGCGCGTGTTCGGCCTGTGCGACGAGGCTTGTGAGGATGGCACCGACCTGGTGGTCCTCTGGCGAGGCGGAGTACAATATGGGTGAGGACATGGTCTGGGCGCTTTGGCTCAGGTTGTGGGGGTCGCGTTCGCCATCTGGTGGAGCGGCCCCTCTCTCGTTGAGGCGAAGTTCGGTACCGGTGCTCGCTTCGAGGATGGTGGCGACATCGCCGATTCGGTTCCACCATTGCGGTTCGTCGGTGCGGATGGCGCGGCCTGCGGACCACGCGACGGCATCGGCCATCCAGAGTCCGGGGTCGGTGCGACCTTCGACGTGGACGAGTCGCATGCGGTGGCTGATGGCTCCTTGATCGAGGAGCCGGCGGTAGGCCCGGATGTCGTTGCGGTCGATGCTGGGCAGCCGGCTGCCGGTCTCCCGAGCGTCGCGCCACTCTGCAGGGCTGCCCCGGGTTTCCAGGTAGACGTCGCGGACTCGTTGGCCGTTGAGGTAGCGCAGGAGCCGTTCCAGGCTGAGTTGTCGGGCGTGCTCCCGCTGGCCTTCCAGGTGTGCGTGTACGTGGCGTGGGTTGTTCGGTACGGCGGCCATGTTGCCTGGGTTGATGGGTACTTGGGCGGAGACGACGGACCAGCCAGAGTGTTCGGCGACGACGTCGAGCATCGCTTCGATGGTGCCGACGTGTCCGCGGTGGTAGAGCGCGGTGGAATGGTAGCCATCGTGGATGCCGGCGGCTTCTGTCGCGGCGGTCTCTGCGGCGGGAACGCTGTCGTGGTCGATGATGACGGCGGCCATCAGGTAGGCGCCAGGGGAGTGCTTGTGCTGGAACCAGGACTCGTCGACGAACGCGCTCGGGTGAGTGGCCATTAGTCAATCTCCGCTCCCTCTGAGGTCCCCAGGTCACGGGCGGTAGTGCGTTCCCGGGCGGCGGCGTGCTGGGGCAGGCTCCCGGTGATCGGTGTGGTTTGTGGCTGCGGGCGGGTTTCGTCGATCGCTCGGACTCGTGCGGTGGTGGTGGCGATGGCGTCGGCCAGGGTGGTGCGGCGGGTTGTGGTGCGGCGGGCTTGTTCGGCTGCGGCGGCGAGTCCGGCGTAGCGGGTGGGCAGGGCGCTGGTGTACCAGCGGCTCCAGGTGCGGTGCTGGGACTCGAGGTCGGTGACCCGCGCCTGGCGCTGGTCGATGACCTCGCGCAAGCTGGTCAACTTCGCTCGCAGACTGGCAGCCCGACCGGTGGCGGCGTCGATCCGCTGTTGGGTTTCGTGCTGGGTGTTGAGGGTCCGGGTGCGCGATGGCCCGCGTTGCCACCAGCGGGGGCGCAGCTGTTGTGCGTGGGCGGTGGCGCGTTGGCCGGCGGCGTCGACGGCGGTGAGGAGGAGCGCGAGGTCGTGGTGGCGCTGCTCGGTGTCGGTGAGGGTGAGGTGCGCGTCGCGTAGCTGGTCGGCGACGTAGGGCGGTGCCGCGGCGTCGGCGGTGCGTTGCGCGGTGATCAGGCGTGTGAGTTCTTGGTCGTCGGTGGTGGTGAGGTGGCCGGTGAGGGTGGCGGTGCCGACGACGACGCGGGCGCGGTGCCAGGCGTTCCACCGGGCGATGTCACTGGTGGACGGTTCGGGACCGATGGGGTGTTCGCTGGTGAGTTGGTGCCGGTCGCGGTAGGTGATGACGACCTCGGCGCGGGCTAGCCATTGGTCGCGGCCGGCTGCGTCGTTGGGGACGTGTCCCAGGGCGCGGGCCCAGGCGGGTTGCTGATCGGCGGCGAGATTGGCTAGGGCGCGGACGCGGCGGTCGCAGATGTTGGCGACCTGGCGCAGGGCGTCTCCGATGTCGCCGGTGAGGCTGGCGGGCATGCGTTCGGTGTAGGTCGCGGCGAGTTCCGGTGTGGTGGCGATGGTGGGGTCGGCGGTGGCGCGGCCGATGATGCGGTCGATGCGCCAGGACAGCACTGCGGCTATGTCGTCGGCGGAGTCAATTTCGCGGGGGCGGATGGCGCGGCGCAGGACGTCGGTGGGGTCGTGGCCGGCTTCGTGCAGGGTGGTGAGGCGGGCGATGAGCGCGGGCAGCGCGAGGTCTCGGGCGAGCCGGTCGGCTAGCTGCCGTCCGCTGATCTGCCGGACGATGGCGAGGTATTCGGGGATGCGGGCGCGGGCGGACAGGTCGTCGTAGATGGGTGCCCAGGCGTGCAGGGCGTCGACGTCGGCCCAGAGTTGTTGTTCGGTTTCGGTGGCGGAGCGGTCGGGTGTGGCGCGGCGCATGATGTCGGCCAGGATGGCGACGCGGGCGGTGGGTGGCTGCGGTGGGGTTCCTTCGCGAGGGTGATCGTCGGTGACGATGTACGCCTCGTTGAGGGTCGTTCCGCGGGTGAGCATGACGTAGAGGCGGGCCAGGGAGGTGTTGTCGTCGACGAGCGCGCGGGTGGTGTGCACGGTCTGGCCTTGAACGGAGTCGACGGTGAGGGCGTAGGCGAGTTGGACGTGCTGCGCGATGTACGCGGCGGGCAGCACGGTGGTCGTCGCGGTGCGCAGGTTGGTGACTTGCACCTGGCCGCTGCGGGTGACGGCGTTGACGCGCCATCGGTCGCGGTTGGCGACGAACGTGCCGCCAACGGCGATGCGCCGGTCGTTGCGGCGGGTGACGATGATGTCGCCGACGCTGGCGTGGTTGCCGTCACGCAGGCGCACGGCGGGGCCGGCGCGGACGAGGCCGGCGTGGATGAGGATGCCGCGGGCACGACGGGCGATATCGGCGGCTTCGTCGCCGGTTTCGACGAGCATCATGCTGGGCAGACCGCTGGCCATGTCGCCTGCCCACCGGTCCAGCATCTGGCCGACGAGCTGCGCCCGGTGCCCGCCGATGAACCGGCCCCGGCGGTCGTATTCGGCCAGGACGGTGAGGTCGCCGCCGCGCAAGCGCAGCGACGCGGCTCCTTCCCACGGTTGGGTGAAGCGGTGGACCGCGGTGAGGTGGGTGGTGGTGCCGAGGCTGTCGAGGTAGCGGAACAACCCGCCGGGCCCGATCGCGGAGATCTGCTCGGGGTCACCGACGAGGATGAGTTTGCCGTTGACCTTGTCGAGGTGGGTAACGAGGCGGGCGAGGTCGTGGCTGGAGACCTGTGATGCCTCGTCGATGATGAGCCATTGCCCGGGTCGGAACTGCCAGTCCGTGGCGTTGGCGCCGGGTGGCGGCCGGTGTTGGGCGTGCAACCACCGGGCGATGTTCTCGGTCCGTAGCACCTGCCCGGGCGCGGCGGTGGCGTCGGCGAGCAGTTGGGCTGCGGACTGTCCGACGGTGAGGCCGAGCACCGGCACACCGCTGTCGCGTGCGGCGGTGACGACGGCGCGTTGCAGGTAGGTCTTGCCGGTGCCGGCCGGTCCGACGACGCCGGTGACCCGCCGGTCGTCGCCGACGAGCCAGCGCAGCGCCGCCTCCTTCTCGGGAGACAACCGCAGGGCCGCTGTCGCGGAGGTGATCGCTGCCGCTGAAGCGGGGATGGCTCCGCGGCGGCCGGCGTAGGTGAGGACTTCCTTCTCGGCGGCGAGGACCGTGTGAGTGGTCATCTGCAG
This sequence comes from Micromonospora parastrephiae, assembly GCF_016802865.1. Classification (GTDB taxonomy): domain Bacteria; phylum Actinomycetota; class Actinomycetes; order Mycobacteriales; family Micromonosporaceae; genus Micromonospora; species Micromonospora parastrephiae. Next base: position 141,041 of record NZ_JAEVHM010000001.1, on the reverse strand, counting down.
GTCGCGGTGCCGGGTGTATTCGCTGTGCCGGTCGCTGCCGCGCAGCAGGCTCGGCCCCCACTGCACGAGCGCTGGCGGTGTGAGCACGCGCAGCCCACCCAGACCATCGGCGATGGCCCGGCCGGCGAGCGTTTGCACCCGCTGCCAGTCCGCCTCCGGTGAATGGCCGGGGGTGATGTCGAGGACCCGGCCGATGGCCAGCTCAAGGTGCTCGCGGCCAAAAACGGCCCGCTCGCGGCCGAGGTTACGCAGAGCGCGAGCGAGAGCGAGGCGCACATCGGCACGCACGGCCGCGTCGATGACGCGGTCGTGGTCGGTGGCGGGGACACCGAGCTGCGCGGCGACCGCACGGAGCGCTGCTTCGTCGACGCCGTCGGGGTGTAGTCGGGACGCGCGGCGAAGGATCCGCCGCGCGGTGACGGCGGTGTCGTCACGGGCGGCGTCAGTGAGGACGCCGCGTACTTGCCCGGCGGTGTCGAGCCGCGCAGCGCGGTCCTCAGCGTGCCAGCGCTGCACGGCCTGCTGGGTGGACTCGGCGCCCTTGTGCGGTCGGCGGGTCCGCAACGTCGCGTCCTGCGCGCGACGGCGCCACTGCGCGGCCACTGATCGTGTCGCCGGTGCTTGCCTGTCGGTGCGGCGGTTCATCTCCTCGGTGATCGCGCCGCGGCGCTTGCCGTAGTGGCGCAGCGACGCGTCGCTGAAACCGGCGATTTCGCGGATCCCCGAGTCATCACGGGCGCCGAAGGTAACCCCAAGGCGGCGGTGAAGTTCGACTTCCACCGCGCGTTCGTAGGCGACCCGGGCGCCGACCGTCGCGCGGTAGAAGGCCTTGCCGTCGAGGGCCAGCCACTGCGGGTCGCCGTCCGCGGTTACCGTCTGGACCTTGCTGGAGACGACGACGTGCGAGTGCAGCTGCGGGTCGCGCTCGCGGCTCATCCGGTGGTCGAAGACCAATGCCGCCAGCCCTGCGGTGTCGAGTTGGCGGACGCCGCCCGCGCCGGCGCGGGCGAACGCACCGTGGCGCTGGAGGTGATCGAGGAGTGACCGCACGCCGGCGTGGTGCGCGGCCATAACGTCCTGCTTGACGGCGTCGTCGCCGAACGCCCATAGCAGCGATACGGATTTGACGGGGGAGACGGTGACGTCGTATGCGGATACGGCCCGCCGCTCGGGCGCGTTCATGATGTCGTGCCATACCTTGTCGCGCTGCTCCACCGTGGCGTCGGCGGGCAGGTGCGCCAACGCCCGCCGGACTGCCTCTTCGCGGTACTCGTCGGTCATCGGCGCGTAGATCCGCCACTTCTGCCCGAGCCGATAACCGGCAATCGGGTGCCGTCCTTGGCCAATGAGATACCGCATTTGCCGCTCGTTCACCCAGCCGGAGACGCCAAGGACGGCGGCGCCGTCACCGGCCCACCAGCCGGGGCTCTCCCCCCGCGCGGTGTCGTTGACGTAGTAGGGCGTCGGCCCTCCATCTCCCAGTGGTCGCAGGTCATGGCGGCCAGCGGCCACCTGCTCCATCACGTAGCGGTAGCCGTCGCCGGGCGAGATGCGCGTGACGGACAACATGACTCGACCGTAGAAGATCAACTAATCGGACGGTGGCCGAGAATGCAAGGGGGTGTATCCCCCGTAAGCGAGCAAGAAACGAAGCGCTAGCCGTTTAGGCAGGCCGCAGAGTGCGTGGCTGAGGATGAACGACCGGTCGGGGAAGATGACGAACTGCGGCCAGCATCGAACGAATAGACGAATTGGCCTGGTGCGTTATCTGGTGGGTTGGTCCGGGTGGTCGCTACGGTCGGGGAATGGCAAGCAAAACGGGGAATGACGCGACTCGGGCGCTGCGGCGGCGGCAGGAATTGGAGCTGCGCGCGGTGCGGGCGGTCGAGCAGGCTGCCGGGACGGTCCAGGACGCGGAGCGGCGTCGGCGTGAGGTCGTCGCGCGCCTGGATCAGGAAGTCGGGACGGCTGCGGCGGCACACGAATTGGCCGTGGCGGTCCTGGCGACGGTGCTGCGCGATGACGGCCTGGCGGCGGACTTGACCGGCGTGGACGTGGCGCGGGTGAGGGCATATCGGCGGAGCGCGGATGGCGCTGCGGTGCGCGCCCGAATCGCTGAGCTGGGCGAGTTGGTGCCTCGTCGTCGGCGCACGGCTGTCCCGGTGCCCGGAAGTGCCAGGCCGGCTTCCGCTGGTGATGTCTCGCGCGGCGCTCTGTCCTGAGTTGGTGGGGCCAGCGTTGCGGGCACCATGGTTAGGTCCAGTCGAGTCCGCATCCGGTGCAGACGCGAACCGTCCCTTCGCCTATCCATTCCATGAGTTCGTCGTCGGTGGCGGTGCAGTGCTCGGGGATGGCGGCGGGCCAGTCACCTTCGATGACCAAATGGCCGGGGTGAACCCGTCCCCTGGCCTGGCTGCCGTGATACATGACGGGCGGCCCCGGATGTGGGTCAGCCAGCGGCAGCATGGCGCGGTGGCGCAGGTTGGTTCCGGTGAGGTCGGTCGGGGTTAAGAGCGGTGGCTTCCTGCGTACGGCGCGTCGGTACTGGGTGAAGTCCTTGAAGGTGGGCGAGGCCAATTCCGCGCGATCGATGAGCGACAGCGCTTCGTACGGCTGGGCGGCCTGGTGGTGGTGCAGCGCCGCGCTGAGGAAGTTGTTTGCGCGGGTATTGCGGGCGTGCTCGCGGGCGCTGCGTTCGGCGCTGGTGGTGCGTGGCGCGGTGAGTATGTCGGGGTTGGCGTCGAGGTGAGCGGCAACGGCATCCCAGATCTTGGGGCGACCGTATTTCATGAGCAATCCGTCAAGGTGGTGGTCTGCGATGTAGCGGACGGCCGCGTCCTTGCCGCCGTGGATCGGGTTGTGGAAATAGTTGGGTGCCCAGTCGTCGCAGACATGGGCGATCATGACGAGTTCAGGGCGGGTCAATCTCATGCGGATGCCTCTCATGCGGTGCGAGGGTTTGCGCTGCGGGGTGCGGCACTGGGTGAGGTGTGCGGCAGCCGGCAGCGGCGCGCTCGATGCGCGTCGGTGACGCCTGGGGTGCGCTGTCCCGGCCGCTTTGTCGGCGGCCGGGCGCTGCGTGGGGTAGGCGTTCAGGAGCGTGTTCGGGGCCGGGGCGGTGGACCGGTGAGGCAGGGTTAGCGCGGTGTCTGGATCTGTTGGGTCTCTGCTGGGGTGAGCAGGTAGGCGGGGAGCTGCGGCACCTGTTCGCGCCATGCGCGGTAGAGCCGGTGTGTCCCGTCGATGAGCAGCGGGGCGGGCTGCTGTCCGGTGATGGGGATCTGACACACGATCACTGGTGTGGTGAGGTCGGTGGTCATGGCGTAGGCCCGGTGGAGGGTGTTGGTGGTTGGGCCGATGAGGTTGGTTGCCCAGGGGTTCGGGTTGTCGAGGTGGTGCAGGCCGTAGGCGTTCGCCCAGGCGGTGACGTTGAGGGGTTGGGCGTCGCGCGGTCGCGCGGCAATCAGCGTTAGTGCGGCGCTGATGTCGAACACCCACGGCCCGAAGACGAACCGCTGCCGTCGCTGGTCGTCGGTCATTGGTTGTTGGTCTTTGCGTTGAGGTGGGTGTAAATGGCGACGCAACGAAGGATCAGTTCGTGTGATGGCAGGGTGAGGAGTCTTTGCCGTTTGTCGTCGCGGATGTTGTCCCAGATGAGGACGGTGACGCTGGCCGACCAGATGTCGACGATGACGCCGTTGATCTTGGCGTGTTGGCGGTTGGCGACGATTTGGCGCAGGGTGTCGATGAGCGTGGCGTCGCCGGTTGGGTGGGTGGCGTCGTCGGGTCGGGTTGCCTCGGGTAGGAGGGTGTAGCAGTCCTCGCAGGTGTAGTAGCTGCGTGGCGGGTGCTCGGTCTCCCATCGCTGTACGTCTGTGGCGGGTATGCCACAGACGGATTGGCGTGGGTCGCGGGGGTGGCGGATGTGCGGATGCATTGGGGCCTTCCGGGCGGCTTGGTGATGGGTCTGTTTGAGGTGTGCAGGGTGAGGGGCGGGAGCGGCAGCCGGCGGTGGCGTGCTCGATGCGCGTCGACGCGTCCCGCGTGCGGTGCCCGGCCGGTGGGATGCCGGCCGGGCACCGGGGCTAGGCGGGTTGGCCTAGGAGGTAGTGCGGTCGCCCGGTGATGACCCATGCGACGTAGTCGGCCAGCCATGCGGCGGCGCGCTGTGTGCGGTGGAACGGGAAGCGCTGGGGCTGGGTGATGTAGCGGATGCACGCGCGCCACAGGTCCAACCAGAGTTCGGCGAGTCGGGCGGCGGCGCGCATCTGGTGGTGGCGGGTGACGCATCGGTCGCATCGGTCGTCGCGTGCGTGTTGGGCGATTTGGGCGGCGGCGGCTCGGACCGTGCGCGGCGGGTAGGCCGTCGCTTCGGGGTCGGCTGGCCATGCCGGGACGTGGTCGCACAGGTCGAGCCGGGCCAGCGCGACGGAAACGGTGCGGGTCGCGCCGTCGAGCAGGGTGTAGACGTCGCGTCGCCGGTCGGTGGCGGGCAGGGTGCGTAGCTTCATCGTCGGTGCGGTGAGCGCGGTCATCCGGACTCCTCTACGGGTGGGGCCGGTGGTCGGGTGGGGGTTGCCCGGCCACCGGCCCGGCGTGGGTTAGCGGCGGTAGGTGCGGCGGTGGTGCTGGGGGCCGGGGGCCGGCACGTCGGGGATCTCGTCGTGGTAGGTCTGGAGCGGTTCGCCGGTGCGCTTGGCTGCGTACATCGCGCGGTCGGCGCGGCGCATGAGGTCCGGGAGGCTGATGCCGGCGGGGGCGTGGGCCACACCTGCGGTCACGGCCAGTCGGACGGTGCGGCCGGCGGCGTCGATGCAGGCGCTCGCTATTGCGGCTTGCGCGGCGACGGCGTGAGCGGACCCGGTGCGGGGGTCGGCCGTGGTCACCATGAGGAATTCATCGCCACCGAGGCGACCGGCGGTCATGGGTAGCGCTTTGAGCTGGCGGGCGGCTTCAATGAGCGCTTTGTCTCCGGCGTCGTGGCCGTGGTTGTCGTTGATGGCTTTGAAGTCGTCGAAGTCGAGCACGGCGATGGTGACTGGGCGGCTGGCGTCGAGCTGGGTTTGCAGGTGCGCGAGGATGGCGCGTCGGTTCAGTAGCCCGGTGAGGTCGTCGTGGCTGGCGCGGTATTCGGCGATGGTCAACCGGGTGTGAAGCGTGGTCAGGACGCGGTGCTGATGGCGTGCGAGCAGAAGCACAGCGAGGGTCAGGGCGACATTGAACGTGGCGAGGGTGTAAACGAGCATGGCGGGGCCTTCCGGTGAGGGCACCTGGGCGCGTCGTCGGCGAAAAATGGCCGGGCGCGTGAGGGGATTTGGCAGGCGTCGCCAGCGGCGGCCGGGGCGCGGAATCTGTCCGGCCGCCGCTGGCGGTTGCGTGTCAGCCCTTGCTCACCGGGGCGAGGTAGACGTTCGGGTGCTGCTCGATGTTGACCGGGTCGGCGGTGAGGTTGACGGGCATACAGAAGCCCGCCCCTCCGCTCATGGTGTCGAGGTAGAACCGTCCGCTGTCAATCCAACGGACCGTGTATTCGGTGGCTGCCCAGTCGATGCCGTTCACCTCGTAGGCGGCGGCGGTGATGATCTGGTTCGCGCACTCGGGGGTGACCGGGTGGGTCTTGCTGAGGACCAGGTGCAGGAAGATCACGACGGTGCGTCGGTTGCGCTCGTGGTTGTCCTCGATGCGGAGGATGTCGCGCATCGCCTCGGTCGTGAGGCGCAGGTGCGCGAGGTGACGGGCACGGACTTCGCGGGTGAGCTTGGCGACGCGGTCGGCTTGTTCGTAGGTGGCGGGAGTTTCGCCCATCGTGCTGCCTTTCGTTGTGGGGTTGTTGGTTGTGTGGTTGGGGGCTGCCGTCCCCTCCCTCACATCTATAATCATACAGCATTAAGGGTTGAGCTGTCTATCTGGGAGCCATTTCTCCGCGAATGGTTTTGACCCAAGATCGCCCGGCGGGCCGTGCCGGCCGCGATCACCTGGACGTGTTCGTCCCGTCACGGCCCAACCCCTTTTTTGGCCGCCGGGGGCGAGCTCGCTCGCCCAGGTGTCGGGCGGCGGCAGTCAAATCCGACGCGGGGGTTTCGAGGAAAAGATCATGCGGTTTGTGCATGATGTTTTCTGAGCCCGTGGCGGATTTTACTTCCGACGTTCGATACCGATAATCCCGGCGCAGCCGGCGGCCGAAAAGGGGTAGGGCAGCGCGGCCGTAGGCCGCTCCGGCAATGTCTTGGCCCTGCGCCGGCCTTGAGGCGCGAGGGTGACTGGACGCGGAGTCGGCAGGGCGGGCCGGACTCGGGGCGAGCGCAGCGAGCGTCCGGACCGCCCGGTGCTCGCGGGAGCAACGGTCGCCACCACCACGAACCGGGGAACCAAAACGGGCTGAAGGCTCAGCGGCGGAGGCGGCCGACGGTTGCTGCGTGCGGGTGCGGTGGTTGTCAGCTGTGACAGGTCGATTAGTGGCGGGGCGTTATGTCGGTGGTGGCGGGTGGCTCCGCCGCGCGCGGGTCCGGCTTGCCGGTGCGGGTGTTGCAGGGCCGCGTGAGGCTGGTGCGGAGAAGGTGAACGGTGAACGGACCGATCCGCTCGGCGATGCCGGTGAGGAACCCGCCCGTGTTGTCCGCGACGTTCATTTGGACCGTGCCGGCGGGGGTGCCGGTGATGGTGAGGTCCCCGCCGATGAGTTCGGCGGTGACGCGTTCGCAGTCGGCCGGGGTGTGGTGGGTGTTGACTGCCCGCAGGTCGCCGGACTGAAGCATCGTGGCCGTGTCGTGGGTATGCCGGCAGGGCCGCCCGGTGGCGTCGGGGTGTATCCACAGCCACGCGTCGACGGCGACGCGGATCCAGAATCGCCCGTCGGTGGATTCGGCCGCGCTTGCGTCTGCGACGAGGTCGAACATCGGGAGGGGCTTGGAGAAGTGGACCGCCGTTGGCCGCCGGGTGTCTGTAGACGCCTCGACCATCGCGTCGAACGTGGGGAACCGCTCGCGGTAGTGCCCGGGGCGCATCGCGTATCCGCGTGTGCCGTCGTCGTGGCGTTCGTTGCTGACCGCGACGTACTGGCCGAGGTGCCAGCGGCGCCGGGCTTCTGTCTTGGTGATGCGGTACACCCGGGCGGTGATGCCGTGCGGGTGGACTGTGGTGGACGACGTGCGGTCGACCACTTCCACGTCGGCCGGGAACGCGACCGCTTCGGGTTGGCCGTGCTCGGCGTACCGGTCGGTGAACAGCACACCGGCCGCCGAGTTGAACCCGACGACGTGGCACCCGCCGATGAGACGCCGGTTGATGCACAACCAGATGCTGTCGGGTACGGCGGCGCGTCGGAAATCGGCGATGGTTCGCATGACTGTGGAGGTCCTTTCTGTGCTGGGAAACTGCGGGTGCGTCCCTGGCGGTCAGGGCAGGAGTTGACGGGGGCTGGTCGCCGGCGCAGCCGGCGGCCGTGCAGGGTTAGGCAGCGCGGCCGTAGGCCGCTCCGGTCAATGTCTTGGCCCTGTGCCGGCCTTGAGGCACCAGGGCGACTGCGCACGCGGGTGGCAGCCGGCCCGGACGGGTGACAGGTGCGGCGAGCATCCGAGCCGGCTGGTGCTCGTGGGAGTCGCGGTGGCCGTGCCGTGGATCGGGGGAGCAGATCGGGGGAGTCCCAGGGGGAATCCGACTGGCGGTCAGGCGGCGCGCGCTGTGTGGATGTCGATGGTGATTCGGTGGCTGGTTTCGGGGCCACGCTCGACGGTGATCGTGGTGTGTGGTCCGGTGATGGCGACGACTGGCGTGGCCTGGTCGCCGGTGCCGATGACAGCGGGTGCGGTCAAGTGCCGGCCGATGAGCGGTAGGGCGTGGGTGAGGTCGTCCAGGACGCCGGAAATGGGTTGGTGTGGCTGGCTGGCCATCGGGTCTCCTGCTGTTCGGACCGCTGAGCGTCGGGCCGGGGGACACCGGCAACCGCCGGTGTCCCCCGGTGGTTAGGCGGCGTCGGGCACAGCGGTGAGGCGGGGTGTCGGGGCGGGCATGGTGCAGGCGCTGCATCGTCCGGCGTCCCAGGTGTGGGCGGCGGGCGGGTCGGCGGCGGGGCAGGGTTGGTGTTGCAGCTCGGTCAGGGTGGTGGTTGCGAGGCAACGTGGGCACCGTCGCCAGGTTGCTGCGGGCGGGCCGGTGACGATTGAGGTGCAGGTGGTGCAGCCGAATCCGGCCTGTCGTAGGGCGTGTCCGATGGCGTCGGCGTGGTCGATGGCGCGGCTTGCGGTGGCGTTGACGCGGTTCCAGTCGTCGCTGGTGTGCAGACGTTGCCATTCGGCGTCGGTGAGGCTGAGGGGGCTGATCCGGGCCTGTACTTCGGCGCGGCCGATCAGGTAGCCCGTCCAGCCGTAGGCGCGGGCGAAGGCGGAGAACACGTCGCGGGCGTCGGTTTCGGTGAAGGTGCGGGGTAGGCGTACGCCGTGGGGAAGTCCGATGGGTTTCTGCATGGTCCCCTCCTGCGCGTGGGTGCGGCCGTGAGGTGCGGGCGCGGCAGCCCGGGTCGGCGTGCTCGATGCGCCCCGACGCGGTCTCGGGCCGCGAGGGGCGGGCGCCGAATGCTCGGTGCCCGCCCCCGGTGGGGTCAGCGGTGGGTGAGGGTGAGCAGGCGGCGGTGGGCCTTGCTCTTCAGCTCGTCGGCGCTGCCTTCCATGACGGCGGTCGCGCGGGCGGCGAGGTTGTTGCCGCGCAGGGATCCGGTGGGCCGGATGGCGGTTTTCCAGTCGGCGAACTCGGTGATGGCGCGCTCGGCGGCGTAGGCGGTGCGGCCCAGGCGGGCGGCGTTGGTGTCGTAGAGGTCCGTCAGGATCTCCACCCGCTTGGCGTGCTTGTTGCGCGTGCGGACGGGCGCGTCCTCGTCGGGGGTTGCCCACAGGTCGCCGATCACCTTGTGAAACTCGTCGATGGCGAGATCGGTGCGGGCGAGGGATTCCTCTTCCGCGGCGAACTGGTCGAAGTAGTCGACCGACAGGCGCAGGGTGCGGCGGGCCTCTTCGATGCGGTCGCGGGCGTTGCGGGTGTGGCGGACGCCCCAACGGGTGAGCGCGTCTCGGACGGAGAATCGTTCGGTGTTGCCGCACTCGACCCGCCACGGGGTCGCCACGACCTGGAAGAGGCTGGATCCGTCGTGGCTGTTGAGAGCGACGATGAACGGCACGATCGTGTCGTTGATGCCCTCGACGTCGACGCTGACGGTTTGCGGCAGACGCATGGTGATGAAGACCTTGCGGCCGTCGCGCAGCGCGCCGGCGGACTCCCAGGTGACGTCGTAGTCGTCCACGAGGTCCTGAAGGAACTCGAAGCCCTGCCGGTTCTGGAGCACCTCGTAGCGGGCTCCGACCACGCCGAGAGCGGCGTTGGTGTCCTCGCGGATGTTGACGAACTGGTCCGGCACGATGCGGGGCTGATCGGTCGGGTTGGCCTGGTAGAGCACGGGGCGGCGGCTGACGGGGAAGTTGATACCGCCGAGGGTGAGCACCTTGTCGATGTCGGTCGTGCCGCCGGGGACCACGTTGCCGAGCGCGTGCCACGCGGGCGTGGTGGTGTAGAGAGCGACCTGCCCGGTGGTCTCGTCCAGGCCGTGTTCGGGCAGCAACTCGCCCTGGTTCATGGTGAGGACTTCGCCGTTATCCCAGCTATCCGGATCGGTGACCAAGTAGCGGCCGTTACCGAGGCTGCGCAGCTTGCCGTCAGCGATCTGAGCGTCGATGCCGGCCTGCTTGTCGGCGGCCCGGTTGATCTGCGCGATCCTCTCGGCGGCGAACTGCTGGTTGACGTCCGGGAGTGCGAGGGTGGTCATGACTGGTGGGTGCCCTTCGTTGTGGGGTTGTTGGTTGTGTGGTTGGGGGCTGCTATCCCCTCCCTCACATCTATAATCATACAACATTAAGGGTTGAGCTGTCCACTTGGGACCTATTTCCCTGGGACGGTTTTCGTCAAGATCACTCGGCGGACCGTGCCGGCCGCGATCACCTGGACGTTTCCGTCACGTCACGGCCCAACCCCTTTTTTGGCCGCCGGGGGCGAGCTCGCTCGCCCAGGTGTCGGGCGGCGGCAGTCAAATCCGACGCGGGGGTTTCGAGGAAAAGATCATGCGGTTTGTGCATGATGTTTTCTGAGCCCGTGGCGGATTTTACTTCCGACGTTCGATACCGATAATCCCGGCGCAGCCGGCGGCCGAAAAGGGGTAGGGCAGCGCGGCCGTAGGCCGCTCCGGCAATGTCTTGGCCCTGCGCCGGCCTTGAGGCGCGAGGGTGACTGGACGCGGAGTCGGCAGGGCGGGCCGGACTCGGGGCGAGCGCAGCGAGCGTCCGGACCGCCCGGTGCTCGCGGGAGCAACGGTCGCCACCACCACGAACCGAGGAATAGCAGGGGTTGTGGTTTTGCGCGCTGAAGACGCTGCTGCTTGATTCCGTGTCTGCCGGCGCGGCGCTGCTCGCTGCTATTGCCACTCGATGCCGTTGAGTCCGTTCTGTAGGAGGAAGGTGTCCACGCTCATCTCTAGGGCTTCGCGGGCGGTGGGTCCGTCTGGGCCGTACGGCTTGCTCGGGTCGCGGTAGCGGTCGAGGAATATGCAGATGATGTCACGGCAGTCGTGGATCATTTCGCTGCCGTTGTGGTAGTCGGTGGGGAACTGCCAGCCCTGGTCACGGTCGTAGGCGAGTGGTGTGACTTCGTACCGGGGTCCGGGGATGCTGCGGACTCGGGGTAGTGGCGTCAGTCGGAAGCGGGTGAGGCCTTCGAAGAGGACGATTCCGGCGGGATTTTTGTTGTCGGCGGCGCGCAGGATTCGGATGGGGTATTCAGTCGTCTCGTTGATCGATGTCGGGGTACAGGGGCCGGCGCTCAGGCACGGGGCGTCCTCTGGCTCGTCAGGGCTGGGGCTCTTTGTCGGTGACGGTTGGCTGGTCGTCGCTGCCGTTGATGACCCCGGTAGGTGGTGGTGTCGTCTCTGCCAGGTCGATGAGTCGCAAGGCGTCGTGGAGGTAGCGGCGAAGAGCGGCGGGGGTGTCGTACAGGACGACGCCGCCGGCGTTGCAGATGTCTCCGAGCACCACCGCGGTGCTGTGACTCGGGTTCGGTTCGTCGTCGTCGCCCTGCTGGTCGTGCCACCACGGATCGTCGGGCCCGTAGACGACGGGCGCGCCGTAGGCGGCGCTCCAGACTTTGTTGTCGGACATGGTGCGCTGCCGTTCTGTGTGAGCCGTGGCCGCGTCGTCTCAGGGCTGGCGCGGCCCACTGGTTGGAGGGCTCCGGCCGGCCCCGTCCCTCGGCGGAGGCGGTGGACGGGGCACGGGCGGTCCGTGCTGTCGGGCGTCGGCTACGCGGGCAAGGCGAGGTGCCGCAGTCGGTAGAGGCAGGATCCGAGCATGGTCTGCCGGATCAGCGGCGCCGGGTCGTCGTCGGTGCTCGCCGACGCGGTATCGGCCCCCCGCCGTCGAAGCACGTGGTAGTAGCGGCCGTCGGTGTCGAACGCGCTCAGGCTTCGCACCATGTCGTCCTCGTAGTACGGGAACAGTCGGATCCCGCCGTGGCGGTAGCCGGCGGTGCGGGGGCTTGACCATCCCTCGCAGAGGAACGCGAAGCCGACGGGCGTCCGGCCTTCGTCGCGCAGCCACGTGCGCAGCCAGTCCGGCGTCCGGGTGGCGGTGAAGTAGGCGGTGAGCGCGTCCAGGATGGCGGTGGCCGGGATGTACGGGCCGGTCTGTGCGGGGTTGCTGTCGCGCCAGGTCGCCGGGTGCAGGGGGACTGGGGCGATCTCGATGGTGGTGCCGGGTCGGATGAACATGGCGAGCAACTGGGGCGGGGCGTCCCATCCGGCTTGTTCGGCTGCGCGTTCGGTGTCGATGAGGGCTTCGCCGATGGCGCGCGCGGTTGCCGCGGACAGCATGGTCGTGGGACCTCCAGGTTGTTGGTGGAGGGCGAGGGCTGCCAACCTCGCCGTTCTACTACAATCATACAGCATTGGAGCGGCGGTGTGAAGTGCGGGTGCCCCCTGCCCGACCCGCGTGGCGTGGCGTCGACGTGATCCACCGACCGCACCTGCGTCTGTGGTGCGGGGCGTGTCCGCCCCGGCGCGCGGGGCGCTCATGCCGCCAGTGCAAGCGCGTCGGGCTGCTTGGGGTAGGGGCCGAACGGCAGTGGAGCGTTCTTGGCGAGCTTGGCCCAGTCCGGGCGCAACTTCCGATTGATCTTGATCTGCTTGCGGTCGCGCTTCGTGCGGCCGAGCGGTTTGACGTAGCGGTGGCAACCGCCGTGGCGCAGTAGTCGAATCCCGGCTGCCGGGTCGTCGCGGACTTCGCGCAGCCATGCGGCGGGATCCTGTCCGGCCCGGATCGGCTGCGCCCCGAGCGAGATGAGTAATTTCTCGGCGGCCTCGTGGCCCGCGTCCTGCTGGCGGATCTTCTGCATTGTGATCCCGTTGAGGACCGTGCCGTTGGGCAGGAGCCAGAGTGTGCGTCTGGCGCTGCGGCCGGCGATGAAGAAGTTGCCGCCCTGGTACACGAACCCGACGTGGCTCTTGAATTTGATCACGCCGTCGGCGTCGAGGCGCGGCACCGGGTCGGCGAACGACAGGACCGCGTGCACGCCGGAGGCGAGCAACATCTCCTCGCAGCGGGCGAGGAACCAGGTTTCCGTGTTCCCGGGCTCGGGGTCCGCCACCACCAGCCTGCCCAGCTCCAACGCCTCATCGCCGGGTTCGAGTTCAGGGAACGCGTGGGTCAGCGCCTTCTTGCTCGTCACGCAGTACGACGCCACCCCGACCAGCTTGTGGGCGCGGTAGAGGCCGAAGGATTGCCAGCAGACAACGTGGGAGCCGGCGTAGTGCCGGGGAATCACAAAGCCGGCGGCGACGTCGCGTTTGATCCGCTCGACGGTGTAATTGCTGGCGTCGAACTCTTCACCCGGGCGGGCGAGCTGCCACTTCTGACGGTGCCCGATCTCGGAGCGCAAGCACCAGGGCGACAACGTAGGGGCCTCGGGCAGCATGTCCCGACCGAGGAGGGCGAGCTGCGTCATCGGCTCACCCCGGCTTCGGCGAGCACCGACGCGATTGTGCGCGCCTGCTGGAACGAGTGTCCGGTCTCCGCCTCGACCCGGGCGTACTCGCGAGCCAGCCCCGGGCGCAGCCGTACGGCGGTGAGGAGGTCCTTCTTCGAGCCGAGTACGCACAGCGAACAGGACAGGCGGCTCATGCCGGCGTCGTACGGCCACGCCCAGGGCAGCCCGGACTCCCGGATCTGCGCCCACACCTGTTCTTCGGTCCAGTGGTGCACCGGGTACCAGTCCCAGACGTGCCGGCGGGTCTTGTTCGACGCCGCGGTGTTGAGCGCGTACGGGATCCTCTTCGCCCTGCTCGGCGACTCCTGCGCACGGAATCCGAAGACGTAGAGGATCCGCGCGGGCCGGTCCAGGTTCAGCTCGCGGGTCAGCTCGGTGAGGAACTTCTGCCCCGGCTCGCGCTTCTGCCGCGCCGTGCACCAGCGGCGCGCCGCGTCGGGGAACTGCCCGCGCCGCTGTACCTCGTCGAGCAGGTCGTGGCCGTCCTTGCTGCGCACCTCGAACCGGAGCCCGAAGTGCTCGGCGTGCGCCTTGGCGAGGTCCCGGCAGCCGGGTCGGTCCCCGAACGCGTCGACAAGCCACGGCGTGACGCCGGCGGCGGCGAGTTCCGCGTCGGCCTGTCGGGTGCTGGGCCACACCACCCGGCCGAGGTCGTTGTACTGGACGACCACGCGGTCCAGCACCCCGGCGGCCTTGGCCCGGGCTGCGGTGACGATGACGGTGGCCAGCCCATCTTTGCCGCCAGAATGGTTGGCGACGATCCCGTCGCACTCGGTCAGGTCGGGGTCAGTGTCTCGGGGCACGAGGTAGTCGTCGGTGGTCGGCGGGACCGGGTACTTACTGCGCTGCACGGTGCGTCCTTCCGATCAAGTGGGGAACCGGTGGTGCTGGGGGCGGCCCGTGCCAGTGCCTTGGCGCGGGCGCCCGGGTGGGTCAGCTCTGGGCGGGTAGGTCCAGCGCCATCTGGTCGAGCAGCTGCCCCCGCGGGTCCTGCATTTCGTCGTCGGCCGCCTGTCCGGCTGCGGCGGCGGCTGCGGCGTCGCCGTGAGGGCTGCGTGCCGCGGGTTCGGCGGCGGACGCTGCGTCGGTCAGGCTGATGTGGGTGGCGCAGGAAGCGCCGTGGTTGGCTTCCCATCCCCGGCCGGGTGCCGTCACGAGCCACCACCGCGCGTTGCCGGGCAACGCCTCACCGCCGACGTCGCAGTGCCGAACCGTCGGTGAGGGCGCGTGCGGCCCGGACACCACCTGCACGCCCGTTGCCGGCTGCTGGCCGAGCTTCTTCTTGTGGGCGATCTCGGCGGCCCGCTTGCGGCTGTCGAACGCCAGGCCGGGCAGGTCGGGGTGCGTGTAGAACCACTCCCCGAGCGCCGCCTTCTGCCGGTGCCCGAGCCCGCGCGAGGCTGCACGGTCCGCACGTTGCTCCGAGGTGTACCGCTGGAACTGCCGGACGACCCGCTTCGCTTCAAGCGCCAGGCCGTCCCCGTCGAGCACGGCCGGGTCGGGCTTCGAGAAGTGCAGCGCCGACGGGCGGCGCCCGTCGACGGACGCGGCGACCATCGCGTCGAACGTCGGGAAGTCCTCCAGCATCGCGCTGGGCAGCATCGCGAAACCGGGGTGCCCGTCGTCGTACCGGTCGTTGGTGACGGCCACGTAATCGTTCGCGGCCCACCGCTTGCGGGCCTCGGTCTTCGTGATCCGCACCAGCGGCGCCGTGACGCCGTTGCTGACGATCTGCACCTGCGACTTGGCGGCGGCCGCCTGGTCGACGCGCTCGACGTCGGCGGGGAACGCGACCGCCTCGGCCAGGCCGCGGCCGGCGTACCGGTCGGTGAAGAGCACCCCCTCGGGCTCGTTCACCGCGACGACCCGGACCGTGCCGACGAGCCATCCTGCCGGCTCGGGTCCGATCCGGCCGCTGGTGTACTCGTTGACCAGGTCGCCGACGGCGATCGGCTGCCCGGCCCGGTCGGTCATACCGGGGCGTGGCCGGTCGGGCAGCAGCCCGGTTTCGGTCAGGTGCACCGCGACCAGGGGGTAACCGGTCGCCCAGCGTGCCGGACGCTCGACCTTCCCGTAAAGGAACCCACCCTCGGCTTGCTGCACGTGCAGCACCGTGCCGCCGGTGCCGGGGATTCCTGCACGGATGGTCACCTGCTGTCCGACCAGCGCAGCGGCGATGCGCTGCAACTCGTCAACCGGCCAGCTCGGCACGGTGGTGGCCGGGCCGAACAGGAGCATCGTGGGGGTGTCGGCTCGGTGGAAGCACGGCCGCGGCCCCACTCCGGCGCGGCAAGCGCTCAGCCACTCGTCCGGGCCGACCCGCTGCCAGAAGTCATCGCCCTGCCGCACCGTGTGCACCTCGGTCGGGAGGCTGCGGTCGGCTACCGGCAGCGGCTGCTCGCGCCGCTCCCGGCCGCACGGCTCTTTACCGTTCTGCGCGGCCTGCTCGGCGTTGTACCGATCGTGGGCAGTCCACGGCCGCACGTACATGTCGCGTTCCGCCCTTGCCGTGACGATCAGGTCAAGGATCCGCTGTGCCTTCGCCTCAGCCTGCCCCCGCAGCGAGGGCGGGCACCGGTCCGGCACGGTGAAGGTGCCCGCCAGCAGGTCGAACGTGACACCGTGGCAGCGCCAAATCATCGCGTTCATGCCCTGTTTCCGGACGTACAGATTCAGATCCGTGCTGGCCTGGTCGGCGACGTGACCGGGCCACACGGTGACGTATTCGTGGCTCCACGACTGGTAGGCGGTGTTCGGGGCGAGCCGGACGCTGGCCAGCCGCCCCTCCCAGTGGAACGGCCACGGGCCCGCCCCGTAAACCACCCCCGGGTCGTCGACCTCGTACGCCCAATCGCCGGCCGGCGGGGTAACGCCCCACCCGTGGGCCGTGGTGCCCTCCGGGTCAGCCGGCGGGGCGAGCTTCGCAATCGCTGTCTCGGCATCGGCTTGGGTCGCGAAGTAGGCGCCGTCACCGTCACCGTCGGCGTCCGGTCCGGCGGTGCTGACCACCCGGGCGCGTTCGGTGTCGAAGATGCACCATGGGGTGTCGCTCGGGCCCTGGTGGTCGTGGTTGAGCGGGTGGGCGGCGATGAAGCGCGGTGGGCGCAGCGCCTCGGCGGGCGCGTCGTCGGGCAGCAGCGTCCAGGTGTGCGAGATCCGGTCGGTGTCGGATCCTCCGGGCAGGAAGTGGACGCTGTCGCCGTCGATACGGCACTCGGTGGACTTCGGCCACTCCAGGCGGCCGTTGCGGACGGTCTTCCCGTCGGCCTTCACGGCGTCGTAGTGGAGCACCGTCTTACCGGCGGTGATGGTGCGCAGCCCGGACACCATCGGAAAGGTGCGGTTGATGCACATCCAGCGGCTACCGGGGGTGGCAGCTCGTTTGAAGTCGGCGATGGATCGCATGGATGGGTGGTCCCTTCTTGCGCGGCGAGGGTGGGCCGTTGCCCGCGCCGGGCGGCGCGGGCAACGGCTCAGGGGGTTAGTCCTGGTCAGGCAGTGGCGCGTCGAGCACCGGACCCCACGGATCCGGCTCGTCAGGGGCGGGCAGGTCGAGGAACCAGCCGACGCCCATCACGTGCTGGACGCGGTCGCCATAGCACTCGGCGAGGTAGACGCTGGTGCAGCCGCTGAACACGGGCATGCCCCGCGTCACCTGGTCGATCTCGGCAGCGCGAAGTAGGTGGCCACCGAACACGCTCTCGGCGATCTGCGCGTCGCGTTCAGCCCAGGCGTCCATCTCGGCGATGACCGCCTGACGCGGATCCGGCTGCTCGTCGAGCGTCAGCCGGCGCTCCATGTGCGCCTCGTACTCCGGCATTCGTTCCCCGGCGTACCAGCTGACTTTTCGTGCCAGGTCGGGCATGGTGAGGGCCTGATGTTCGAAGAACTCGCGGAACGAGCCGGGATAGCTGCGCTCAAGGCTCAACGAGAAGTGCATGAGCGAGTCGGGGTGGTAGATGCCTTTGCCGTTGGGCAGGGGGTCTACCTCGTCCAGCCGCAGCGGGTATCCCCACGGGTGGGTGTGGACCGGCGACCGGGCGAGGAAGTAGTGACCGGCCGGTGAAGGCCGGTAGTCCCACACTCCCGTGCCGGTCTTGTCGTACCGCGTGTCCCACGCGGCCACCCACACGATCGCGCTGGTGGCGATCACGCGGACCCGGAAGTGTCGGTACAGAGCAGCGGGGTCGATCATCGCGGGCCGTCCACGTGACCGGTGGCCAGCATGACCAGCTCGGCGCCGACGCCTGCGTGGTCTCGCCGTTCGACCGTCCACTGGCCGTCCGGGTGGACGGTGAGCGTGAGCCGCGGGTGCAGGAAGATGTCGGGTTGCGTCTTCGCGTCGGGAGCGACGGTGATCGTGGCGCTAGCGTTGAAGTGCCGAGCAGTCCGGTACACGGCGCTGCCGTCGCCCTCGGCCATGATCATCCGGCGGCGGCCGGTGCGTTCGGTCCGGACGGGCTTACGCAGGTGGTACCAGTCCCAGGTGTCACCGGCCGGCCCGGCGAGGTGCAATCCGATCGCCGAGGTGGCGTACGGCTTGCCTCGGCTGTTCAACCTCCGTCCGGAGACGTAGACGGTGCCGTCTTGGCGCGGCGGGTGGACTACGCCGATGTCGATGGCGTACTCGGTGTTCGCGTCGAGGATCGTGATGCGGTCGTTCTTGCGGATCGCGGTGACGGCCGCGCCGGGTCTCTGATGGGTGGGGCCACGATCGTCGTGGATCTGGCTGGTCATAGGGGGAACACCTCGGTGATCTGGTGGCTGATGCGCGACTGCGGGTGAGAGGCGGCGGCCGGTCACGTCCTTTGCCAGGTGGGTGAGCGACGCTGGTGGGGTCCGGCATCGCCGCCATGCGGGGGGTGTTAGCAGTGCCGAAGACCTATAATCATGCAGCACTGCGAAGGGTCTGCAAGGCGGGTCGTGGATCTTCATTGGCCCGTCCGGCCGGCTCCGTAGTCGGGCACGTGGATCGGTTGGTTCGACATCGGCGGTGACCGCATACCTGTCCGGTGCCAGCTCCGCGGCTGAGCGGCAGCTCGACCGGCACGCACTGTCGGGCGCGGGCAGGTGCTGCGTCGGCTGCGGAGAGGGTCCGCGCCCTCGCTGCGGTCGGCGCTGCGTGCGTGCGGCCGGTAGCTGAAACGGTCTTCTGTCATGCGGTCGTCTGGTCGTTGCGGATGGGTGGAGGGGTCTCCGTTCAGGTCGCTGCGCGCTAACTGCTTACACTCTAATCATACACTATTTGGGGTGTGGTTGCGAATCGGCGACTGGGCGTTCGTATCGGTTGTTCGCGCTTGCGGGGAGGCCGATCGCGGAGGCCGTCGCGTTGCCAGTGCTGCCGGCGCGTGCGTGATGTGATGCGCACTGTTCCTGGTGCCGTGCGGGTGTGGATGTGGCGCCAGGTTGGAGGGCCAGGGGGAGAGCTCGACCGGGTCGTGGCTTCGCCTGGCCTGGCCGGCTAGCGTTGTGTGGCGGCGAGGCGTTCGCGGGCCAGCCGTAGGAGCCGCTGCGCTGACCGGAGGTTGACGCCGAGGGCTTGGGCGAGTGTCGCGCCGGTCATCTTGGTGTCTGCGGCGTGGATGGCGGCGATTGCGTCGTCGACGGTGGGGGTAGGGCCGGGTTTACGGCCGGCGCCGTGGCGTTCGCCGGTGCGGTTGTCGAGCCAGTGGATCATGCGGTGGCGGGTCCAGGAGTACAGCTTGCCGGTGCCGCGGTAGTCCTCTTCGTCGTCGGGCTTGGGTAGGTAGCCGTCGGTGCCGGCGTCCCAGTCCGGTCGGGAGAGCTGGACGTATCGCTTCCAGGTGCCCTGCGAGACCTTGGCGGCCGCGCGGAAGGTGGTGGCGGCAAGCAGCTCGTCGGGGTGGCCATCGCGTAGCCAGGCGGGGGCCCGGCGGGGTGAGGTGGCGCGTTGGTGCTGGGTTTCGGCGTAGGCGTCGAGGTCGTCGAGGGTGTACCAGTCGCGCCGATCCTCGGTTTCGATGGGTGCGGGGAAACCGGTGGTGGGTCGTTGTTTGGGCGAGGCGTACAGGCCGATGGTCTGGGTGGAGAGGCCCAGCACCTCGGCGGCGCCCGCGCGGTCGGTGGCGCGGTGTCCGTTGACGGTGCGGATCTCCATCGTGCCCCCGTTCGCGGGGTCGGCCCCGATACCGCGGATGGCCGGGGCTAAACCCTTGGCCTTGCGGCCGAGGGCCGGCAAAGCCCCGGCCGTCCTCAGGAACCCCCGACGCGGAAGGATCCGGTCGAGGAGTTTTCGATGGTAGCGGTTGGGCGTGTGCTGGTGGCAGGGGTAGGGGCTGTGTCGCGGTCAGGCCGGCCGGCTTCGGTTGGGACTGGTCACCTCCAACGGGATGGCCGAGCTGCCGGTACGCCTCGGCGGCGCTGATCAAAGAGCCGGCGGCCGGGAGAGGAGAACATTCGACCGCGCGGGATTCGGTGAGACAGTCGGCTATCTAGTGTCGCAGCCAGCGATGTATTTCACGGCAGTGTGTCGGTCCACTCGAACTCGGTCAGCCGTGCCCACCCGACGCGGTTGCCGTCCGTTTCGCAGATGCGGATGCGGCCTGCTTCGTCGCGAATCGGCATTGAGCGGCCAACGCCGTCTGCGGGGAACGAGAAGACCACGCTGACCGTGCGCGCGTCGACGTGTTCAGCAACCTCGCCGCGGTAGCCCACCGCCTCGTTGTAGACGTACTGGACCCGGTCGAACTCGCGGGCGTTGCGGTCGCCGTCCTCGTCGATGGCCTCGGCGTGTGCCTGTCCGACTAGCATCTTTTGCTCGGCATCGGTGGCGCCGGCCCAGCGACCCGAGACGTCGGGCAGGCGAGCGGGGGGAACTTTGGCGTTCGTGCCGTCGTTCATGCTCCCGGAGTAGTGGACGACGTGCAGGCCTGCTGGGTCGGGTTGGGCGCTGGCGGGCGGCGTGGGTGGGGGCGTGGGCATGGCGTGTCCCTTTCGGTGGGAGTTCATGGTTCGGGGCTCGGCCGATTACCGGCGGGCTGCTGAGTTCGTCTGCGGGTGGTCGCTGGTGTGGGGCGTACTTCGCGCATCCCGTGCGTCTAGGCGGGCGCCGGAACGGCAGGCGACGCTCGGCGGCTGCCGGGGCCGACGCCGGGGTGTGTGGCCTCATGGGTTCCTGGCGTGGTGGTTAGGGGTGAGCAGCGGACGGCGCCGGGCACGGTAGCCGGGGGAGGCGAGGGGGAGCGTGAGCGCCCCTCGTCCGGATTCGGCGCGCTCGATGCGCGTCGGATCGGCCTCCCGCAGCGGCGCGTGCCGCTCCGGTCCCGCCCCGACCGCGACGGGCCGGGGTCGGCCGCCCGGGGTGCTCCGGGCGCGACGCGAGGGGTCAGGAGGAGAGGCGCTGGCGGGCGATGGCGAGGCACGCGGCGGTGTCGCGCTCGCTGCCGAGGTGGTGCCGCTCGCCGTCCGGGGAGATCCACACGCCGTTGACCGGCTCAGGCTCGCCCCCGCCTGCGCGCAGGTACTCGGCGACAGCGGTCACCTTGTTCTCCCAGCTCTGCCAGCTGTCCGGGTACCGCTTGGCGATCGCGATCAGCTGGTCGTACGCGGCGCGCTGCGCGTCGGTGAGCTGGTCATACAGGCCCTTGAGGCGGAACACCGCGTCGCCCTCCGGCGAGATGCCGTACGCGCTGACGCCCCACGTCTGGACGTGTTCGTTCCCGTCGAGGTACATCACCTGCATCAGGTTGTAGGTGTCGCCCTTGGGCTTGTTCCAGGGCTCACCCGGACGCTTCGGGTTGGTGGTCTGCGACATGAATCGCTGCTCACCCTTCTTGGCGCCCTTGGTCGCCGTCTCGATCCAGTAGCGGATCGTGCAGCGCAGCGTGTAGCTGTAGGGGTAGTCGTCGACCTGGTAGGCGGTGTCGGGGCTGGTGTGGCCGTGCAGGATCCGGACGCGCTCGATGCTGGTCATGCCGTGCTCCTTCTCGTCGGTCGGTGGGTTCCTGGTCGGAGTTCGGGTTGCCGTCCCTCGCTCCAACCATTTAATTGTACCCTACTAAGCGGGGATGGCGCAACGATGGTTCAGATGCTCGCGTCCCCGGCGGTGCGCAGGGTCTCCGCCGGGTTCATGCCATTGCCGTGTGCGTCGTGCCGCCGGAAGTCGGGCAGGTCGAGAATGGAACGCCTTCGGTCGGGGTCGTGGTGGGGCGGCCGATGTGGTCGTCAGGCTCACTGTCCGGTGAGGGCGAACCGTTTTGCGCAGGTGTGGCACCACGACTGGTGGCCCCAGGTGGCCATGGTGGCGGTGCCGTGGCAGCCGGGAGTGTCGCAGTCATCGACGGCAATGCCGTGCAGGTGTCGCCAGACGCTGCGGCTGATGACCTCGACGGAGTGCGGTACCTCGTGGGGGAACGTCCGATGCCCGATCGCGCGCCCGTTCACGCGGACGTTCCATAGATCGCGCACGGTGCCGGGTGGGCACCGGTGCGACACCGCGACCAGGCGGCGTCCGTCGATCATGACGAAGGTGTCAAAGCGCTGCTCTACCAAGGGGTGGGGCTCCTAGCGGTACCGGGTGATTGCCTGCCAGGTCGCGCCGTTCAAAACGTCGCACAGGCTGACGGCAAGGTTCCGGGCGTGCTCGGTGGCTCCCGTCTCCCATCCTCCGGCGGGTGTGGCGGGCACGGCTTCGAGCTGCATGCGCAGGTAGCGCGCGGGGATGTCGATCGGGTGACTGTCGCTGGTCAGCGTCATGGGCTGCCCTTTCTGTGTGGGATGGGTGGGCTGGCCTCGTCGGCGGTCGGGGTCCAAGCCGACGCGACGAGGCATTCAGGCTGCGCCGCTCGGCGGCGCGGCGGACGCGGATTGGGCCGCGAGCGGCGTCGCTGGCGCCTCTCCCTGTGGGGTTCTGGGCGAGCGATCGAATCTGCGTCCCGTCGCGCTCGAATGCAATTGAGCCCTACTAGCAAACCGGGCCTAACGGCCCCTTTGCTGACCTGCCTCCGGGGTGGAGGCTGGTCAGCCGGCGTGCGGGTACTGCTCCTGCAAGCAGGTCTGGTAAAACCGGGCGGTGGCGGGCACGGTGCACAATTCCAGGGCCTCGCCGGCTGCCGCGAGCGGGTTTCGTCCGGCGCGGTCCTCGGTGGTCTCGGTGATGAAACCGAGGTACCGGCCAGCGGGTGTGTAGATCATCCAGCCGCGCCGGGGGTTGCCGTCCGCGCCATTGGTGGCGTCGATCTTCACGGCGTAGGGGCGTCCGCTGGGCTCCGTCTCGTGGCGGACGAGCGTCACGGCGTCGAAGATGGTCCGGTCGTCGACGAAGTCGCCGAGGTGCTGCGAGACGCGACGCTCGGCGTCGTCGCGGACGGTGAACATTTCGGTGCGGCGGTACAGGTGCTGCCCGTCCGGCGTGTGGGTGTGGTCGATCCCTTCGGGACAGGTATCGGCGGCGACAATCTGGATGGTCACGAGCAGGCTGTGGGTCAGGTAGTGGAACAGGTGCAGTTCCTCGACGGCCGTCTTGCGCTCCATGGTGGTCGTGCCTGCGTCCTTGGTCATCTCGCGTCGGGTCCTCTCCGGTTGGGGGTTCCTGGTGTGAGCGTTTCGGGCTGTCGTTCTGTTCGCTCTCTTGAATTGCACCCTGCTAAGGTCGCAGGGAGTTCTCACCTATAATCATACAGCACTAGCTAGGTTGGCGCGAGTCGGCATCGGGGCGGTGGTAGCGGCTGTTCGCGCTCGCGGGCAGGTCGATCACGAGGGCGGTCGCGTTGTCGGTGCTGCCGGCCTGGCGCGCGGCCCGTATCAGGCGGGTGGCGGCGCTGCGGGGGCTCGCGTGCACGCGCAGAATTCGCGTCATCGCGTCGGGGGAGAGTTGACGGTGCACGCCGTCGCTGCACAGCAGTAGCCGGCCGATCGGGCCGAGGACGCGGACGCTGGCGATCTCGCCCCGCCCGACCGAGGCGCGGATGGTGTTCTCTGCGCGCGGGCCGATCCATTCGGCGGGCATGCCGGTGTCGCGCATGTGCTGCGCTTCGGTGTGGTCGGTGGTGATCTGCGTCAGTGTGGCGGCCTCGTAGGTGTACGCGCGGGCGTCTCCGCACCAGGCGATGTCGTAGCCTCCGCCGTTGGCGGTGTCGATCGGGGCGGCGACGACGGCAACTGCGTTGCCCTCCTGGCCTGCCGGGGCGTGGTCGTAGTGGCGGTGCCAGATGGCGCGGGCGGCGTGCAGGCCGGCGGCGGCTCCACCCGTCGCGGCCGCAGCCGCCGCCGACCATGCGGCCGTGTAAGCCGCGGTGGCCGGCTCGTAGTCGTCGCCGATGCCGTCCGTGACGCAGAAACCCTGCCGGCCGGTGCTTGGGTCGCGATAGACCGCGGCGGCGTCGGCGTGTACCTGGCGGGGGCCCTGGTCGTAGGCGATTGCGGCCGAGTGCAGGAGGTTGTCCGGGTAGCGGGCTGCGGCATCGGCGCAGTCCACGCACAGGTGTGGCCAGCGGCGTTCGGGAACGTGGAAGAACCATTCAAACCCGCAGGCGATGCAGCGGGTCATGTTCTTCTGCCAGGTGTCGTCCCATCGGATGTAAGGGTCGCGGTCAACGTCGTTGGCGTCCATGTGGCGAGGCCTTTCTTCTCGTGCGAACGTGGGCCATGTGGACCTGATGCTATAATCATACAGCATTGAACCGGGAATGGGTATGATGATGGCCAAGGTGCTTCTTGAGATAAGGGGCGCTACTGTGCTGGGGCTTCGCACCTACGTCCGGCTGTCGTCCCGTCTGCCGTCGACCCAACACCTGTGGAGCAGGTCAGGGGCAGGGTGGCAAGGTGGAGCGCCCCGCCGGACGAACGACCTTGCCACCCTGCCCCTGACCTGCTCGGCTTGCCTTGGGTCGATGGTGGGCGGGACGACCGTCCCTCCCCCGTGAACCTGCAACTTCCGGTCGATCATCCCGGAGCCCGAGCGCCCCCGCCGGAGGCGCTTGTGAACCGACCTGCAGCTTGTTGTGGGGCGACAGTGCGCTGTTCGCTCCTATGGGGGTACGAGGCGGCTGAGGTGCGGACCGTGATTCTTTGGCGTCATCCGTCGCTGATTCGAGGTTCATCAAGGCGTTGCCCTCCACGACGTATCACCCAGCCGAGGGGTTGCCAGGCCCGGCCTCCGACGGAGCTTCTCGACCCCCGGGGCAGTGCCGTTCACGACTTCGGATCGTCGTCGCTGGGCAGGTAGGCCAGGCGCGCCCTGACTTCACCAACGGCTTCGGCCCCGGCGGCGTCCAACTCGGCCCGACGCCTCCGATATGCAATCCAACCGATTCCCGCTGAAGCCAGGCTCACCATCGAAACGACGAAGAGCAGTGCAATGAAGATCCAGGCGATCCGAAGGATCCAGACGATGAGGTCCGATTCCGTCGCTGCTTCGCGGCTGTCATCGAGCACAAACATCGGGAACACCGCAAAGATGTTGACGAGGACAAGACCGATGACACCGCGGATAACGAGCTTGCGTAGGAGGAGCCGGATGTCCGCAGTGTGGTCAGGATCGTAGATGCGGCGCATTGATCGAGTATCCCAGGGTTCGCAAGCCTGCAGCGGCTCTCCGTCGCAGGATGGTCGTGCTACGCCACGGTGATGCCGTCGCTGCCTCGAGTCAGGACGCCCTCGCTACGGAGCTCGGCGATCGCGCGTTGGATGGTGCTCATGCTGACGTCGTACTGGGTGCTTAGCGCGTTCATGGAGGGTAGGCGCTGTCCTGAGGTGAGGGCGCCTTTGGAGATGTCCTGCCGGATCGCGGCTGCCACGCGGCGGTATTTGGCGGCGGTCGGGCCGGTCTCTTCGGTGCGCACACGCGGGCCCGCCCCGGCACTGCGGCCGGGACGGCTGTTGATCCACGTTTCGACGCGCCGGCGCGCCCAGGAGCGGGTGACGCCGCGCGTTCGAGCAGGCTCTTCGAGGTCAGGGCGGGGCAGGTAGCCGTCCTCGCCGCGCTCCCAGGCTGCTTTGCTCATATCCACATACTTGGACCAGGTACCGGCCGTGGCGTCGATGAGTCCACGGAATTCGACGGCGGAGATCAGCTCGTCGGGGTCGCCGTCGAGCGTGATCGAATGGACGCGCGCCCGGGCGGCTTCGGCGATGCCTTCGATCGTGGCGGCGAGTTCGTCGAGGGGATACAGCAGGCCGCCGTCGGGGCCTTCGACTGGGGCGGGCCAGCCGGATCCGTCGGCGCGGGCCTTCGGGCTGGTCTGGATCGTGATGGTGTGCTCGCTGCGACCGGTGAACTCGGCTGCGCCGGCGCGGTCGGTCATCCGGCGTCCGTCGACAACCCGAATTCTCACGTCTGTTCCTGCTCGGGTGGGGGGCCAGAGTGTGCGGCGGCCGGGGATATGCACCCGCGGACGGGTGCCAGCAGCACCCCGGCCGCCAACCAACAACCTCGACAACGAGCGAGTGCTCGGCGTGAGATTGGTGCCGAGTGTAACAGCGGTGCGCCTTGACGCTCTCCTGCTGCCGTGGGTTCCCGATGCGGGTGTCATGGCTCTCCTGCTGGACTGGTGGCGGTTGGTTGCTGCCTGACGATGTTGACGTCGACCCACGAAGGGCAAGTCACCCGGCGGTGGCCTGCCCCTCGTGGTGCTGGTGGCGGTGCTGCTCGGTTGCGTCTCCGGTGAGCGCGGGGGGCCCTGGCCCCTCGACTGGGCGGTGATCGCTCGACGTTGAGCGGGAGCGTCGCGGCGTGGGCTTGGCCGTCGTCGACGTAGTGGTCGGCGAAGAGCACAGCAGCGTCCGGGCCGACCGTCACGACCTGGGACGTTCGGTCACCGGCCCGCCGGCTGGGGTCCGATCCGGCCGTCTGTGTATTCGTCGGCCTGGTCGCTGACGGCGATCGGCTACCCTGCCCGCCCTCGAGCGGCTGCGGGGGCGGGGTGGGTACCACGTCGGCGAGGTGCGGCGCCAGCCAGCCGGACTGGTCGACGGCGCTATAGAAGAGGCCTTCGACGCCAGAGCTCAGCGCCGACTTGCCAGCGGTGATGGTTCGTAGACCCGAGGCGCGAGGGTGGATCCGGTTGACGCTATCCGACGCCTGCCGGGGACAGCTGCGTGTCTGAATTCGCTCCCCAGGCTCCTGTCCCCTCCACCTGCCGAACCAGCGACGAGAGCGATGACGGTGTCGAAGGTGATCGGCTTATGCCCCTTCGACAGCAGGGCGGTGCGCGCGCTGGGAAGGTGCGCGCTGATGAGATGAGCGGCGAGTTCGCGCAAGTCGTGGGCGCATCGGCCCGACGATCGCTTCAGTCGGAGGCGGGCGTCAGCGATGGCTTCGGTCACTGCTTCGTTGGCGTCGGATTGCGGGTGCGTTGAACGAGTGTTGGAGGCCACGATGGTGTTCCTCGCGTGAGGTGACGGTCCGCCGCGATGGCGACGGGTCGGGCGTGGTGAAGCGTGAGGGCGAGCCGGTGAGGGTGCCCGGACGAGCCGGGCACCCTCACCTTCGTCACGCGGCGGCGCGGTCCTGAGCCGCCGGCTCGATCGACTGATCGTCGGGCCTCTGGTGCTGGACGGTCACGTCGGGCCGGGATCGGGCGGGCACCGGCGTCAGGGTGTCCTCGGCCGCGCTTTCCGCCTGCTCGCCATCCGGCACGAGTTGCAGGCGCGGCGTGTCGTCATCTTCGTCTTCCTCGTCGCCGTCTTCCCCGGCGTCCTCGTCCTCGTCATCCTCGATGTCGCTGTCGGCCTGATCGGTGGGCTTCGGCGTCAGCAGATCGCGTAGTTCACTCTCGGCATCCGACAGGCCGTAGCCGGCATCAGCGAGTCGGTTGAGCCAGCTCAGTGCCACATCGCGGCGGAAGCGGTACCGGGCGGCGTAGAAGTCGTTCAGGTTGCCCTCGTTGGCGGCGATCCAGCGACCGACCAGGAGGCGGATCAGTCGTGCCTCGCCTGCGTCGTTGACGTCGATCTTCTCTGGATCGATACCGACGAGCCCAGTCAGCAGCTCGTGCTCGTCCCGCGCCCCGTTGATCAGCGCCGGGTTCGTCAACGCAGCGCGAAGAGCGTGGACGTACAGCACCTTGGCGGCCTTGGCGTTGCCGTACGTCTCGACCACGAACCTGCGGCGCAGTTCACCTGCGGTCTGCAATGCCGTCTGGAAGGCTTTGGCCTCTGCGGCCTCGCTCTCCTTTCGTGCCGCGTCGGCGGGGGAGACGTACGTGTTGTACACGCCGCTCCGCTGGAAGCCGTGCGCGTCGGGGTTGAGGCAGATCACTACAACCGCAGCATCGTGGCCGGAGGTGTCGATGAACGCGGCGAAGCCGGGCTTGTTGCGAACCTCGGTGTCCTTCAACGATTCGCCCTCGGGGCCGCGCAGGTCCTTGATGGCTGCCTCGCGGCTGCTGTGGGGGAAGCCCTTCGGCTTGCCGAGGACAACGACGCCGGCCTTGTCCAGCTCCGCGCGCAGCGTCTTGGCGGTTTTTGCGATCCGACGCCTGCGCTTCTCGTTGGCGATCTGGTGGCGCAGTGCCCACGCGCTGCCGCTCTTCTTGAGGATCCGATCGAGCGCGGCCTTGTCACCGTCGAACCCGGCGATCTCTGCGGCGTCTTCCAGCGTGAGGTCGCCGTTGTCGACCGCGCTCTGGATCTGTGCTCCCTGCTTAGCGAGCGTCAGTGATCCCTCGACGAGAGCCTTCTTGCGTCCGGTCCGCTTCACGATCTGCTCAATGGTCCACCCTTCCAGGGTGAGCTGCTTGAAACCGTCAGCCTCTTCGCTGGCCGTGAGCGCCTTGCGGTGCAGGTTCTCCTGCAACATCGAGGCGATCTGCTTGGCGGTCAGTCCGGCCATCGCGTCGTGCACCAGCACCGGCACTTCCAACGCCATCGGGGAGCCCAGTTCGATGGCTTCGATGGCGGCGGCCCGGCGACGCTGCCCCTGCGTGATGTAGATGATGCCGTCCCCGCCCGGGACTCCGAGCAGCGCCTGAAGGACGCCGCTCTCTGCGATGCCGTCACGCAACTCGGTCAGGTCGCCCAGATCCTTGCGGATCTGGTGCGGAGGAATCCGCAGCTCCCGAGGGTCCGCCCACACCAGGTGGGGGCGCACAGGACGCTCTGGGTCGTCAGTCTGGGAACTGCCCGCCTCCGGGCTGTCCTCGGCCTGCGGGCTGCCCTGGGTATCGGGGCTTCCCCCCGGCTCAGGGCTGTCCAGGATGCCGATCGCCTGATCCAGGCCGAGCGCTTCTGGCCGCGCCAGTTCGGTCTTGGTTTCCATCTCGACGTGTCTCCCTCGTGGTGAGCTTGTTGGCCACAAGCCCCGGGCTGCTTTCCGGTGCTTGTGCTTCAATCATACAGTATTAAAGGGAGTGCTGCAAGCAATGGTCCCCGCTGTTGCCCGCTGCTACTTGTCAAGCACTCTTAGTGAGGTGCGGGATTTTCGGAAGGATGCCAAGTTCTGGCGGCAACGACGTGACTCTGGCTTGCTTGTCGTGTTGGGCCTGCGTTGACGCCGGCCGACAGACGGTACTGCTCTCGCTGGAGATCTCAAGCATTGTCGCCGCCGCCTTCTGTCCTTTCCGGGCCGCTGGGGCGGCAGTGAAGCAGGGACTGGAGTACCGTCAACTGGACGGCGCTGCTCGTTCCCCCGTGCGAGCAGCGCTGCTTTCTGCCCGGATGCGTGATCCGTGGGGGCTTCTCGCCGCGATGGCTGCGCAATCGTCGCCGCCGATGCTTGCGTCGTTAGGTCTGTCGGCTATATACCTGCCGAAACGGCCAGCGGATCAGCGTCGCTGCTTCTCACCCTCCGGTGCCGGTCGAGGCGGCCGTTACTGCTGCGTGAACGGTTACGAGGTGCCCGCCAGGGTTACGCGTCGAACGGCTGGAACTGGTCGTCGGCTTCCGCGTCCACGGCACGTTCGTACTCCCGCCGGCTGGTGAACATGCGCCCACGCTCTACCCGTACATACTTCCCCGCGTTCGGAAAGACAATCGTGGTCTTGTTTCGCCCACGACTCAACTTGAGGCTCCCGCTCCTCAAGGCGTCCAGAAAGGAAGTGATGTCGCGTTCGATCTCGTCCGCGAACCATCGCTGACGGGGATCGGACACGTCATACAGATCGGTGTCGATACTGTGTCGAAGCTCGGGCGACTCCCCGTCCCGGTCGACGACGAAGTCGAGCAGGATCCCTTTCACACCTATGCCCACCCGCAGGAGGAAGGAACTCCCCGAAACGCGGTACGTGCGCAGCTCATCCTCAGCTTCGACGTTGACGTCGAAGCCACGCTCCCCCAGCCTCGCCATCACGAGGTCGATCTCGCTACCCATCATCTGACCCATCAGCTAACAACTCGGAACGGTATTGGAGTGCTCGTGGTGCAGCCGGCGTGCGAGGTCGTCGCTCAAGGATGTCGCCTGCGGCACGCCGGTGTCGGAGGTGGCGCCGGAGGGGACGTAGCGGCTGTGCCGTAGCTCCGCTACGAACTCGGCCAGCGGACACGGTAGGCCGGGGGTGGCGGCACCGCCAGGATCAACACGCGGCTCATCTGACGTCCAGCCCTCGAACACATGTACGATCCGGTGGTGGCGGAGGAGGTAGTGAGGCGGTGGTGGAACGGCGTCGTGCGCCACGAGGCGCTATTGATCGAGTGGAGGTGGGAGACCTTCACCCGCTTGCTGTCGTAGCAGTGGGCGTGAAGCTGGAGGCAGCCTGACCGTGGGAACGCGCGGGAGGGTGGGAAGCGGCCTCGACAACGCCGGGATGGGTTGGCACTGCCAGACGGCCCAGGTTCGGCAAGCGAGACGGAAAGGTGCACGTGAGGAACCGACGTGTAAAGCCTCTTAATTCCACCACCGGCTCGAATCTGGCGGATATGGGCCGGGATTGCGGACGAACTACCTGGGCTGATGCTGTTCGGGTGGGCATCGCGGCGGCGGCAGTGTCGCTGTCCGTGGTGGCTGCGGGGAAGGTCTACGGCGTACCCGCAGCGGGCCGCAGGGGCAAAGTCGGGCACCTCCTCCGTCGATCGATCGGTAGTGAACGTGGGAACCGTCGGGTGCGGACCCGCCGTGACGCGGCCAGCGTGGCGGAGATGGGAGGGCGCGTTGTCCTGCCGGGGCATCCCGATGGGGCGGAGTCCGCGTAGTAGTCCGAGGGCGGGAAAGCCGTCCACATGGCGAAGGCGGGCAGCGGGCTCGCAGGGAGGATTGTCATGCCAGGAGGTCGCTGGTGAATACCGGCGCGCCGTGGCCAAGTCTCGACGAGGCGTGGCGGCGGGTACTGGAGATTCAGACCAAACTGCATCGATGGGCAGGCGAGGATGGTTCTCGTCGGTTTGATGATCTGTTCAACCTTGTCACCGATCCCGCCTTCTTGATGGTGGCGTGGGATCGGGTGCGGAGCAACACCGGCTCGCGCAGCGCTGGTGTGGACGGCTTGACCGCCCATCACCTTCAGGCGCTGGTCGGTGCGGAACCCTTCATGGGCATGATCCGGGAGGCGGTGCGGTCGGGACAGTTCCGGCCGCTGCCGGTGCGGGAGCGAATGATCCCCAAACCGGGCAGTCTCAAGAAGCGCCGGTTGGGGATCCCGACCGTCGCGGACCGGGTCGTGCAGGCGTCGCTGAAGCTGGTGCTGGAGCCGATCTTCGAGGCGGACTTCCATCCGTGCTCGTTCGGTTTTCGGCCTCGCCGACGCGCTCAGGACGCGATCGCCGACATCCACCTTCTGACATCCAAGTCATACGAATGGATCTTGGAGGCGGACATCGAGGCGTGCTTCGACTCGATCGACCACGCCGCGCTGATGGCGCGGGTGCGTCGACGTATCGGGGACAAACGCGTTCTGAGCCTGGTGAAAGCGTTCCTCAAGGCCGGGATCCTCACGGAAGCCGGCTCCCGCGAGGAAACGCACACCGGCACTCCGCAAGGGGGCATCCTGTCTCCTCTGTTGGCCAACATTGCTCTGTCCGTGCTGGACGACTTTGCCCAGGACGCGTGGCAGACGGTGATGTCGACGGGAGTCCTGCGAGCGAAACGCCGCCGGCGCGGCCAGCCGAACTGGCGGCTCGTGCGCTACGCAGACGACTTCGTCATCCTCGTGCACGGTGACCGGCGTGACGCCGAACAGCTACGCGACGAGGTGGCCGTGGTACTCGCCGGGATGGGCCTGCGCCTGTCTCCGCCGAAGACCATGGTGGTCAACATCGACGAGGGCTTCGACTTTCTCGGGTTCCGCATCCAGCGGCACCGGAAACGAGGCACGGGTAGGCGATGCGTGTACACGTACCCGTCCAAGAAAGCGGTCACCGCGATCAAGGACAAGGTCCGCGCGCTCACTCACAGCTCAGCACAAGCCGACCTGACCGCCCTGCTGGAACGCGTCAACGGCGTACTACGCGGGTGGAGCAACTACTTCAAGCACGGCGTGTCGAAGAGGACCTTCAGCTACCTCGGTGCCTTCACCTGGCGCCGAACGGCGATCTGGATCCGCAAACGACACAAGGGCCTGACGTGGAAGCACCTCCGACGGCGCTTCATGGCCGGCGGATGGACGATCACCGACGGACAGCTCACCCTGTTCAACCCGGCCTCGGTCACCGTTTCTCGGTACCGACGCCGCAGCGTGATCCCCAACCCCTGGACGCCACCGACGCGTCGTCTGACCCAGCCGACGTGAGTCCGTGGAGAGCCGGATGCAGCGAGAGTTGCACGTCCGGTTCGGAGGGCGGGCCGAAGAAACGGACCAGACGAAAGTCCGGCACCGCGCTTCGGCCCGACCCCACTGGGGACGCCTGACCCGGCGCGACGTCTGGTTGATCCGTCAGACACGATGGAAGGTGGTAGCTCGCACCGGCGACAGCGAGACTGGGCAGATGCTGCGCTGGACGTACGACTCGAAGGACGAGGCCGCGGCGATGGTCGATCGTCTCTTGCGCGCGGACTCCGCAGGGCGGTGGCGCGAACAGCAGGGTGGCATGTCGCCCTAGAAACCGATGCGGACGCAAGTCAAGTGGAACCTCGTGCAGCACGGGCAAGCAGCGAGGTTAGGCACCGCCGCGCCCCCACGTGCGGATGCGCCGGTGCCTTCGACCCCGTCAGCCGGAACGGGAAGTCAATGCAGCGTTCGATAGGTGATCAGCGTCCGGCCGTCGCGTGGTACTCGGCGACAACTTCGTGAGGGATCCGGCCTCGATCCGAAATGTCCTTGCCGACCCTCTTGGCCCAGTCCCTGATCGCCTTGTTCTGATCCCGGTTCGCGACTCCGCCCGTACGGGCACCTCGTGAGCTGCCCACACCCGCCGCGCTGTGGGTGGTTCGCGCGGACCGTGCGAGGCCGCCTCGTCCCATCTTAAGGCCGTGGGCCATGTACGGCGAGAAGGCGTCGCGCAGCTTCGCTGCATTCGCGGCCGACAGGTCGATCTCGTACTGAACGCCGTCGAGGGCGAACCTGATGGTTTCGTCGGCGCTGCCGCCGTCCAAGTCGTCGACTAGCTGATGAATTATTTGCTTAGCCACCGCCTCATCCTTCCCAAATTGTGCAGCATGTGTACTGAACAGTAACGTCCTGTGTGGCTGCTACGGAAGTGGGGTCTCGACTGGCAGTGTTTGCGGAAGCGACTGGATGACGCGGAATGCGTCGGCGTCTGGGACGCGCAGCGCGACGCAGTCGCGGTGACCGCCCATTACCCAGGCGTGCCGTTATGCGTGGAGCAGCATAGCGATTAAACCACTCGCAGTCGTGAGGCTGCCGTCATTCCCTTACGTCGGACGGGGGACCGGGACTTGGTCGAGCTGGACGGGTCCGCCGGGCAGGTGAATTAGCACATTGTTGGTGATTTCGTCGACGCGGATCGGAGCGTCGCCGATGGCATCGAGCAGCGCCGTTAGGCGGGGGAAGGCGGTGGTCTGCCGGATACGGTCGGCGGCTCCTGCATCGCGGAACGCCTGTACGGCCATCGTGGCTAGGTTGACGGCGCCGCGCCGGTACAGGACGTCATTACGGGCCAGCAGCGGCCCGCTCAGCAGCCTATCCCGATGCTCGGGCCGGACTGGCTGGTACTCGATGAGCAGGCCAGCGCGTTGGACGGCGAAGCTGGTCTCGCCGTCACGCAGCGCCTGCCGGTCCGGCTCAGGAAGCCGCCCGATGACCGGACCTTGTCGCAGTGCCCGAACCTCTGGTACCTGCTCGATGGTCGGATCCACCAGTCTGTCGTGTTCGGGCAGTAGCAGGATGGTGTGCCCGACCAGGGTGGTGTCGTCGTACCAGCTCGGCTCGTCGGTGGCGTACCGGGTACGACCGCCGTCCGGGTCGTGGATCACCACACCGACCGGCAGGATTTCGGCGGCGATCCCGAACTGTTGGTAGGCGTACCGCAGCTGCGTACACGCGTCGATGCACGCGTTGGCGCGCTGCCCCTCGGCCATCTTGATCCAGAGCAGGGGCAGGAACTGGATGGCGAGCAACTCGCCAGAGCCCTGCGTCAGCAGTGTCGGCAGGTGATCGTCATGCAGGGCCAGGGTGCCCGGGTCGAACGGCGTCCTGCTGCTGTGTCGTGGTGCCGGCACCCGACCGGGCCGCCGATTCGCGCTGGCCTTCTGATGTCGGACGAACGTGCGTTCACCCGGGTCGGGGCGGATCTCGGCGTGAACCCCGAGGACCACCCACGGGTCGAACCCGCTGTCACGCTCCAGCACGTCGAAGCCGTGGCTGCGGTAGAACCGCTCCAGCTCCGGGCTGTCGGCCATCTGCCCATACGTGATCATGTAGCCGCAGTGGGCGTAAATCTGCTGGCAGCGGTGTAGCAACGCACTGCCGATCCCGCGGCCGCGCATCGTTTCGTCGACCGCGATCGCCTTGATCCGCACCATCCACATCACTCCGGCCATGACCAGCTGGAACAGCTGCTGACTGCCCAACCCTGCCCGCCGTTGATGCTCGACCAGCTGCTTGAGCACACCACCCGGCGGGTATGCGACCACCGCTCCGACCACGCCGCGCTGGTCGTGCTCGGCCACCAGCACCAGCGTCGCCGGCGGCAGCAGCCTCCTCGGATCCATGGCCTGCGGGCCGGTGAACTTCTCGGCCATGTATCGCATGTACGTGTCCGGACCACCGTCCAAGCCGGCCCGCAACGCGGCCCCGCCGACACCCGCGTCCACGTCGTCGGCGACCTCGTCCTCGAGACGGACACCGGCCAGCGCGGTGAGCCGACGCACTGCGGCCATATCCGCGCCGCGGGCCAGCCGCACTCGCACCTGCTCGGTCACCGGCCAGCCGTCGACCAGGCGCTGCCCGGTCAGGTCGGTGACCCTGTCCGCCGAGGCGGACAGTCGTGTTGCTGGAATCGGCCGGCGAATCGGTTCCCTGCGCCGAGATCGGCTGCTGCGCTTGACCACGAGCAAGCTCCCTCCACCACAACAAACTGCCAATAGTGACCGTACCGTCGCTGTATGACATGTCTCGATGGCTGGCACCGGGTCCGGCATCACTGTCACCTCCCGGCTCGGTCGTGGCCGCGCGAATCATCGACGCGCCGTTGTCGGTAAGCGGCGCCGTCGCCGGCGGTGACGCTCCAGGGGTGGACGTGGTGTACGGGCGAAGCGCAACTCTGGGGCGTCCAGGTCGAGCGGTACGCAGACCAGGTCGGCGGTGCCAGCGGGCGCCGCAGCGGGCGAGCCAGCCCACCGCGAGGGCGTGCGTGCGCTGCGGGTAGCGCGGTGAGGTGCGGGCGGCTGGGTGGGGACGGCATGGTGCAGCCGGTGCACGTGCTGTCATCCCAGCGGTCCGGGCTCGCTCCGTCGCCTGCGCGGGCATGGCCGACGCTGTAGATCGATGAACTCGGCGCGGTTCAACAAGTGTTTGCTCACCACCCCCTCGATGCCTGTGGCGACGGTCCAGGTCGTGAGCCAGTCCCAGACCTCCCGCATGTCGGCTGTTTGCGGTGTCAGGGTGAGCGGGGGCGGTGCGTCGGCGAGCAGTAGCTGCAGTCGGGCCCGCCGCTGCGAGAGGGGTAGGTTCAGCAACGGTTCGCCGCTGGCGTCGGCGAGCAGGTCGAAGAGTACGTAGTGGGCGGGGCATTCGCGGGTGAGGCGCAGAAGCCCGTGCCCAGCGGTGACGCGTCGCTGCAACTGGGCGAAGTTCGTCCTCCCGCGTTCGAACACGATCAGCTCACCGTTTATCTTGGGTCCGCTGATCAGTTAGCTGGTTCGTCGGCGATGTTGCGTCGTGGACATGTCCATGACGGTGCCTGTCAATATGCTCAATCAGCTGCGGCCGAGGTTTCCGTTCCCATGTGAGCGCCGTCCAGCCGCCAGGGGCGTCAGCAGGTAGCGGCGGTCCGACCCTGTGGTGGGCGTCAAGGAGCGACCGGCGGCGGGTGGGGCAGCGGGTGGGCACCTTTTCTGGGCGTAGGCCGTCGAAGATGATTGCAAGGTATCGCTGCCACAGGTCGGGCGAGGCGTCCGGCACGTAGCTGGTGACGTAGTTGGGCGCGCATCAGCAGGATGACGTCGGCATTGGTGGCGTCGACCCGCACGGCGCCGTGTTCACGAGCCCGACACCCGCGCGTCGCCGATGCGGATCTCGGTCGGCTGCGCCGCTGCCGAAGGGATCGGAGCGTGACATTGGTGGTCGCCGGCGCTGTCCGGGTTGAGGAGGTCCTCATACACCCCGACCTTGAACCTGATCAGGTCCAGGCACTCGGCGAGTCTGCCGATCTGGGCGGTGACGTGGGCTTGGTGCTCGCGCATAAGCGTGAGTCGTTCTTCCTCGTTTCCGGCTCCCTGCCTGACGAGGTCGGCGTATCGGCGTAGCGCGGGCAGGGGCATGCCGGAGGCGCGCAAGATGATGCAGACGGTGAGCCAGTCCACGTCATCCTGGCTGTAGACGCGGCGCCCGCCAGGTCCGCGCCGCACAGGGTTGACGAAGAGGCCCTCGTGTTCGTAGAAGCGCAGCGCGTGCACACTCAATCCGGTGCGTTCGGCGACCTGCCCGATGCTCAAATTTGTGGTGACCTCAGCCATACCGTTCAGGGTAGCGGCTTGACCTAGAGCCGACTCTAGATCCTAGGGTTCCCCGTGCGATCGACGCGTCGTTCGCTTTGCAATCACGGCTGAACCAGTAAGGGAAGCATCACCATGCGCTATCGCACCCTCGGCGGAACCGGTATCGAAGTCAGTGCTTACTGCCTCGGGACCATGATGTTCCAGGATGGCTGCAACTCCGACCACGACGATTGCGTCCGTATCATCCACGCCGCCCTGGACCAGGGGATCAACTTCGTCGACACCGCCGACATGTACGGACAGGGAGAGTCCGAGGAGATTGTGGGAAAGGCGCTGCGGGGGCGCCGTGATGACATCGTATTGGCCACCAAGGTGCACTTTCAGATGGGCGAGGGCCGCAATCGCAGTGGCAACTCGCGGCGTTGGATCCTCAAGGCGGTTGAGGACAGCCTCCGGCGCCTGAACACCGACTGGATCGACCTCTACCAGGTCCACCGCCCCGACGACTCGACCGACGTCGAGGAGACGCTCTCGGTGCTCAGCGACCTCGTGCGCCAGGGGAAAATCCGCGCTTTCGGCTGCTCGACGTTCCCGGCTGAGGAGATCGTCGAGGCGCATCACGTCTCCGAGCGTCGTGGTCTCGGACGCTTCCGCAGCGAGCAGCCGCCGTACTCGGTCCTGGCCCGCGGGATCGAGGCCTCAGTCCTGCCCGTCTGCCAGCGCTACGGGATGGGTGTGCTGGTCTGGAGCCCACTGGCCTTCGGGTTCCTCACCGGCAAATACCGCAAGAACCAACCCATCGACCTATCAACCGGCCGTCCCGCCATCCGGCCAGCGCTATTCGATCCCGCCAACGCGCAAAACGCCGCCAAGCTCGACGCCGTCGAACAGCTCGTCGAACTCGCGGAAAACATCGGCTGCACCCTCCCTCAACTCGCCATTGCGTTTACCGTGGCCCACCCGGGGGTCACCTCGGCGATCATCGGACCGCGGACCATGCCGCAGCTGGAGGATCTCCTCAAGGGCGCCGCGCTAACCCTGGACGATGCGACCCTCGACCGAATCGACGAGATCGTGCCGCCCGGAACCAACCTGTACAACCCCAACGCTCCCTTGCCCCCGCGTTCACTGACCGACACCGCACTGCGTCGCCGCCCACTCACCGACCGCGCCGCGGCCTGAGCGAGCTGATAGTTGGTGGGCCAGAATTTGAATCGAGAGAGACGGGCATCCCCCCGGCTCCCTCGCGCCTTCCAAGTCCTCTGGTTCGGTGAAGCCGTCAGCCTCTTCGGGACCGCGACCACGGCGACGCTGCTGTCGCTGCTCGCGGCCACCCAGCTGGATGCCGGTCCGGGCTGGATGGGAATCCTAGCGGCGGCGAGCTGGTCACCCTGGCTGATCCTCGGGCTGCCAGCCGGTGCGCTCGCCGACCGGTGGCCGCCCCGCACGACGATGATCGCGAGCGATGTGGTCGCGGCCACCGCTGCCGCGACCGTGCCGCTGCTGTGGGTGACCGGCACGCTGTCGCTTGCGGCGCTGGTCGCGGTCGCGTTCGTGATCGGCTCGTGTGCCGTGCTCTTCCGAGCCGCACTGCCCCGACTCGTCACCCGCGTAGTCGACGCAGACCAGCTCGCAACCGCGAACTCGATGCTGTACGCCACCGAATCAGCCAGCACGATCGTCGGGCCGGGGCTGGCCGGCCTGATCGCCCAGGCCGTCTCCGCCGCGCTCGGCGTGCTCCTCGACGCGATCAGCTTCCTCATATCGGCGGCCTGCCTCGCCCGAATACGCCCCGCGAGCCGGGCACCCGATCACGCTCTAGCCGTGCTGGAAGAGTCCTTCATTCAGCGCATCCGAGCCGGCGTCACCGTCGTCGCCCGCGACCGCTATTTGCGGTACTTCGCCGGCCTGGCCGCGGTACAGAACTTCGGCCTCACCGGCCTGCTGACCCTCCAGGTCCTCTTCCTGGTCGACGAGCTCGCCGCACCACAAGCAGTGACCGGACTCGTGCTCGCCACCGGCGGCGTCGGCGGCGTCATCGGCGGCCTCCTCGGCCCACACATCGCCCGCCGGCTCGGCACCGCACGCGGCCCGATCACGCTGCAACTCACCAGCTGCAGCTGCCTACTGGTGCTGCTAGCCGACCCCGGCGCAGGTGTCGCGTGGATGACCGCCGGGCTGCTGCTATGCGAATTCGCGATCGTCGCGGACAACGTCATCCGCAGCACCTGGCGCCTCACCTACGTCCCCGACCACCTTCAAGCCCGCGTCAGCACCACCATCCAAATGCTCGCCTTCGCCGCGATGCCAGCATCCGGACTCGCCTCCGGCTGGCTCGGCCAGCAACTCGGCATACGCACCGCACTCGCGATCATGCTCGGCATCTACGTCACGGGCGCACTCACCATGCCCTTCGGCCCACTCAAAGGCCGACGCGACCTCCCCACCCCACCCCGGCCCTCGCGGGTCCTCGAAAGGACCGCTTCCCCAGCACGATGAGCTACGCGCCGCTCAAGCGCACCGGGATGACCATAAAGCCACCATCAGCGAAGACCTCGACCACGCCGCGTGCTGGGGCTAAACGTTGATTTCTCGCTGGAAGGCACGAGCTGGTCCTGCTGGGCGCGTAAGTGAAACCGCTGCTCATCACGTATGTGTGGTGCGTCCGACACGGCTATCGCGTAATGCCCCATGCGCAGCGGCAAGCTGCTCTCGGAGTTCGGCGACCTGCCGGGTGAGTTCCTGGCTGCGGCGGTGCGCCGCCTCAAGGCGACGGACCAGGCTGGCCTCGCTCGTGCGCTGCCGGGTGGGGACGGCGACGCCGGTGGAGCGGTTGTTGATATCGCGTAGCCGTTCCACTGCTGCTCGGACATCAGGCTGGCTGTATAGCCAGGCCCGGCTGACCTTCGCGGTCGCGGCGACCTTGGCGTAAGTGACGGGTTCGCCGGTGGCTTCGAGCTGGCGCAGCGCCGTGCGGGCCCGGGCGAGGGTTTGCTCGTGTCGCCGACGCGCCGCCGCGATGAGCCGATCTGGTGTGTCAGCTGGCATCGCGGTGCGCTCCGCCCGTAGCGATTGCCTGCTTGATCTGCGCGATGCGCGTGTCGAGTTGCTCGAGTACGAGTCGGTTCTGGTCGGCCAGCTTGGTCTGCCCTCGGGCCTCGAGTTGGGCGATGAGCGTCAGCGTGCGGTGGCGGTGCGCCTCGTGCGCAGGCAGGTCTTCGCTGGTGGTGATGAACACCGGGCAGGTCAGGCACTTGTTGGAGTGGTCGCAGGTCTGCTGGCGCGGAAGTCCGCAGTGCCCGTTCGGTAGGGCGGTGCGTGATCGGCTCGCCCACTCGACGTCGGCCGGTAGCAGGTGCTGCAGGTCGTCGTCGCTGTCGCGGGCGGCGTCCCATTCGGCGCGGATGGTGGTGTCCAGCAGTCGGGCGTAGTGGGACGCCATCTCGAGGCTGGCGTGATCGAGCAGCTGTTTGACGACTTCGAGGCGGACGCCGCGGTTGACCAGGGTGGTGGCGAACGTGTGCCGCCACTGGTGCGCCGTGATGTGGGCGGGACGTCCGGCTTCGTCGGTGATCCCGCACTTCGCGACCCATGCCTGCAGCTGCAGGTTGTAGGTGCTTCGTTTGAACGGGAGAAGTCCGTGGGGGTTCAGCTTGTTCGCGGGCACCAGCCGCAACGCGTCAACGGGCAGGGTCCGGGGAGCCGGCTGACTGAGGTATGCCGCAGTCTCCGCCGGGTACTGCTCGCGCACCCTGGTCTGTTGTTCACGGATCTTGTCGAGCGCCGCCGCGCTGATGGGGACGTAGGCTTCGCGGCGCATCTTGTGGTTCCAGTACCGGACGTACGGGTTGTCGTCGCGGTCGCGGACGATCGGGTCGTAGCCGAGCGCGCAGGCGTCACCGACGCGCAGCCCGGTGGCCAGCATCAGCTCTGTCAGGAATCGGCCGTCGGGTTGGGGCCAGCGGGGCAGGTGCGCGCGGACCTGAGTCATGATGTGGGCGTTGAGGCCGCGGGCGCGTAGCGGGATCGTTCGCGGGTAGTCCGAGGCGTAGATGACGGCGTTTCGCGGCAGGTCGGGCGCCCAGTCCTCGTGGTCCTGTAACGCCCGGAGGAAGACCGCCAAGGCGCTGATGCTGTCGCGGATGGTGGCGCTGCTGCCGAGCTGCGGTTGCTGGTGCAGCCAGGCGATGTGCTGCTCCAGTACTGGGCGGGTGAGCTGGCGGATCGAGTAGTGCGCTTGCCCGGTCGCGGTCAGGAAGGCCGAGAGTCGGCGCAGCGCCAGCAGATCGGCCGACACAGTGTTGATCGACTTTTCCTCGACGGTCAGCCGCCAGTGCAGCCACCGCTTCGCGCTATCGACGAGCCAGCGCTGCTGGATGTCGGTGAAGTTGAGTTGCCGTGACGCGGCGGCGGGGATGTAGCCGAGACGGCGCAGCTGCCAAACGTCACGGGGATACTCCCGCTTCCAGCCCGACCCTTCGATCAGGTCGGTGAGCTGCTCGACGGCGAAGCTGAGAAACGCGGCGGCGTTCTTGAACTGGTTCGGGTCGTTCAAGTAGCTCCGGAAGATGGCGGTCCAGGAGGCGCGGTCGTGTTCGAGCAGGGTCGTCGCGCCTCGCCGCACAAGCATCCGCACGGCCTGGCTGCAGCTGTGGGAGCCGGGCGGGAACCCGAGTTCGTGGTTGCATTTCAGCGCGTACTGCAGCTCAAGTTTCAGCTGGCCGGGCAGTCGACGGAAGTCCCAGCAGGGGTCGCCGTAGTTCATCACCTCTGCCTCGAACTCCTCGTGCGTCGGCTCGCCGCGGGCGCGCCACCGCCGGTGATGCACTCGGCAGTAGAGCGAGCCGCCCTCCGCGGCCAGCTCACAGTTCGGCAGCCGGCAGGTGGACTGCGGGCCGTCGGTAACGACCACGGTGGTAACCCAGGTGGCGATCAGCGGACGTTTCGCCGCCTTCCACTGACGTGAGTGCACCGGGCAGAGGTCGTCCCGAGCGCGGCCGCGCCGGCATACTGACACGAGGCAGCTGGGAAGGATGTGGTGGTCGCGTAACGCCGATTCGGTCGTTGTGAGGAAAACGTCGAGCTGGGGGCGGCCGATTCTGTGCCAGCGCTGGGCGTGGCCGTTGCACATGCCGTGATCGATGGCCTCCCGGCGGCAGCGGGTTACGGCGCAGACGGCCTCCATGTGTTGCGGCCGGACGTAGATCAGCGGCTCCCGGCGCCATTGCGGGGGAACGGCTTCCTCGAGCAGCACTCGCGCCCGCGCCACACGCTCGGGCAGCGGTTCGCCGGTCGGCGCACCGACAAGATCGTGTCGGTTCACGGCGTCTCCGTCTCGCTCAGCAGGCCGGCGCGGTGCAACTCGTGACGCACGTCTTCGATCGTCAGGTGCGCGTAGGTGTCGATGGTGGTGGACACCGAGGCGTGCCCGAGCAGCTT
This sequence comes from Micromonospora parastrephiae, assembly GCF_016802865.1. Classification (GTDB taxonomy): domain Bacteria; phylum Actinomycetota; class Actinomycetes; order Mycobacteriales; family Micromonosporaceae; genus Micromonospora; species Micromonospora parastrephiae. The sequence goes on along the minus strand of NZ_JAEVHM010000001.1, from coordinate 99,583 downwards.
CTGCACGATCTCTGCCTTCACGCCAGCGCGCAGCAGCCGAGTGGCGTAGGTATGCCGAAACGTGTGAGGAGTCGCAACGACACCGGTCGCCCGTGACAGGCGGGTGAACAAGTCCGCGACGGCGCCGTAGGTCAGCGGCCGGCCGACCGGCCGCGACCACAGCCCGACGAAGACGTAGTCGCTGTCCAGGTCGCCGTACTCGCGGTGAAGGTACTCGGCGTGCAGCCGGAACCAGCCCCAGTCGACCGGGACCTGCCGCTCCCAAGTCTTGGCGCGAGCGCCGTTGGCATTGTCGCGGGCGCGGACGTCCACCACGCCGTCGGCAGTACGGATGTCCTCATGCCGCAGCCCTAACGCCTCCCCAATACGCAAGCCAGCTTCATTCAGCAGCGTGACCAGTACTCGGTCACGCAGATGCGCGCAGCCGCCGATGAAGGATGCAACCTCTGCCTCGGTCAGTGCGCGCGGTGCTCGCATCGGCTCCCGCAGCCGCAGGTCGCTGCGCATCGGCCGAGCCCGCCGCACATGCGTCAGAAACGGCCGGAAGGTACTGCGAGTCGTGCCCACCGGACGGGCAGCGCCGCGGATGACCGAGGCCATCGTCACGCCGTGCCGGGCGTGAAACTCATAGAAGCTGGTGACCGCAGCCAGCTTGCGATTGATAGTCGACTCGGTGCACGCCGACTCCACCGATGGCAGCACGGCAATCTCGCCAGCACGCGCCGCCGGTGCAATCTCAACCAGGGCTTGAACCCGGCCAGTTCGTCGTAGCGCAGATGGGCCCAGTCCAGCCCGCGCGATGTCAGGTACGCGAAGTAGTCCTTCAGGTCGAACGCGTACGCGCGGACCGTGTTCGGTGATCTGCGCTGGTCAGCCAGATGAGAGAGAAACGATTCCACCGGCGGGACCGGCAGATGGTCCTCGCCGAGCAGTGTCCACGACACCTCTGGACCGGCTTGCGACACCACGCGTTGAACCCGCACCCAGCTTCTCCCGCCGTCATGGACACAGCAAGGCTGCGGTATCCACGACGAAGGATGAAGCAGCTCAGGCGCCCCGCCGCGGACAAACTGTCCGACGATCCCTGACTGGAGATAACGCCGTCGAGCACCGTGCCGGCCGGGACGGCCGCGCGGATCGCGCGGGTGATGTTGGGGAAATACGTGCTCAGGCTCGGCCCGGGACTGGAGGTACACCCCGTCGTCCTCGCGGAAGGCGATCGCCCGCCATCCGTCCTTCTCCAGACTCGGGATGTCTCGTGAGACACGGGGTGGGTTTTGCCTAGCGCATCCAGGTGACCAGATCGGTGGGTCGTTGCCGTTTAGCAAGGTGGGCGTTGGGCACTGCTGGGTCTTCGGCCGCGTGGCCGAGCGTCATGATGCCGGTGAGTGCCGTGTCGGTGGGTGGGCTGGCGACGATGGTGTCGGCGTACGGGTTCCAGTGCAGATGCGGCTACGCCAATGTGCAGAGGTCCGGGACGCGAAGCGCTCCATACGCCGCGACGGCGGCGGGCCCGGCGACCTACCTCCGCCACTCACGATGAGTAATCGGTGGATGTGAGATGCCGCCCGGATCGCGGCATGTGAGGACGTTCCTTCAATTAGCGCTATCGTTGGGTCGTGGATCGACCTCGTAGCGGCCTATCTCGCTCGCGGCGAAGAGCCTCCTGCTGAGCTGCTGGAGAAGACGAAAGAAACCAGTGAGCCTTTTCCAAGCTGATCTTGCAGCTCGGGGCCGAGTGTGGCTGGCCCGGTGATCGATGGGTGCGAGGCTCCAGGTAGGACAGCTGCCGACCAAGACTCGAAGCCCCGACCGGGAGCCTCGCCATGCTGTCCTACCCCGCCACGATTCCGTTGTCCAGCCGCACCCTGAACCACCTCGCCGACCGCATCCGCGGCCACCGCAAGCAGCGCCGATCCCGGTGGCGGCGCCTCGACCCCGGTCGACAGGCGCTACTGGCTCTCGCCCACCTGCGCAACGGCGACACCTACACCCGACTCGCGGCCGGCTTCGAGATCGGCGTCGCCACCGCCTGGCGCTACGTGCAGGAAGCGATAACCCTGCTCGCGACGGCCGCCAACGACATGGCCACCGCCATGGACCGGATCCGCCGGCTGGCGTACGCGATCCTGGACGGCACCCTGATACCGATAGACCGGGTCGCCGACCAGAAGCCGTACTACTCCGGGAAACACAAGCACCACGGCATGAACGTGCAGGTCATCGCCGATGCCGCTGGCCGCCTCGTCTGGGCATCCCCGGCGCTGCCCGGTTCGGCCCACAACCTGACCGCAGCCCGAACCCACCGCATCATCGACGCGCTGACCAGCGCAGACGTGCTGACCTCCGCCGATAAGGGCCACCAAGGCGCCCGCGGCACCGTCTGGACCCCGTTCAAACACCGCCGCACCCGCCTGGCCCGCCGGCATAAGTCCGTCAACCGGCATCACGCCAAGATTCGAGCCCTCGGTGAACGCGCCGTCTCCGCGCTCAAGTCGTGGAAGACCCTGACCAAACTACGCTGCTGCCCACGCCGCGCCACCCCGATCGTCCAGGCCATCCTCGTCCTCCAAGCCGCCGAAGACGCCCGTTACCCACGATGAAAATGGCTCAGTGACGCGTACGACGAAGAGGTCCGCTACCTCGACGAGTAGGCCAGTCTCCGGACATCTCTACGGCTGACGCGACTCCAGATCTGCTCTGCCCTTGTCAGTGATCGTGGCGCTGCTGGACCAGAACTCCAGGCTCTCGAAGCAGAGGATCAGACCCTCGTTGCGCAGGCCGCGGATCAGATCCCGCCAAAGCACCTCCGGGTGTCCGGAAGGTGGCTCCTCTCCGAAGAACTCGGCCAGCGGCGCGGGATCACCCGGATGCTCAACGCTGTACTGCTCCAGCCATCGCAGGAACATCACACGCCCGACCTCGCGGCTGACAGCGCCAGCCGTGGCACCCATCGGCTTGCCGTCCTTGTCCACGATCTGGGCCTGGTCGCCAGCGTGAATCTCGATGTGGAGCTCCGGCCACGGCGAGCCCTCCTTGGATACCCCGCCGATTAGAAGAAGCCGCCTCATGTACGCGCCAACGAAGTAGTTGCGCTCGGCAAGTTGGCTGATGTACTCGCCCAGGGCCCTGGCGGCATCGCGGTGCTCACGGACGGTGTGAAGATCGTCGTGGATATCGGCGTAGTCCCTGACCACCTGTAGGAACTCGACCATCAGGTCCTCGTCCTCATCTGGCATACGGTCGGGGATGATGTAGCTGGTCGCCACGCACTCCTGGATCATCGGCCAGAGGGCGTGTCCAGTGGCAATCATGTTCAGCTTCTTCGGCACCGGATACGTCGGGTCCCGCATCAGTTTCATGTTGTCCGGGGCACTGGACTCCGACGCCACCCAAGCTGCGTGATCGCGTTTGATCTGATGCAGCTTCTCCACGGTGAAGTGGTTGGGCTGGTCGTCCACCTGCTTGTGGTGCTTGTTACACAGCAGCATCAGGTTCTCGTGGGTGTCGAGCTTCGACGGATCCAGGCCGCCGGCTCGGGGACCTCCAGGACTCTTCGCCACGATGTGGGCCAGTTCGCCGAAGACCGACGGGTCGTCGTCCTCGGTGCCGGGCGTCAGCACCAGCACGCGGCAGATGCAGCACTTGCCACCGGCCTCCGACCAGACGATCTTCAACGTTCTCTCGGAAATCGCCACAGGAACCTTCACTTAGAAGCCGACTCGGGCCAACATCCTGTCCCACCGCCGACCAAGATCGGTAGCTCGGCTCATCGGCCGATACCTGGCTCATGGCGGCCAGCGACTTCATTGACTTCTCAACCGACCCAGAGCAGTTCTCGCTAGCGAACTACTTGGCTCGGGCGGTCCTGGTCAGCGGCCACTTCGAGTCTAGGCACGCTCGCCTAGCAGCCGTGTTGTCGGCGGCGCCCCACCTGCGGCAGATCCGCACGAGGCAGGGCAGTCCGAGGGCCAGGCCGTACTGCCAAGGGGCCAGGCGTAGATCGCGGAGCATGAACACCGCGATGATGGGCGTGCTGGCCGTGATGGCGCCGCCGAAGATGACGGCGTTGACGAACAGGGCTCGCAGGCCCGCGTGGTGAAGGATTTGCCGCCATCCTTCGATGGCTTCCCGGCGCCGACGCCGGCTTGGGGCGGGTTGGCGCGTTGGTGGCGGCGGTTCGGGGCTGCGGAGGCGGCGGATCCCGAGCGCGGACATCAGGAAGCTCGCGGCGTCGACGGTGATGGACGCGGTAGCGCCGAGCCAGGACACGAGGACACCGCCGATGGGTGAGCCGAGGCTGTTCGCCGTCCACTGGGAGGTCTCGAATCGGCTGTTGGCGGTGACGCGTTGATCGACGGTGACCAGGTGCTTCAGGTGTGCGCCGCTGGCGGCGCTGAACACGATGGTGCCGGCGGTCTGCACGACGGCGACGACGCACAGCTGCTCGTACGTCAGGGCACCGAGCGCGGCGGCGATGGGGACGCTGGTCAGGGCCGCGCAGCGCAGCAGGTCGGCGCCGATCATCACGGGTCGTTTGCGCCGGAACTCGATCCAAGGGCCCAGGGGTAGGGCAATGACCGCCGAGGCGAGGCCGGAGATCACCGCGAGCAGGGAGATCTGCAGGCTCGATGAGTCCAGCAGCAGGATCGCGACCAGCGGCAGTGCGCCCGCCCCGATGGCGGATCCCAGGTGGCTGACCGAGTAGGCGCCCCACAGGCGATGGAAGTCACGGCTCCGCGGGGAAGGTGCCGGTGAGCCCGCCGTGGGGTTGAGGTGAGCCCGCGCAGTGGCATTCGTCGGACTTACGCCCATCGCATCAGCGTCTGAACGTCGTGGCGTGCCTGGCTGAGGAGCTGTCGCAGGTACGCGAGCCGGGACGTGGTCGCGCCGTCTGCTGGCAGCACAATGTGCAGACGGATCTCTCGGCAGACGAGTAGGAGCGCATTGACGGAGTAGGCGGGGACGATCCCGGTGGTGTGCAAGCGTTCGGCGATCGCGGCAGTGAGGGTCGGGCTGGCCGCGGCGCCGACGATGTGCAGCAGCGCGAGGTCGTAGCCGGGTAGGTAGCTGTTGGTGTGCTCGAAGTCGATGAGGGCGCAGTGCCTGCGGTCGAGGAGCAGGTTCGCGGGTAGGGGGTCGCCGTGTGCGGTGACCCGGCCCGGGCCAAGCTGGTCGACGACGGTGTGGAGGGCATGCTGGTCGGCGTCGTCGAGAAGCCCGGCGGCGTGTTCGGCGTCGATCCGGCCGTGGTAGTCGACAGGTTGCGGCAGTGGCGGTGCTGGCGTCCAGGCGGCGAAGGTGTCGAGGGTGTCAGGACCAGTAGTGCGGTGGCGGGGTTGACGTCGCGAGTGAGGTGGCGCTGGTCGCCCAGGCGCTGCCCCGGTAGCTGAGTCAGGACGGTCAGACGGGCGTCGGCGTACAGGACCTGCGGCACGCGTCCGGGGGGCGGCTGGTCGGCGAACAGCTCGTACATGCGTAGCTCGTGCTGGCGCCGGCCTACCCAGTACGGGTCGTCGGTGGTCAGCAGCTTCACGATCACTGGTTGGCCGTCGCGGCGGCCGGTGGCGACGACGGCCTTGTCGGTGCGGTGCACCACCCGTCCGGTGCCCACCCCTGCGGCAGCGGCACGCGCGACCGGTGCCGGAACACGTCATCCGCCTCGTCCGCCGCGAGGCCGGCACTGTCTGGGGTTGCTCTCGGTGGTGCGGTCATGGGACGGCCGGGAGCAGGTCGTCGTTGCGGCCGGTCAACGGCAGGCCGGCGGCGGTGGCGATGCGTTCGATCGCTTGTTCCAGGGTGGTGGTCTCGGGAAGGACGAGTTCGTCGGGCCAGCCGAGGACGTCGTGTGGGGTGTACCAGCTGCGCAGGTGGTCCGGCGATACCTCCGCCGCCATGGGACGTGTTTCGTGTCGCCGCAGGGTTTCTGGCAGTGATACGTCGAGGTAGACAAGGAGCGTTCGTCCCCGGTGCGCGTCGCGCAGCTCGGTGAGCATGCTCCGGTACCGGGCGGCGTGCATGATCCCTTCGAGGATCACGTGGTAGCCGTGGTCGAGGCAGAAGCGGACGTTCTGCGCCATGAGCGTGGGCGCGAGACCACCTGGCTTGTCACGTTCCCTCAGAAGGATCCGCCTAATGTGATCTTGGCCGACGAGGGCGCAGCCGCGGCCGTGCCGATACCGCAACTCGCGGGCAATGGTGCTCTTGCCAGAGCCGGAGTTCCCCCGCAGGCAGATCAAGATCGGCGACTCGGGGTTGCTCATCGGTTGGTCTCCGGCCAGGTGATCGCGGTCAGCGTGTGGCGGCGGGGCACGAGCAGCCGCAACCGCTCAGTGTCGGGCAGTCGCGTGCCGGCCGGGTGCACGGTGATGTCCGGGCCGGCGCCGGCCCGGTACTGCTGATCCCAGGCTGCTATCAGTTCCATCAAATCGCTGGTCAGTCTGGTGGCCTGAGGACCGAAGCCGTGCCCGCCGAACTGCCACGTCGTCGTGTCGTGGCGGCGCATGGTGAGGTAGGCGAGGCTGTCATTGGTCAGCAGGGTGGGGCAGAAGAAGCGGTCCTGGGGATCCAGCAGGCCGGCGGTGCGGTCCCGGTCGACTCTGAGCACGCCGTAAGGGCGAGGTTGACTGGCCAGCCACAGGTGCAGGCTCTCGAGGTAGGTGCCCATGCTCATGTCCAGGGTCACCGGCGAGGGCACCTCAACCCGTGGCCCATCAAGGGCAGCGCGCAGGGCCTCGGCGTTGGCGGTGGTGGTGTCGTCATCCAGGGTGAGAACGGCGTCGTCGCCGCGCAGCGGCACCTGGCGGGCCGGGTTCCGGCCGTGGCCTTGCATCGCGACGAAGCCGCACTGCACAGACGCTGTCGCGACTAGGTGGTCACCTGCGGGCTGCAGGGTGAGGCAGCGGGTGTTGCCGCGCATCCGCAGAGGCGCCACCAGCCTGCCGGCTGGTGAGAGTTGGTCGGTCCACGCGGGTGGGAGGTCACTGGCCTCGACCGTGACGAGCACCGCGTCCCACAACCCGTCGGCGGGATGGCCGTGGACGCCGTCGGCGTGGACCACCTTGACCTGCGGGTAGCCTGCCCGGGCCAGCGCCCGTTGCGCGTGGGTGACGACCTGCACGTCGATGTCGACGCTGACGACCGCTCCGGCCGGGCCGACGACCTCGGCGATCAGCGCGGCGTTGCACCCTCCTGAGCCGATCTCAAGAACCCGGGCGCCGGGCCTCAGCCCGGCGGTCTCCACCATGTACGCCTGCAACCACGGCGCGGAGATCGAACTGGTCGCCTTTCCGTCCGCGCCGCGTCGGGTGACGACAACATCATTCGCATACGCGGTCTCGATGCTGGTACCGGCCGGAGCGAACAGGTGCCGCGGCACCGCGGTGAACGCCGCCGCCACCTCCGGTCGGGTAATCCAACCCTGACTACGCAGCTGCTCGACCAGCTGCCGGCGAGCATCCTCCGCCGTCAACGTCTCGCTCGTCCTGCTTCCCGGTGCCATGAAGACATTTCCTCCCTCGAACGAATATCAGGTGAGCAGCCGGCCGACCGCGACGAGCATCCGCCCGTTGTCGGGATGCGGCAGGTCGAGATCAGGAGACCGGCACGCCGTCTTCGAGGTAGCGGGTCGACCCGTCTGCACGCGCCTGGAGGCATTCGCTGACGCGGCGGGCCAGCAACGGCTGCAACCGCTGGCGCGTCTGCGGCGGGTCAGACCACGCCCACCCCTTCAACTCCGCGGGCGGCACGACGATCCGCTGCGCCTGAACCGCGTCCAGGAAACCGCCGTCGAAGACGAGCATCACACCGTCGGTGCGGCCATCACGGGCCGGCACCCAGTCCACGACGAGAAGACGACCCGGCGTCAGGCTCACGCCGAGCTCTTCGCGGCACTTTCGCACCGCCGCCTGCCACGGCGACTCGCCGGCCTCAACACCGCCTCCGGGAATCTCCAATCCGTCTTGTACGCCGGCTCGACCAGCAAAAACCGATCCTGCGAATCGGTGATCAACAGGCCGGCCGCCATCCGCTTGCGCGGGAGGCCAGCGGTGAATTCCTGGGGTTCGGAGGGCATGCGGGTACCGTAGAACTCCAGGCAGCCGACACGCCCGCAGCGCCGCGCACCGACAATGTCGGCACATCCCGACACCAACTCCAACACCCGCCACCTTGACCGGGTTCGGCGACATCTGATGGTCCTACCTCGCCGCATGATCCGCCGGCTACCGGCCCGGAAAATGTCACAGCAAGCCGCTACGGTGACCGCCCACCGTGAGCGCTCAACCTCGGGGGTGGTGGCCGATGGGCGACAGCGACGAGATCAGTGCTGCACGCCGCGCGCTCGGCCGTCGCCTCGCGCACCTACGCCCGCCGAGGTGTCCGACCTGGCAGTCGCCGCTGATCAGCCCGACGTACTGGCCTGGGCCCACGCCACTCAGAACCTGATCGCCAATCACACCAGCGATCCGCAGGGGGCCCTCAATGATGCGGCGTGCGGCCTGGGTCAGGTCGGAGAAGGCCCATACCGTGTCCGCGTGGTCATTAGCGAGCTGACGCGGCATTGGCCCCCGTCGGCAATGGCCGCGACGTCGACCGTGCCGCCGGAGGTGTCGTCGCCCTGATGGCAAGCAGCCGACAGGCGCACAGGTCAGCTCTAAGAAGTGCGCTCGGGCGACCACCTACAACGGAGTCGAATCGTGGGCCTGCGGACATTCGCTCGGCCAAGGAGACGTGCGGCGGGCTTCTTACGCCATGCCAAGCAGCGGGCGAACGTGAGCACACCGGGCTCGGTGAGTGTCCACCGGTGATGCCGCAGGCAGGAGACATGCGCGACCTTCCAAAGTGATCACCGTGCGGGTGATGTCCGCGGCAACTCACGAAGTTCGCGGAGGATGTCGCGGACCGCTGGCGAGCGCGGTGCGGCGGGGGCGAGTTCGTCGTGCAGTCGGTGTAACAGTGCGACGCTGCGCACGGAGCTGACGGCGGGTAGGCGACCAAGGGCGAGGCGGGCGGTGCTGACCGCGAGGTCGAGGTCACCGGCGGCGTGGTGGGCGAGGCTGAGCCAGGCGCCGTGGCGTAGTGCGGAGCGTTGCGGGGAGTCGGTGGGACTGGTGTGCGCGCGGGCGTGGAGCAGCCGCTCAGCTTGGCGAAGGAGTCCGGGCCGTTGAATCGGGACCTGCTCTGCCAGTACGACGAGGCCTCGGCCGGTGATCGCGTCCAGTTCGACTCGGTCGATGTACGACGCCCATGAGGGCAGCGGGGCGTCGGGGGCGGCGTCGAGGACCGCGAGGGTGTTCTCGCGCATGTGGAAGAAGCTGGTGAGGTCGCCGGCGACGGCGTGGGCGAGGCTGCTGCGGGCGGCTACCAGTGAGCGGACGGCGGGCAGGGTATTTGCCGCTGATTCTTGGGCTGCTGAGGCGAGTTGCAGGGCGTCGAGGGCGTGGCCTCGGTCGGCGGCTTGGTTGGACATGAGGGCCAAGATGCTGGCGGCGAGGCCGGGATCGCGAGCGGCGTGCGCGGCGCGGAGAGCGGTGAGGTACCAGCGTTGGGCGAGGCCGTCCTCGTTGGCATCGAACGCCATGAACCCCGCGGTCTGGGCGAGTTGCGCTAGTGCGGCGGCAAGGCGGCGGCCTGCCTCCGCGTTGTAGGACGCGCGGCGCAGGAGCCGGGCTACGGCGGTGAACTGGTCACTGACGAATCCACGGGCGGCGCCGCCCTGGTGGTCGTCGAGCTTCTGTGCGTGGGCGACGACAGTGTCGATCATATCGAGTAGCGGTGGGGTGACCGGTCCGCCGTTTCCGGCGGCCGCGATCAGGTCTGGATATGGCTGGTGCAGCGCGGTCCAGGCGTGGGCGGTGAGCGCGGCGCCGGTGACAGCGATGACGGTGCGACGGGTCGGCACGGGTCCTCCTACGAGGCTGAGCAGTCCGTTGCTGTCCCAGGGTAGGTCCATTGCGTGGTTCGCCGGCAGCGCTGGATGCGGACGCGGGGCGGTTACCCCCCAGACGTCCTCGAACATCAGGTCGCTTCTGAGCTTGGTGGAAAGTACCTCAACGACGAGTTCGGGTATGTCACCGTGCGGCACCGCGCCGTCTGAGAGCCATTTGTAGGGGGTCTTGGGGTGGACTCGGCGGGTGCTGCCGCGGGCCACCAGAGCCGAGTTAATTCGTCGGGCGAGGGCCTCGGGCCCCCATTGCGCCTCTCGGAGCAGGCCGGCCAGACGTCGGTTGGCGCGGGAGGTTGTGGGTTCGGCCTCCACGGTGGGATCCCCTTCCGGGTGCGAGTAGTGCAGCCGCGGGCCTGACAGTAGCGGCCACGGTCAGTGGCGGGGAGCGAAGCGCACCATCCGCACCAGGTTCCGAGCGAGCGGCACCGATGGCACTGCTTCGATGCCTGCCCCAGGCGCTCGGAACCGACAAAGGTCGATGTGTGGGCAGGGCCAGGGCATCGGTTGTCACTCCGGCCGTCCTGCAGTTGATGCCCATCAGTCGACCTGCGGTCGCAAGGGAGAGCTGTCATGCCACGTCTGTTTCCCGGCCAGCCGGTAGGAGTCGATCCCGTCCTTAGCGCTGACTTTGATCTGCTGGTGCGCCCCGGCCGGATGTCCCTACCGCCCGACGATCGCGCTCAGTCACTGCACGAGCAGGCCGCTAGTGAGCCGGGCCGAATCAGTAAAGCCATCGTCGCAGGCCCGGCCCGGTTGAGCCAGGCCACCCGGACGGCGAGCGAGAACTCGGTCGGTTGGCCGCCGCTGCTGCTGAGCGTGAATCAGGAGGGCGGCCGGCTGAACGCGCTGGACTGGCCAGGCGTGGCCCAGTTGCCGGGAAACCTGGCGCTCGGGGCAGCAGGGGACGAGGACCTGGCCGAGCTCGCTGGGGCGACGATCGGTGAGCAGCTGCGCGCGGTGGGGTTGACCTGGAATTTGGCGCCGGTGTGCGACACCACGGGGTGGCCGGCGACTGCTGCGGTTGGCGCTCGCGCCTTCGGCTCCGATCCTGAACGGGTTGCGCTGTTGGCGGCAGCGTACGTACGCGGATTGCAGAGGGCCGGCGTCGCGGCGACCGCCAAGCACTTTCCCGGTCTGGGCGGGGTTGGCGGGGACCCGCACCACGTCGCGCCGGTGGTCGACCGACTCGGTCCAGGTGCGCTGCTGCCGTTTCGAGCGGCGATCGACGCGCAGGTGGCGTGCGTGATGGTCGGCAGCCACACCGTGCTCGCCGTAGACAACAAGCCGGCGTTCGCATCGCCGCGCGTGCTGGATCTGTTGCGCGACAAGCTGGGCTTCGGCGGTGTGGTGGTGAGCGAGAACCTGTCGATTCCTGCGGTGCACGAGCCGCTCGGCGGTCCGGCCCGCGCGGCGGTCGCCGCGGTGGCCGCCGGGGTGGACATCGTGATGCTGGACTCGGAGGTTTCCCGGGGGCACAGCTCAGCGGCGGCACGGACGGCGGCGGTTCGGCGTCGCACAGAGGTGGTGCAGGCGCTGGCGACGGCGGTCGAGCAGGGCGTGATCGACCGCCAGCGCATCAGCGAGGCCGTGGACCGTGTGCAGGCACTGCACCGGCGATACGGGCTGACGCCCAGCTCGCTCCGACCGGACTGGCCGTCGGCGAACGCGGCGGCCTGGCGTGCGGCGGAACGGATTGCTGACCGTTCGGTGGCGGTGGTGCGCGGAGACCGGGTCCTTCCGCTGGACGTGCCGCCCGGCAAGGTGCTGGCCTTGGTGCGGGTGCCTGACGAGGGGCAGCGGCGGGCCGACAGTGCCCGCTTAACGCCGGACTATCTGCCCACGCTGTTAGCCGCGCGTCACCGCGTGGTGCAGGTGCCGGTCGGCGCCCCAGTGCCGACAGCCGGCCCCGTGATCCTGTACGGCTACGACACCCGCACCACAACGGCGGGTCCGAGTAGAGCTGTCCAGGAAGCCGCTCGGCTCCTTGAGCGCGGGCGGATGGTCGTTCAGGTCACATTCGGAGACGTGGACGACCTGGCCAGTTCGCCCGCGCCGGTGTTGGTGGCCGCGTTCAGCCCGCACTGGGCGTCCGTCGCGACGGTGGCCCGAATCCTGCTCGGCGACGGCCGCGCCCACGGTGTCGTACCCGTCTCCGGTGCGTCATGGTGACCAGGATTCCGGCCGGCCAGCTCGCCAAATTCCTGCAGTGCCTCTACGAGGCAGCCGGGATGACCCGAGCCGGGACGCGAGTGATGGCCGATACCCACGTGGAGGCCGACCTTCGTGGCATCCCCGGCCACGGCAGCCGATTGGCCCCCGGCTACCTGGACAAGCTGCGAACCGGGCACCTGAACCCGCGTCCCCTGATTCGCACCGTGCAGGACGAGGAAGCCGTCATGGTCGTGGACGCCGACCTGGCCCCGGGGCCGGTAGCCGCCCGCCTGGCGGTCGCCGCCGCGATGCTCCGTGCGCGGCGCTGCGGCATCGCCGCCGTGACCGTTCGTCGGGCCGGTCATGTCGGCGCGCTCGGCATTCCCGCTGAGCAGCTGGCCCGGCGCGGCCTGGTGGGCGTGGCCGCCGTGCAGGCGTCGGCACGCAGCGTGGCCCTGCACGGAGGCACTAGCACTCCAGTCCTGGGCAGCAGCGCACTGGCGGTCGCCGTTCCAGGTCCGGACCAGCAGCGCCCCGTGCTGGTGGACCTGGCAGCCGCCGCGATGTCCTGGGGCCACCTGCACCACCTGGCCCGCAACGGCCAGACGTTGCCCAACGGGGTTGCCCTCGACGCGAGCGGGCATCGAGTCCGCGATCCAAACCTCGCTGCGGCGCTGCTGCCCGTGGGCGAGCGCGGCCAAGCCTTGGCGATCGTCCTGGAACTGCTGGTCGGCGCGCTGACCGGGAGCACCCCCTTGCCGGCAGGAGACGACGGCCGCGGGCTGCTGGTTGTTGCGGTCGACCCTCGCCGCCTCGCCGTCGCCCAGTCGCTGGCGACCGGCGTTGCCGCCGTCGCTCGAGCGGTGCGCGAGCAGGGTGCCCGGATGCCCGGGGATCGCGCTTGGTCCCAGCGCGACCGGGCCCGCCAGGACGGCATCGCCCTCGACGCCGACGATCTCGCTGCGCTTATCGAGGCCGGCCGTCACCTGAACGTCCGTGCACCACACGGATGGATCCAACCCGAACCCCTCGACGCCACCGCCGGATCACAGAAGGAGCAGATGTGAGCAGTCCGACCAGCACACCGACCCTCAGCGGCCCACCGACCGTCGACCAACCGGCCGCCGAACCACCGGCCCTCTGCAGCGGTGCGGCCCGATCCGAGGTCGCCCGCCACCTGCAAGCCGTCCTCGACCTATCCGACCCCTACCCGGTCGTGAACGCGGCGCGCGAACTCGCCGCCGGGGCGCTGGAGCGTGCCCTGGCTGACGTCATTGCGGGCCGGCTGCTGCACGAGCCCACCGGCCGCCGCATCCCGCTGCAGGAACTACCCGCCCGCACGATCGCTGCGCTCACCCGCACCCACCACCTCGACGCTGACCAGAGCGACACCCTGGGATTCGCGCTGCGCTGCGCCTTCGCGTGGCCTGGCGTCGTCGGTACCCCGGACGCCCCGTACGCGCTCAAGTCGGTGCTGCCGGCCGGATTCGCGCCGATCGCCACGGTCGAGCAGATCGCCGCGAGCCAGGCAACTGCCGGCCCCGACGGGTTGAACACCACCTACATGATCTCGCAGATGAAGGGCGGCATGTCCGCCGACTTCGGCATCGGCTGCCCCCTGATGTGCGCCTACTGCTACCGGCGCGAAGGCGACACCGTCGACGGCTACCTCGGCTCCTGGGAGCCGACCGGGTTCCTCGAACCGGAGGACGTCGTCGCGCGGCTGCTGTCGCACCCGTGGTTCACCCCGCACCACACGCCCATCGGCCTGCACATGTCCACCTCCGAGGCGTTCCTGCCGAAGCTGTGGCCGCGAACCTGGCGCGCGTTGCAGCTGCTCGACGAGCTCGGTCTGACCAACCGCGTTTCGTGCATCACGAAGTACACCCTCTCCGATGAGCAGATCGACTGCCTGGAATCCCTCGTCCACGTCGACCTCGACATCAACGTCTGCTACGCCGCCATGCCCGAGTCGATCGAGCCGCCCAACCGTGGGCGCCGCCTGCGGTTCCTACGCCGCATCCTGCACTCCGACAAAATCAACGTCCTGGCGTACTACCGGCCGATCGCCGAAGGACTCAACACCACCGACGCCCACCTACGTCACGTCTGGCAAACCTTCAAGGACGCCGACGCCCGCACCGTCGTTCTCGGCGGGCTGAAGTTCGCCGACGACCACGTCCACTCCTTCATGTCCTACGGACTGCCCCTGCCGGCAGGCTCCTTCACCCCCGGCAAGAAGCTGCTCACCGCCGGCACCGAAGCGCGGATCATGGCCGCCTTCGACGAGGTGTACGCCGACGTCGCCCCAAACTGGCGCCCCGCAGTCCTGAAACGATCCTCGTGCGGCCGAGCAGTGGAACGCGGCAGCCACATCCCCGACTACAACGGCCACTACGACCAGCCCACCACCAACTGCCGCCTGCGCTGCCCCGCCGCCCAGCATGAGGTGTGCGCGGCAGCACAGCCGCCGGACGAGGAAACAGTCCGGCACCTCCTGGCACGCATCGGCAAGCCCGACGCCCGGGTGGACATCACCGGCACCACCGTCGTCGTGCACGCCGAGCTGAGCCAGTTCGAACGAACGTTCCTGCGCCAGAACCTGCTCTTCCCGGTGCACACCGCCCGGCAGGCCGCCGAGCTCGTCGCCGCAAGGATCACCCGATGACCGCCCCAGCACGTCCCGCGCCTAAGCGAATCTTCCTACCCCTGGCCGAGTCCCCGCTCCTGAACCACCGCCACGACGAGGACGTCGACCTCGCCGTGCTCCTTGCCACGACCGCCGACCCGGACCCGGCCACCGTGCGAGCGCTACTGTCGATCACCGCCATGCCGGCCGCCGACCGGATCGCCCGCGCGCTCGACGAACGAACGGACCTGCCCATCACCTCACTCGCGCTGCTCGTGGCGCACCGGCCCGACGCCAAGCAGGCGACCAGTGCCCTCAGGGGCAGACTCTTCCCCGACGGCACCTCACCCGGCGCGTGTCATCGATTCACCCGCACCATGGCGACCCTTGTCCATCAGCCGGCATTGGTCGACGACTCGTACCTCGCCAGCGAACGATTCCGCGCATCCGCCGCCGCAGCGGACCCGGCGGTACTGGGACAGCTACTGGCTCCGATCCTGGACACGGGCGCCCTGACCGGTCCAGCCCAGAGCGGGCTGCTCGCGCTGCTCGACGCCCGCGCCAGCCGCGTCCCGACGGCTCACATCGACCTGGCGGGCGCGACCGCTTTCGACCGCGCCCGCCATCAGCAGGTGCGCGCCGCGCTTCTCGCACGGCGCGAACAGACGATCCGCGACCTCGCCGACCACACCGCCGGACTGACGCTGGCCGCCGAGCTGTGGTACTCCGCTCTCACCGCCGCCGTCGACACCCCCACCCAAGCCAGCGAGGCTCTCGCCTTGGCCGAGCATGCCGCCGACATCCTCGCCGCGGGGGAAGAACCGACCTGCGCCTGGCCCGCCGCCCGCCATCGCTGGCAGCAGGTCACCACCGCCGTAAGCGCCGCGGAAGCCCAACCGGGCGGCTGGGAGCAGGCGTGGCAGGCAGCCGAGTTCACCGAGGACGGCGCACGCTGGGACGATACCCAGCGTGCCCTCGTGGCTGGCTACGACCTCCTCGCCGAGCACGTTCGCAGCACCTGGGAGTCAGCAGACGCGCCACCTACTCCCAACCAGTGCTGGGCCGCCGACCCCACCGGCCGCGCGTTGCTGCACCTGGTCGCCGACCACCTCACCGGCCATCAGACTCACAGTCCGCTGCCGCACTACAGCGATGAACTCCTCATCGCCTTCGTGCGTGGCCTCGCCAAGAACCGCCGCGACGCCGTCCCCGCGGATTTGCACCTGCACGGCCTGATCGCCGCCATCAAGGCTGCCCGGTCCAAAGCTGCCCTCCTGACCCGCCCCGCCTCCACCGACCTCGGCATCGTCGTGCCGATGCGCGCCGAGACGCACCATCTCACCCCCGAAAGCGGCGACGACGCGCTCACCGTCAAGGTCGCCCAACTGGGCTGGCTCCTGCAAGCCTGTCCTGACGCCCACGCCGACCTTCTCCTGGTCGACGAAAGCACTGACGGCGCCTCGGCCCGCGCCGCCCGAGCGATCGACGTCGACCATCCGCAGATCCGCGTGACTGTCGCCCAACGCCCCGACGACACCAGCGCCAAAGGTGGTGCCGTGCTCTGGGGCCTGACTGAGCTCGCCGGCGCCGGCCGCACCATCCTCGCCTACACCGACCTCGACCTCACCTACCCACTAGAGCAACTCGGTCTCCACGTTGCCGCCTTCGACCAACCCGGCGTCGGCGCCGTCATCGGCTCCCGCCGCCGCCCCGACTCCCACGGCTACTACCCGCCAACCGGCCCGACCCCCACCACCTGGCTCTACCAACGAGCCGTTCGGGACCTCCTGCAACTCGATGCCACCGACCCGCAGGCCGGCTTCAAAGCCTTCCCGGCCACCGCACTGCGCACCGCATTGCCCCTCACCGCCGACCACAGCTTGGCGTTCGACACCGACCTGCTCGCCGCCATCGCACGCAGCGGACACACCGTGGCCGAGGTCGGCGTCGCCACCCTCTACCAGTACGTCGAAGGCCACCGGAGCGCCCCGCACGACTACGACACCATGCTCAACGGCGTCCACCGGCAGGCCCTGCGCCACGGCCTCGACCCCGACACACGTCGGACCCCGACGTGGGACCGCATCCGCCGGGCCGGCTCCCTGGCCGCAGCCGCCGTCGAACCCACGACCACCACCATGCTCAAGGTGCCCACCTCACGCTGACGAATCATCGCGGGCCGCCGGCATCGAAGCGCCGGCGGCCCGCACCTGTGCGCGCCTTGGCCATGTGCGCCGAATCGGACTAGTGCGATGCGTAAACTGCACAGATCCGCCCGGTTCACTGTCAATACACGCTGACGGCCGGTGCAACCCAACCGAAAGGTAAGCGCGTGAGGGCCGTCATCGCTGTCGCCGGCATGGGCAGCCGCTTCTTCCCCATCGGCAAAACCATCAACAAGTGCATGCTGCCGATTTTCAACCAACCAGTCGTCGCCTACGCAGTCGCTGACTGCGTCGCCGCAGGCGCCCGCGAGATCGCGATCGTCACCGCCCCCGGCGAGATCGGCCGCCAGGTGCGTCATTACTTCACCGAAGACCACGACCTGAAGGACTACTTCGCCGCACGCGGCTGGCAGGACAAGTACGCGTCCCTCGCGGACCTTCACAGTCAAGCCGACTTCACGTTCCTTGAACAACCTCGCGACGACCGGTACGGCACCGCGCTGCCCGCGATCGTCGCCGCTGACTTCATCGCCGGCGACGATTTCCTCCTGGTCGCCGGCGACGACCTCCTGCTCCGCAACGACGGCGGGTCGGACCTGGCCGACCTCGCCACTGCCCGGGCCGCCGCCGGAGTACCGGCGCGCTCGCCGCCGCCACGGTGCCCGGTGCCGAGGCCCACCGCTACGGCATCCTCCACCCGCGAGCAGCCGGAGGTCACCAGCTACTCGATCAGCTGCTGGAAAAGCCAGACGACTACGGCGAGCCGACCGCCTACGTCAACATCAGCCGCACTCTGCTACCCGCCGACGCCGTGGCCTACTTCCAGAAGCTGACCCCGGCCCCCAACGGCGAGTACCAGGCCACCGACGCCGTCATTGCCTTCGCCCGCGACAACGACGTACTGATCCACCCGGTCACCGGCGAGTACCACGACTGCGGCAACCCCACTGGCTGGTTGGCGGCCAACAACGCCGCAGCCCAAGCGATCGTGGCCTCTGGGCCGCACGCCTGATCACCGTTCAGCCAACCGCGCCAACACCTGCGATGCCAACTCTGCCACCGGCAGCTCACCATCTAGCACCACCGTGTCAGCCGGCAACAAACCGACAGCCGCAGCGCAGCGGGCCACCTGCTCCAGCCGCCACGTACGCACCTGCCCATCACGAGCCGGGTCATCCGGCCAGATCGACTGCGCCTCAATTCGAGCTTGGAGGACGCGGAAGGGCACGTCGATGAAGAAGTGGTCGACGCCCACGCTGTGGGCGCGCAGCCGACCGAAAATTTCCTCAAGATACGACGGCACCACCACGGTCATCGGCACCACGAGAGTGCGTCCGTACTCCTCCAGTAGTGCTATCGCCGTATCCGCCACGCTACGACGCCACACCCGCAGATCCTGGAAGTCGCCGCTCGGGGGCAGCGGCACGATCTCGCGGACCATGAACCCCGGCAACTCCGCATCGAATATCAACAGCCGAGGATCCTCCGCAGTCAACTTCTCCGACAGAGTCGTCTTCCCCGCGCCGAACGCACCGTTGATCCAAATCACCCGCATGTACCGCTCCTCACGCCCCGATGGTGCACGACTAAAGAGCCCGGTGAAGAGCACCCCGCTGTCCGGCGTCCGCCGAGCAGTCTCCGTGAGGCGCTCGGGGGCCTGGGCTGAGGGTGGCGGCCGGTTGGATGGTTGTCCGGGCCCGATGGTCTTGCCCTAGCTCGTCTTAGCGCTGGCGGCCCGCCCTGGTGGCTGGTCTGGGTCGGGGTCCGATGGTCGGGGCATTTCCGGGCCGCTGGCACCCATACGCAGCAGGGTCTCGATGCGGGTGACCCGGAAGTGACGCCCGAGCGCGGTGACGTCGTCTACGGGATTGGTGTCGAGGGCGTCGGCGGTTTGTTGGTAGGCGGCTGCCTGGGCGTCGGTCAGCCTCAGTAGGCGCGGTTCGATGTGGCGCAGGCCGAAGGCGATCTCGTCGCGGGCCAGCTGCGGTGAGGCCACCGCGCGGCTGTAGGGCCGCCACGACCCGCCGACGGATTCGGCGGCGGCGTAGCGGGTCGGCAGGATGACCCCGACCGGATGGGAGGCCACGGCGGCGACGCTCTCGGCGTATACGTTGGCGGGCACCTCAGCCCGGGGGTAGTGCGCGGTCGTCAGCTCTACCCGCAGCATTGCCTCACTCAGGCCGGTCGCCCCGTCTGGGTCGATGACGATCTCTGGGGCGAGGAAGCTGTCGTTGTCCTCGGCGTCTCGGGGGTCGCGATCGGTAGGTCGGGGCGGTTCAGGCCCATCCGGGCCGAACCGGGCGAACGTGTCCACCCGCACGACGCGATGCACTCGGTCGGTGATCACCACCTCGTTTACCTTCCCCCGGTCTAGGACGCCGAGCGCGGTGGTCAACTCCGCAGCCAACGAGGGGTCAGTGGTCTCGTCGAGCTGCTCCATGAGGTGGTGCGCAAGGTCGTCCCGCGCGGCCTGCGGCGTGTCTGACGCAAGGGCATATACCTGCCACCGCCCGCCATCTGCCTCCACAGCGTGGCCGAACAGTGGGGCGCCTATGCGGATCTTCGGGTAGGCCGCCGTTCGCCGTGCCGCGTCGTCCTCGGTGACCGCGCCGACTGGGTCGGCGGGCTGCTGCACCCGTAGGATTACCGGCGGCTGAATTTCGTCGGCACTCATGCCACGGATTGTGCGACGGCTCGATGGCCCGTGTCACGAGGGCGCGCCATCACCGCGGTGGCGTCATCGGCGCCGGTCGCCTCCGCTCAGGCTTACGGCGTTCTTCGTATCCCGGTCGAGCGTCGTCCTGCCGGTCGGATTCGACAATCCGCTGACAACCAGTTGCTAGCAGTAACTCCAGCTCGATCCGGTGTCTGGCCGTCCTCGCCCGGCCGCGAAGCTGGCGATGCTGGACCGGTTTGGCTGCCCGTGCGCGTGCGACGATGCTTCTATGAACCACAGCAGCGCTGGCTTAGTCATCTGGGACGTTGACGGGACACTCATCCCGGCGGACTTGCGCTGGTTGAGGCGTGCGATCGCTCGTGCGTACGGCATCGCGCAATCCGAGGTTGTCTTTCCTGACAAGAAGGTGCATGGGTATACGGACGAGTCGATCGCCGTCGACGCGGCAATAGCCTCGGGCGTGGACCCGTCAGCTGCAGAGGCAGGCATATCCGCCTTCCGTCAGGCCATCGCCGCGGTCATGCAAGAGGGTCGGCAGGAGTTGGCTGAGGTCCAGCCGCCGTATCCAGGTGCCGCAGCGAGCATCGCAGAGTTGCACGACCTTGGTTTCATGCAGACCGTGCTGACCGGCAACCTGCGTTCGGCCGCTGACGTGAAGCTGCACGTGGCGGGCTTGGGTGAGTTTCTTGATCTTCGCATCGGCGGGTTCGGATCGGACGCTCGAGATCGCTTTCAGCTCCCGGCGGTGGTGGCTGAGCGCTACTCCGCGATTTTCGGTTTCCCGCTGGATCCTGATCGAGTGATTGTCATCGGGGATGCGCCCAACGATATCGCTTGCGCACGTCACGCCGGCTTTCGCGTTGCTGTGGTCGCTCACCGGCTTGCGCTTCAAGAGCTGGCGTCCTACGAACCTGACCTGGTACTCGACAGTCTCGACCCGAAGATGGTGGTGGCCGCCGTCCGTTCGCTGTTGGGCTCGGAAGGGTCGCCGGCTCCCCGTTAGGCAACCATCTGCTCCTCAAGTTCGAGGACGACCGGCTCAGCGCGCCATCTGGCCAGCCGCTCTCTAGCTCGTTGAGCTCGGGCGATGCCTCGTTGGTTGCCGCCGGCCTTTAGCCGATTGTAAGTGTTACCGAGCAGGGCACAGGATTGTTCCAGCTCGCCGGTCTCGGCGTAGGCGCTCGCGAGGTCCACTGCTGCTGCGAGGGCGACGTTGATGTTCGCGGCGTCGTGTTCAAGCGTTTGCACAGCACTTTCGAGCGCCTCCACGGCCTGGTCGGGCTGGCCGAGGAGAAAATGGCATGTGCCCGCGTAGACGTCGAGGCGGGCGTTGCTCCAGTCGCTGTAGAGGCCGACACAGTCAGCCGGTGACAGCTCGTTGATCGCTGCTTCTGCTCGCCCTAGGGCGGCGGTAGCCTCGCGCGGAAGCCGCAGGGCGGCATAGGTTTGGGCCTGTTCGGCGGCTATGCGAGCTCGTGCGGCGGGGCTGAGATCTGTGGACGCCTGGTCGGCCTCGTCGAGCAGCCGCAGGCCGATCATGACGTCACCATCGGCTTTGATCAGTGTGGCGGCCTCTGAATGGAGGTTGCTCTCGAAGATTCGCGCGGTCGCGCTGATTCTGCGGTCGCCGAGTCTGTCGCCTAGCTGGCGGGCGTAGGCGCAGTGGGCGAGTGCGAGAGCACGATTGCCCTGTGCGCTCCACAGCCTGCTGGCGACGACAGAGGCCTCGGCGAGCATGGCTCCAATATCGGCATGGATCGGTGCACGGCGGGCCTTGCGATAGAGCGTCGACAGGCATTCACGGTGTGCCTCGATCAGCCCCAGGAGCGCGTCGGGTGACACAGCCTGGCGTTGCTGCGCAAGCATGCTGGTCAGAGTAGAAAAACTGTTCCACTCGCCCACCAGGTAGTCGCCGCCCGGCCTGCTGGCAAACGTCTGAAGAGCCGCGGAGGCCGGCAGCCCCGGAGTAACCTCAAGCGGCTGAGGTGCAGGCATGCCGCTCGACACCTGCCGGGCGCTCATGTGCCGGATTCGATCGTATTCTCGGGCCAGGCTGCCGCCGGTGCGCAGGATCTCATCGCTTCGGGACCAGAAGTTCCGCCCCACTCGCTGACGTCCGGTTTCCACGTTCGCGATCGTGCTTCGTCCGTAGTTGGCGAGAGGCGCAAACGCCTCCTGTGTGTAACTGGCGGCTTTGCGGCTGCGGGCGAGCATTCGGCCAAGAGCGAGCCATGCCGCGGCGATTTCTTGAGGTGGAACGTTCGGCATCAGCGGCTCCGGATGGATACGACGAATGTCCGCGCGAGGTGAGACGCGGTGGCGTGAGGGCACTGTAGCCGCGGACTTGCCGTCCGTCCGGCGTCAGCGGCTGGTTCCAACATTCTTCCGACAAAATTCCGACATCACCTCGCGGCGTCTCGAACCCGCGTGACCTGCGATCCTCGTATGCTCGCTGCTCGTGACCCGTGCGCTAGCCAATAATGATCATGAGGTTGAAGCCAAGTACCGCGTCAGCGACCTGCATGAGTTGATCAAAGCGCTCGCTCAGCGTCAGGTGGTGTTGACGGAGCCGTCCGTTCAGGACGACCAGGCGTACGCGCCAGCCGGCTGGTCGTACGGGATGTCGAAGATCGGTGTTCCGTTTGCGCGTCTGCGTACGCAAAAGGGTCGCCATCTGTTCACCGTGAAGAAGCCGATCGACAACGAGATGGCATGTCTGGAGCACGACTGCGTCGTCCACGACCGTGACGCGATGCACGCTGCTCTCGACACGATGGGTTGGGTGCCAACCGTGCGAATCGTCAAGCAGCGCCGAACCGGCGAGTGGGACGGCGCGACGGTGTGCGTAGACGTAGTCGACGGCCTCGGCGCGTTCGTCGAAGTGGAACGTCTGGTCAGCTCCCAAGACTCGGGTGAGCAGGTGCAGGACGGGCTCGACGCGATGATTCGTTCATTGGGCGTGCCGGTGCTCCGGGTCGTGGAAACCTACGACACGTTAATCTGGAACCTGGAGAGCGCCGCCGCCGGGATGTCGGCCCCGGTCTGAGGTGCTCGAATCTACGCCAGATGCCGTCGCGGCGCTGTACCTGGCCGCCAGGGTGGATCTGCTGATGACACCGGTCAGCTTGAACTGCCTCGCCGTTGATCAGGTACCCCGACTAGCTCTTCGCGACGCCGCCGCGCTCGATCTCGTTCAAGGGAACTCCAGGAGTGGCACTTCGTAGAAGTCGGGTTGGCGAACGCGTCGCATCGGCGGCTCGGCGATCTCTACGATGATCATTTCGGTGAGGAACTGAACGGTCGCGGCAAGCAGGTGGCTGGTGTGGGCGGTGGCGCTGTGCGCTTTCAAGCCGACGGTGAGGTGGATGTGCGGCTGGATGGTGTCGGTGTCGGGGTCGTAGGCGAGGGTGCCGCCGCCGAGGGCCTCGATGTTGGTCACCTGGACCTTGGTCCACACGGGGGCCTCGGGGTTATCGACGCGTTCGCAGGTGCCGACGATGTCCGCGGTGGCGAGGCCCGCGATGAACGTGGGGATGTAGCCCTGGCGGATGTCATGGGTGCGGCAGGTGCGGTCGAGGGCGTCGTAGAAGTCCTCCCCGTGGTCGAACACGGCGACGATCGTGCGGCCGGGGGAGACTTGACGGCTCCGCAATTGAGGCTCCTTCGAGTTCGGCCGTCGAGGGCTTCGGGAGTGATCGCTGCGACGCGTGGACGAGGCCGCGTTCGGTCGTGGCAGGCTGTCCGGGTGGCCTTTCTGCTTCCGATCGCGACCTCTGGTGACGAGCGTGTCCGTGCTGCGCGGACGGCGGTGTTGCCGGTGGGCAGCTTTGAGCAGCACGGCGAGTTCATGCCCTTGATCACGGACACGGTCGTTGCGTGTCTGGTGGCTGGGCGCGTTGCTGAGGACTATCCGGTGTTCTTGCTGCCGCCGCTGACGATTTCGTGTTCGCACGAGCATGCGGGTTTCGCCGGGACGGTGAGTATCAGTGCCCGCACGTTGCTCGCAGTGATCGAGGATGTCGACGAGTCCCTGAGGGCGTCGGGCGTGGATAACTTGGTGATTGTAAACGGGCACGGCGGGAACTACAGCCTTCGCAACGCTGTTCAGGAGGCCACCACGGTCCGGCGGCGGATGGCGTTGTTCCCCGCCGCGGAGGACTGGAACACCGCGCGGGTCGAGGCGGGGTGTGAGACCACCTCTCACGAGGACATGCATGGTGGGGAGCTTGAGGTCTCCCTCCTGCTGCACGGGGCACCGCAGCTGCTCCGCGAGGGATACCAGGCGGCTGATCATTTGGCGGACGACCGGCCTGATCTGCTGACGGTTGGGATGCGCGCGTACACGTCGTCCGGGATCATTGGGCGGCCGTCGTTGGGCAGCGCGGACAAGGGTGCGGCGGTGCTCAACAGTCTGTCTCGGTCGTTCGCTCGAGTGCATGAACTGCTCGAAGGGTGAAGCCGTCGTTGACGCGCCGCCCTGGCTCACGTCATCTACGCGTGGTAGGCGATGCGCCGCTCGTAGATCTGCAGGATGGACTGGGCTAACGCTCCTTGAGTGTGCGGTGGCGCTGGGCCGCGATGGTGTTGGTAGCGAACGGTAGGCGCTAACCGTGTTGTTCGAAGCTGCCGATGGAAGGTTCGCTCGGCGGCGGGTGTCGTCGGCCGCCGTGGCGGTCGTCCAGAGGTTCACGGGCCTAACCTGCCGCTTATCTGTGTGGCGAGAGCGTACCGGGCACGGAAGACGTGAACGGCGGGATCGGATCGATAACCGGCGAGTTCGGCGTCTACCCGGCGCAGCGCCTGCGTGAGGCGGATGGATCCGGTCTCGGTGGCCAGGTTGAGGACCTTCTCGGCTTGCTCGGCGGCCTCCTCGATGCGGCTGAGCAGCGCGTACGCCGTCGCCAGCCAGGTCCGTGTCATTCCTTCGTCTTGGCGATAGGTGCTAGGCCAGTGACGAAGTATCTCTTCGAGGATTCCGGCGGCGCGGCCGGGCTTGCCGAGAAGCAGGTGACACTGGCCCACATGGGCGGTGACGTAGGCGGGACCGCAGTGCTGCCCGATGACTTCCGGATCGTCATGGTCCTCAGCGATGGCCGCCAGTTGCTGCGCCGTTCGTAGCGCGGTCCAGCACTCTGCGGCCTTTCCGGCCAGGGCGTTGGCCTGGGCCTGACGGACGGCGCAGAGTGCGCGGTCACGGGCTGCGAGGTTTGGGCTACTTGCTGATGCCTGCGCAAGGGTCAAAGCTCTGGGTACGTTGTGGCGCTCCGCAGCGCGTTGAGCCTGACGCATGAGGACGTAGCAGGCCATCCGGTCGTCGCCTGCGTCACGGGCGAGCGACAGGGAGCGGCGAAGCCAGTAGCTGGCGTCTTGACCATCGCCGAGATTGTCGGCCGTCCAACTCGCGAACTCAGCCCAACGGGCTTCGACCCGCTGCAGCTCCCGGAGCGTTTGCCCTTCAGCGCTGGTGCCATGGCGGTGGATGATTGCCAGCTCTCCACGGGCAACGTCGTGGATTCGCCTTGGGCCGAAAGCGTCATGGGAGGCGGCAAGAATTCGCAGCATGCCCATCCAGTGCGGCACCAGGGCGGGACTGACGGAACCTGATGGCTCACTCGACAGCGGAGTGGCTCGATTCTTATCAGGATGGACCTTCTGCCAGGGATCGTCGCCGAACTCGGCAAGGTCAGGAACAAACGACATCAACCCCATCCTCGCAGAGTCCGACTCACGATCTGTCGCGCTTTCGTCGTGGTTTGGCTCCGCTTGCGCCAGTCCTGGGGCGAAAGGTGCAGCAGCGCGCAGTGCTGACGCACGACGCTGCTGGCGAGCGTGGACGATGATGGTGTCGTACGCCTTGACCAAGGCACCTTCCGCGTCAAGAATCGCATCGCAACGCATCCAGAAAGCGCGGTCGGGCTGCTGACGACCGGTCTCAGTGTTTGCTACGGAACTCCGCCCGTACTGGATGAGCCCAGCGAACCCATGCTGTGTATGTCCTGCAGCGATGCGCAGCTTCGCCAGCGTTCGCCCGAGGTCCCGCCAGGCGCTCCTAATCTCGTCGCTGTCGACCATGGCTGCTTCTCCTGCCGGCGGACGCTGCGGTAGCGGTGGGCTAGACTCTAGCTGCCCTCAGTGACGAATGTGTCCTGCCATCCGGCGCATATTTGACAGGGCTTCACCGTTACGGCCGTCGAGCCTTCGAAATGGCTAGCGGCAAGAACGGGCCGCCGAAGAAGCGTGGGCCTTCCGAGTGCCGGCACCGTGCTCACCGCGGCATCCAGCATGTCGATGTCGATGCTGTGCGCGGCGTGATCGGTGAGGCCGGCGAGGCGAGGTTGGTGCAGGTAGGCGGCGGCTGCCAGATGGGGCAGTAGCCCAGGGCCGGCGTGGAGGTAGTCGAAGCGGTATCCGTTGCCGGCTCGGCCGATCCAGCTGTGTGCCTGCAACTCGGGGTGCAGGGTCCGGTGGACGTCGGTGAGCTTGAGTGCGGTGAGGGCGTCGAGGAATTCGTACTCGAAGGGTCGGAAGCCGGGGTAGCGGGGTTGGTGGTCGCGGCTGATGACGTTGTAGTCCCCGCCGACGACGAGGTGTGCGCGGTCGGCGGCGGATAGCTGGGTCAGGGCGTCGGTGACGGTGGTGAGGAAGGCTCGTTTCTTGGCGAGTTTGGCGGGTGCCCGGTCGCTGGAGGGGACGTAGAGGCCGAGGATTGTGACGTCGGGGTGGGTGTCGAGGGTGACGGCGGGGGCGCGGCCGGGCAGGCTGATTCCGGCGGTAAGGTCTGGGGCGGGCCGGGTCGGGATGCGGCTGGCGATAGCGCAGCTGCGGTCGCCGTCGATTGAGGGCTGGTGGGTGACGAATATCCCGGCCGCGCGAAGGCCGGTCAGTAGGTGCCGGGTGCCGGGTCCGTTGCTGGTTTCGGTCAGGATGATCACGTGGTCGTCGCGCTGGAGCAGCCAGGTCAGCAGGTTCTGCGCGCGTGCGAGCGCCGCGGCTTGCACGTTGATCGTCAGGATGGAAAGCACAGGGAGCCTCGTTGGTCAGGGGCCGTCGGCGGGTAGCAGGCCGAGGATAGTGTCCACGATCCGCTCGGGGGTGAGTCCGTGGCAGACGACGATGTGTTGGCGCCACTGCTGCCGGTGCAGGTGGGTGGCGGCCTCGCGGTAGAGGGCGAGTTCCTTCTCGGGTGAGCCGGCGAGCTCCAGCCTGGTCAGGTTTGGCCGGGCCGCCAGGCGGGTGCGGATGACCTCCGGGTGGTCTTCGAGGTAGACGACGGTGGCGGGCAGGACGTAGCGGTTGTAGGACCAGATCTCGCCGAGGTCCAGCCCGTCGATGCGTTGCAGCACTAACGAGGAGGCGACGTACCGGTCAGTGACGACGTGCAGTCCGTCGTCAAGGCGGGGGATGATCTCTGTTTCGACGTGCGCGGCGCGGTCGGCGGCCAGGGCGAGGGCCAGGGCCTTGCCGTGCAGGAAGGATTCCTGCCTGCGCAGGAGTTGGCCTAGGGGTGTGCGGGTGGGCTCGCCGGTCAGGTGGACCCCGGCCGATCCCAGTTCGGCGAGACGGTCGGCCAGGAGGCGGGCAATAGTGCTTTTGCCGACTCCGTTGGGCCCTTCGACGGCGATGAACAGACTGCTCACCCCTTCGACGGGGACAGCGGCAGCAAGCTGCGGCCGTTGGGTGCCGTGATGGGGCACTGCTCGGTGTCGACGTCGCCGATGCGGCCACCGGCGGCGACGACCGCGGCCGGGCAGCCCTTGCCGCACTGCCCGGCTATGTCGCAGGAGCCGCAGGTCGGGTTGGCACCGAGTTGGTAGCGGGTGTGGAAGTCGTAGGCGTCGAGGCTGGGGGCGGCCTCCCCGTCAAGGATGTTGCCAGTCAGGAACTCGGTGTCGCGGTGCGCTGAGGCGGGTGTGCGGGCGGCGAAGACCAGGTAGGGGCAGACGGCGACCTGCCCGTCGACGAAGACGTAGATCAGCTTGCCGGCGTCGCAGCCACCCAGTGGCAGGCTGTCGTTGGGGAAGCGGATGCGTACGAGATCGAGCTGGTCAGCGAAACGGTCGGTCACCGCCCGGATCGCGTCCATGGCAGCTGCGGGTGCGGCGAGCTTGCCGCGGCTCTTCACTCCCCGGCCGAAGGAGGAGAGCGGGTTCATCAGCACGTATTCGGCGCCGACATCGACGGCGAACGCGCACAGATCGGCGAACTCTTCCGGCGTGGTCAGCGCGTTGGGCGTGGACAGCAGGCCCTTGAGTAAGCCGGCGTCGGCGAACTTGCGGGTGGTCGCGACGGTGGTCTCGAACGACGACCGGTCGCCGCGGAACTTGCCGTGGCTATCGGACCGAAATCCGTCGAAGGACACGTTGATGTGGACGTTGCCGATGGCGGCCAGGGCGTCGATGTCGACGTCGCGGGTCAGCGTCGCGTTGGTGCAGAGGCCCACCGGCAGTCCTCGGTCGGCTACTGCCTGGCACATGGCGATCAGGTCGGGGTGCACGAAGGGCTCGCCCCCGGTGAGCGTGAGGCGTTCGACGCGGGCGTCGAGCAGCCGTGGCAGCACGCGGGTGGTGAAGTCGACCCGGGACAGGTCGGACCCGGCTGCGGTCGAGGAGACGAAGCAGTGGGCGCAGTGCAGGTTGCAGCGTTCGGTGATTTGCACCAACGCCTTGCGCCCGTCGCCTCCGACGGAGGTGCGGAAGTAGCAGGACGAGGCGTGGGTGTCGACGATGAGGCGCTTCACGAGGATCTTCCTGTAGTAAATGATGAGCGGCTGGCGCTGATGGGCGGTGCTCCGAGCAGTTCCGCAGCGCCGTGGAGTTGCCGGAGGACGACTTGGGTGTGGCACCGATCGGTGGGAGCTTGGTAATGGCCAGCGGCGGCGGTAGTGAGCAGCCAGCAGGCTGCCCACACCCGGTGCCAGCCCAGCGCCCATCGGGCAGCGGGAAGCCCGCCCCGGTCGGCTTCAGCGTCTGGATGGCCGCCCGCGGCGACGTAGGCGTGGATGAGTTTGGTGAGGAGTCGGGGTTCGGTGGGTGTGCGGGTGCCGAACCAGGTGGCCAGGTCGAGTAGGCCCGGCCCGTTGAACGCCTTGGCCCAGTCGACGACGCGGCAGCCGGTGCGGCTGACGTGCAGCGACGTGCGGTGGAATTCGCCGTGACACAGCCCGAACGGTGGTCGCTCGGCACCGTCGGCTCTGTGTCGTGCGGTGGCAGCGAGTCGCTGTAGCACCGCTTCGATCCCTTCCGCGTCGTGGGAGAGACGCCCTTGCCGACGAAGCTCGTCTAACGCGTCGAGTCCATGCTCTGGTAGCCCTGCCAAGCTCGCTTCGTCGAAGGTCGGGAGGTTGGGGATGCCGGCAGTTGCATGGACCCACCGGGCCGCGGCGGCCGCCTCTGCGAACGTCGCGGTCCGGCTCGGCTCGCCCAGGTCCTCCATCAGCATGCCCAGCCCGTCAGGGCGCAGGGTGTAGCCGTTCATTAGCGGGACTGGGGCTTGCTGGTTGTTGAGCGCGCGAAGGACGGTCGCTTCGCCGGTGAACGGTGCGGTGGCGATCTTGCAGATCAAGCTGCTGCCATCGGGAAAGAGCCAGCGTTCGACGGAGGACAACTCCCATGCCTGAATGATTTGTCGCTGCGTCGGTACTCGTCGTGATGCGGCGAGCAGGTCGCCTCGTAGCTGCGTGCAGAGCTGCTCGTCGAGCGTGCCGCTGCTCACCGCGCACCCACTCGCTGCGGATAAGCGGTGGCGCGCTCGAGCGGCGTGAGGGCGGCGTCGAGGTGCGCCGACATGCTGGCTGGCAGCCGAGGATGTGCGGCGCGTTGGAAGCCCCGGAAGTGCGGCAGTAGCCCGCATAGCACCGGGCGCCGGTCAAAGAAGGCCGGTACATTGCCGGTGCTCTGGGCCCGGCGAAGCAGCGAGGTCAGGGCGACAATCTTGTCGGCGGTGGAGGCGAGTAGCACCGGTTGGTCGTCGACGCGGATGGGCGGGTCGGGTTCGTCCAGGGCGCGGTGTTCGGCCTGAAGAGCGGCGATGATCCCGGCGACCTCGGTCCCGTAGCCAACGGCGAGGGTCTGGTAGACGTCCCGCTCTGTCGGGGCGAATTCCGGTGCGTCGTGTAGGAGCGCAGCGACGATGACGTCCTGTGCTGGGGCGGGGACGTGTTGGCCGATGGTCACTGCGACGCGCAGCGCGTGGACCAAGGCTGGTCGGTCGTCGATGGTGTGTCCCGCGCACCAGGTTCGAGCGTCTCGGAGGGCGCGGTCGATGGCGGCGGGGCGGGGAGGCGATAAGACCGTCATACCCTGATACCTCCAGATTGCCGTACGATCGGCGGCATGTCGGGGCCCCTTCCGCAGTGGTGTGAACAGACCTGCGTGGTGTGTCCGGCTCAGCAGCTCGGGCCGGGCCAGTTCGATGTGATCGACCGGCCGGGACCCGAATTCGCGTACCGACCTGACCTGGGATGGCGGGCGACCGCGGACGGTGTCGCCGTTTGCGTTCATCCGTTCCGGGTGGGCCTTCCCGTCGGCCGGTACGCCTCGGACGGGGAACTGGTCCCTGATCAGGCGCCCCGACCGGCGCCGACGGCGGCGGCGCTGGAGTTGCCCGCCGACGTGGTCGATCTGGATGGTTGGCTCGTAGCCGTTTTGCGGCAGGCACCCGCCGAAGGAATTTTCGCCGCTGTTGCCCGCGCCGAGCGGCTGGCCGCCGAACGGTTCGGAGCGAAGGAAGCGGTGACGGCCCTGCGGCGGGTGCTGTCGGTGGAGTTGGCTAACCGCTGACCCCGGCGGCGAGCGGCTCGTTCCGGTCGAAGTCGAAGTCGTGGCTGCGTCCATCCCGGCCGAGACCGGCGGCCTGGTAGCGCTCGTTGAGCAGGCCGAGACGTCGATTCACCTCGGCCGAGTCGAGCCAGTACCGCAGTGGTTGCTCTCCCCACCCGGCGGCGGCGTAGTAGGCGTCGGTGATGCCGCCGCGGGTGTAGGTGAACTCCTCCAGCTCCGTGGCGTGGGGAAAGGTGACGCCCAGGTCGCTCTGCAGGCGCGTCATCAGTGTGAACTGGGCCAGCACGGCGTGGATCATCTCGTCCACCGGCGCCGGCACCAGCAGTTCGGCGGCGTGCTCGTCGCCGCCGGAGAGCTCGAACACGGCAGCTTTGAGCGCTAGGACGCGCAGCGCTTCGTCCAACAGCGGAGCGGCGTCGCGCTCCAGAGACCAACGGCTGATAGCCGGGTAGCCGGCGAACGTGGCCCAGCAGGTGGAGTACCTCATCGACGAGCTCTGCAGTCGGCCGTAGGCCGGGTGCGCCTGCATCTTGTCGACGATCTCGGCGGCCCGACGGCCAACCTCTGCGACCTCCGGCATGGATGAACTGGTCATGGTGCATGCCCTCCCAAGCGGTCGTGGACACGACGGACCGTCGCGCCGCCAGGCGGCTGCGGCCCCTCACCGCCTGCTCAGTCGACGCGGACGGTGACTCAAACATCAAAAGTCGTCGTCGACCGTGTCGATAAGGGTTGTCATCCAGTTCCGACAATCCGCTGACATTCATCTCTGGGTGGATGTTGTCGACGCCGGGAATGTTGGCGGATTGTCAGAACTGCTTGGCAGGGCTGGCCGACATTGATCGATTTCGTCTTAGGTCGCTCTATGCCGGCGTCATCGCCGCCGCTGCGCTGACTCACCAGCCAGCGATACCAACTCACCGAGGGAAGGTTCGCCGTGCCTGTTGCCAGGAGGCTCATGCCCCTGCTGATCACGCCGCTGGTGGCGCATTTGGCCATCGCGCCGCAGCTGCTGGTGTCGACCGGCCGGCAACTTTCCCCCGACCGCCCTGTCAGCGAGCAGGTGCTTGTTATGACGACCCGGCCAGCGACCGGGCGGCGCTCGCCGCGTGACACGGCGTGGAGCGGGCGTGGCTGCCGGGCCGCATCCACGGACAGCCGGGCGGCGGTGTGAGCGCGTCCAGTGGCGGTGCGATGCGGGTCTCACGGGTCATAGTGGGCCGCCAGTTGGCGGATATGTCGGTGCGGTGGAAGGCCGGGCTGATCGTGCTACCGACGGTGCTGGTCGCGGTGGTGTCGGCGGGTTTCGGATTGTGGTCCTCTGTGGGGGAGGCCCAGGCTGCCGCTGGTGCCGGGGACTTGTTCTATGTCGGCGCGTCGGCAACCGAGGTGACGCAGCGTCTGCAGGCTGAGCGGATCGCTGCAGTGGGTCTGCTGCTGCCGGGGTCGACGGTGAAGCCTGCGGATTTCGAGCGGGCCGTGCAGGGCACCGATGAGGCGATCTCCCGATTCCGGGTGCTGCGGGGAGAACTCGAAAACCCGCCCGGGGGCGTGCGTGGTGTTCTGTCCCGCGCTGACGCGGGGTTGGCGGATGTGCAGGCGCAGCGGCAGCGGGTGCGCGGAGACGGCCTGGTGGCGCTGTCCGCCGTGGCGTTCGGTTACCGGATCGTCATCGCCGATCTGGGGGATCTGCTGTTGGCGGTGGCTCAGAGCGGCGTGCAGTCGCAGCTCGCCGATGAGATGCGCGCGTCCGCGGCGGTGTCGCGGGCCCGTGAGGCGGTGGGTCAGCAGCAGGTGGCGGTGTTGCAGGCGGTGGCGGCGCGGCGGTTGACTCCGGCGCTGCACGCGGAAGTCGTGGCCGCTCGTACCGGCCAGGACGAGGCGTTGCGCGAGTTCGACGCGTTGGCGCGCCCGTCATGGAGGGCGCGGTTGGGACGCACGTTGACTGGCGGGGACGTCCTCGCCGCGGTGCGGCTGGACGGGCTGGTGTCTGGCACCGGGGTGTATGAGCCGGTGCGGTTGCCGGGCGGGGCCGGGCAGTGGAGCCGAGTGATGACCAGTCGCGCGGATCTGTTGGCCCAGGTGCAGGCGGCGGTGAACGATGACATCGCGGCTGCCGCCGACGACCTGTGGATAGCGCAGGTCCGGGCTGCGGCGGTGCAAGCTGCGGTGCTGTTAGTGATGTTGCTGGTCGCCGCGGTAACGGCGGTCCGGGTGGCCCGGTCGCTGGTCGCGCAGCTGTCGTCGCTGGAGCAGGGCGCCCGTCGGGTCGCGGACGTGGAGCTGCCAGCCCTGGTGGCGCGGCTGCGGGCAACGTCGGATCCAGCGGCGGCGCAACGGCTGGCCGAGGACACCGGCCGCGTGGCAGTGCCGGTGGTTGGCGGGGACGAGGTCGGCCAGGTCGCAGGCGCTTTCAATCTAGTGCTGGACGTGGCGGTGAACGCGGCGGTGGGGGAGGCACGGGGGCGTGCCCTGGTCATCGCCATGATCACCTCCGTTGGTCGACGCGTGCAGGCCCTGACCGACCAACTACTGGGCAGCATCGATCGTCTTGAGCGCGACGAGGAGGACCCGGACCGGTTGGCGAGGGTGTTCGCCGCAGACCAGCAGGCCACCCGGCTGCGCCGTTATGGATCGAATCTACTGATCGTTGCCGGTGGTGGCCCCGGCCAATCGCAGCCACATCCGGTGGTGCTCGCGGACCTGGTGAACGCTGCTCTGTCGGAGACCGAAGGCTTCGCCCGGATCACGATGGAGCAGCTGGTCGAGGTCGAGGTCGACGCCCGCGCGGTCGACGCCGTGAAGTCGATCCTCGCGGAGCTGTTGGACAACGCGACCCGGTTCTCCGCCGCGCAGGTGCGGGTCTTCGCGGGGTGGTCGGGGCATGACGTGCGGATCCTTGTCGCCGATTCCGGTCTCGGGTTGAGTGTGGAGCAGTTCGACCGCGCTAACGCGCTGCTGGCGAGCCCGGAGATGGAGGTTGCGGTCACTGACCAGATGGGCTTGGTCGTGATTTCCCGGCTGGCGGCAGAGTTCGGGGTGCGGGTACGGCTGGGCGCTACCGAGCCGACCGGCGTCACCGCTGAGGTTCTGGTGCCGGCTGAGTACGTCACACGGGTGCACGTTCGGGAGATCGTCGTTCCCTGCCACATTGAACGGCCGTCCCGGCGGGCTCCCGCGCCGGCCGCTCACCCGGTCGCGGCGCCGTGGGCGGGGACCGGGTGGACTGGTCCAACACGGCAAACCCCGGTGGTGCCGGAGCCACCTTCACCCCCGCGCACGGACGTAACGATGGAGCTGCCGCCCGTGCCTCGCCAGCGGGGCCCGGTGTCATTGCCGGTGGGTGCGCCGCGACCGCCGGACCCGCCGATGTTCCAGGCTATGGCGGCCCAATCGCCGTGGTTGTGGCCGTCTCGCAGCGACGAGCGTGGTTTCAGCACCGACGCCGACGCGGGCTGGCAGGCGGCGGCGTCCGCCGCCGAACCAGCAACCGATGGACGCACCACCTCCGGTCTGCCTCGACGTCGTCCCCAGGCGCACGTCGTCCCGGGCGGCCTGCCGGCGCAGCGGGCCCCATCGGAGCCTTACGTGCAAATCGACCCGGCGGCGATCCGGGCGCAGGTCGCCGGCACGATGCGCGGCCTGCGAGCCGCGCCGTCTACCCCTCCCATTCCAACAGGAGAACGCCGATGAGTCTCGCCACTACTGCCCGCAATTCGCAGCTGTCCACTGTTCTGAACAACCTGGCCAGCCAGATTCCCGCAGTGGCGCACGTTGTTGCGGTTTCCGGCGACGGGCTGCTGCTGGCCAGCACCGACGGTCTGGACACCGACCGCGGCGATCAGCTCGCGGCGATCGTGTCCGGGCTGGTCAGTCTGGCGCGCGGCGCCACTGACCTGCTGGAGACCGGCGGTGTGCACTTCCAGATGCTGATGATGCGCGACGGGATCCTCGTCGTGCAGCAGGTGCCCGACGGGTCGTCTTTGGCGGCGTTAGCCCGCAACGATTGCGACCCGTCGCAGGTCGCCTACGAGCTGGCCACCATGGCGGCGCGTATCGGCGACGCGGTCAGGCCAGGGCCGCGAACGGCCGGCTGAGCCGGCGTGCGGGCGGCGATGAGCATGAGCGCGAACTCGGGCGTGATGGGACATGCGGCCTCGACGGTCAAGGTGCTGGTGACCGGCGGCGCGGGTGTGGGGAAGTCCTGCTTCCTTCGGGCCGCGCAGCGTGGCCGCTCGACGCGGCCCGGCCAGCCGGGTGCGGTCGGAGAGATCGGCTACGCAACCCTGTCCACTGGCGTCACCGTCGTCCTGCACGTGACGCCGGAGCTGCGGCGCTGGTGGTGGATGTGGGACCACCTGGCTCTGGGCGCCACCGGCGCTGTCGTGCTGGTCGACACCACCCGACTGCCGGTGTCCTATCCGGCGATGGACTACCTCGACGCCCGTGATCTGCCGTACCTGGTCGCGATCAACCGGCCGCTCGGCGGCTCCCGCAACCGCCGCGAGATCCGCGATGCCCTACAGGTCAGCGCGCAGGTGCCGGTCCTGACCTGCGACGCCACGGAACCTGCCTCCGTCCTGGCCGTTTTGCATCGCCTGGCCAGCCCTGTCGTACCACCCCAGCACCACGTACGGCCCTCGCACCTTTCCCCCTCAGAACGGAAGGACGTCGACTCTCGTGACTCCTCAGCCAACCGGCCGCCGGCACCATCGCTGGCGAACGGCGATCGCCGCCATCGCTGCCACCACCCTGCTTGCTGTCGCCGGCTGCGCCGGGTCGAGCCTCAGCGACGGGGATACCACCGCCACCGAGATCCGCATCGGCTTGATCGTGCCGAAAACCGGCAACTACAAGTCAATCGGTGATGACCAGGCCGCGGGGTGGCGGCTGGCCTTGGACAAGCTGGGCGGCAAGCTCGGCGGTCGACCCGTGAAGGTGATTGAGGCCGACGAGGGCGACGGCAAGGCCACCGCCCTCGCGTCGGCGCGCAAGCTCATCGAGCAGGACAAGGTCCTCGCTCTCGTTGGCGGGGGGACCGCCGACACGGTGCAGACCTTGTACCCGCTGCTGATCGAGTCCAAGGTGCCGCTGATCGGTATGGGTGGGCGGCCCTCAACGGTCGACAATCCCGCCTACCTGTGGTCGACGTCGTGGCTGAGTCAGGAGACCGGCGCGTCGATTGCCGGCTACCTGCGCACGACGGTCGGCGACGGCCGGGTGTGGGTGATCGGCCCGGACTACATCGGCGGTCGTGATCAGATCGGTGGTTTCGTCACCGCTTTCCGCAAGGCGGGCGGGCAGTTGGCGAACCCAGGCGGGGAGCCGACGTGGACGCCGTGGGCGCCGGCGCCGACGACCGAGTTCTCCCCGTACCTGACGAAGATCAAGGAGGCCAAGCCGGCGGCCGTCTATACCTTCTACGCCGGCGCGTCGGCGATCGAGTTCGTCAAGCAGTACCGCCAGTACGGCATCACCACGCCGCTGTACGCCTCGGGCTTCCTGACCGAAGGCGCGCCACTGGCGGCGTTGAAGGATCAGGCCAAGGGCATCTACACCGCCCTGAATTATTCGTCGACGCTGGACAACGCGGCCAACAGAGACTTCGTGCGCCGGTTCACCTCGGCCAACGAGGGGAAGCTGCCGAACGTGTACCACGTCTGCGCGTGGGACGCAGCGCTCGTGTTGGACAGAGCGATCTCGGAAGCGCTCGCCCAGCCTGATGCCCCCGCGACTACACCCAGCACCACCAGCACCGCATCCGCCTCCAGCAGCCCTGCCACGAGCGGAAGTCCGGCTGCCAGCCGCCCGGTTGCGTCGTCTGCCGCCGCGAGTGCGGCGGCCACAGGGCTGACCTCGCAGACGCTCACCGCGGCGTTGCCGCGGGTGGGGTCGATTGATTCGCCTCGGGGCGCCTGGCAGTTCGGGCCGGTAAACCACACCCCTGTGCAGGCGTACTACCTGCGGGAAGTGGCCCAGGACGGGCAGGTGTGGGTCAACCGCACCGTGCAGACGCTCACCACCCTCGGTTCCTGACTCCGAAAGGCATAGACACCATGACCACGACCACGACGGCCGCCGATGGGCAGGCCGGGTACATGTTCGACAACGCCACCGACGAGGCAGCCAAACAGCTGCGTCACCTCGCTGCGATCCTCGACGCGGACACGCAAAGGGTCTTGTTCGGGCTTGGGGTCGGGCCGGGCTGGAAGGTCACGGACATCGGCGCCGGGGCGGGCACGCTGACGACCTGGCTGGCCGACCAGGTCGCCCCGGACGGGCACGTCACCGCCGTGGACCTCGACCCCCGCTACATCCCCGAGGGTCCCAACGTCACCGTCCGGGCCGGCGACGTCCGCGAGATGGAGCTGCCGGCGGGGTCGCAGCAGGCCATCGTCGCCCGGCTGGTGCTGATGCACCTGCCCGAGCGGGAGCAGGTCCTCGCCGACCTGACGCGCGCTCTCGCCCCGGGCGGGGCAATGGTGGTGGCGGACTGGGACTGCACCTGGCGCGACATGATCCGCCGCAGCCCCAGCCCTCGGGCGACCGAGCTGATCGAGCGGTTCCAGGACGCGCTGCTCGCCTACGGGGAGTCTCGCGGGGCGGAGATGGGCTGGGCGCAGCGGGCGCCGGAGGTGATGCTGCACCTAGGCCTGGTCGACGTCGACAGCCGCATCGAGTCCCGCTCGTGGCGCGGTGGCACCGGCATCTGCCGGCTGCATCACTCCAACTCGATTCAGCGCGAGGCAGAGCTGGTCGCTGCCGGCATGAGCCTCGATGACCTGGCCGAGCTGCGTGAGGTGTTGATGGACCCGCAGCTGATGCTGTCGGGCTACTTGATGCACACCACCATCGGCCGGCGGCTCGCCTCCGCCTGACCTGCGTTCGGAAGGAGGAGTGCCGTGGGCCTGAGCGGGCTGGTCAACCCCTACACGATCACCGCGCTGGACGGGGTCGCGTACGGACTGCTGCTGTTCGTCATCGCGGCCGGACTCACGCTGATCTTCGGCGTGGCCGGGGTGTTCTCGATGGCCCACGGCACCCTCTACCTCGCTGGCGCCTACATCGCCTGGCAGCTTGCCGACGGCGGCTGGGTCGGCCTCGGCCTGGCCCTCGCCGCGGCGGTCCTGATCGGCGCCGTCGGGGGAGCGGGCCTCGCTGCGGCTGTGCGTCCCCTCACGGACCGGCCGCTGGACCAGGTGCTCGCCACACTCGGGGTGGCCTATATCGCCGCCGACGGGTTCAGCACCGTGTTCGGCGCCGAACCGCGCTCCGTCGACCCGCCCCGCGCGCTCGCCGGGTCGGTCAGCCTCGGCGGCTACCAGTACCCGGTTTACCGACTGGGGTTCATCGCGGTCGCCGCCCTGATCGTGGTGCTGCTGATCTGGCTCGTCGAGCGCTCCCGTGTCGGAGCGGTCGTTCGGGCTGTGGTCGCCGACCCCGGCATGGCCGCCGCCACCGGACTACGCACCCGCACGACCCGAGCCGCCGTGCTGGTCGGTGGGGGAGTCCTCGCGGTCACCGCCGGCGTGCTCGGCGCCCCGGTCATCGGCCCGGCCCCCGGCGTGGACACCACGATCCTGGTCTACTCGCTGATCGTCTGCGTCGTCGGTGGCCTCGGCAGCATTCGCGGTGCCCTGCTCGCCGCGCTCGGTGTCGGACAAATCCTCACGCTCGGCGTCGCTCTCGTCCCTGGCGCCGCCGCGTTTGTCCTTGCCGCCGCGATGCTGGTCGCGCTCACTGTCCGGCACCGCCCTTCGCTTGCGGGACGGCCCGCGTGACCACCACCCTCACACCCGCACCCACCAGCGCATCGGCGCAACGGCGACCCGTCAGCCGGGCGGCTCGCCTGGTACCTGTCGCTTCGGGGATCGTCGTCGCGGTGGCGGTGGCGCTGCCGTGGATGGTCAACGCCTACCTCGTCTCGCTCGCCGCCACCGCCTTGGTCATGGCCGTGCTCGCGATGAGCGCTCAACTGCTGGTCGGGCTGGCCGGGCAACCACCGCTGGGGCAGGCCGCGTACCTCGTCGTCGGGGCCTACGCCGCCGCTACGCTCGCCACGCTGACCAGTCTCGGTCCGGTCCAGTTGCTCGCGGCGACCGCCGCCGGGGCCGTCGCCGCCGCCGTGACCGGCCTGCTCGCGGTACGGGTTCGGGCCACCACCTTCCTCATGGTCACGTTCGGTGTCGGTGAACTCGTGCACGCCGCCGCCGGCCAGTGGGCGCCTGGCGGCAGCGAAGGCACCCACATACCACCGGTGGTGGCGCTGCCGGGCCTTGCACCATTGGTCCGGCCCGGCTGGGTGTACCTGTACGTCCTGGCGTGCACCCTGATCATCGCCACCGCGGTCATCGTCCTCACCCGCACTCGCTTCGCCCTGCTCCTGCGGGCCATCGCCGCCCACGAGCCCCGTGTACAAGCGGCCGGCCACCACACCAGCCGGCTCCTTCTCGCCGCGTACACCCTTGCCGGTGCGATCGCTGGCGCGGCCGGCGCGTTGCTCGTTGCGGTGACCCGCTACGTCTCGCCTGCTGACGCCGCCATGGGCATCTCCGCGATCGCCCTCGCCGCCGCGCTGATCGGCTCCGGCAGCATGATCGGTGCCTGCGCCGCCGCGATCCTCTTGGTGGCCGCCCGGGACTGGGCCGGCGGCCTGCTCAGCGGCCACGGCAGCACCCTTCTCGGCCTGAGCTTCCTCGCCCTGGCTTACCTGCCCCGACACCGGCTGGCCGGGCTTCTCACCCGACGCGATCGGGGGCGGACATGAGCGCACCGCTGCTGCGACTGGACACCGTCAGCCGCGCCTACGGCGCCCGCCGAGCCGTCGACAAGGTCAGCCTCGACCTGCACGCCGGGGCCCGGCACGCGCTCATCGGACGCAACGGCGCCGGCAAGAGCACCCTGCTACACCTGATCGCCGGCACCCTGCGCCCAACGTCGGGGCGCATCCAGTACGCCGGACACGACATCCACCGCTGGCCGGCCCACCGCCGCGCCAGCGCCGGCATCGCCCGCACCTGGCAGCATCCCGCTCTCGCCCGCCCGCTGACGGTCGTCCAGAACGTGCTACTCGCCGTGCCCGGGCAGCACCTGGCAGCGCTGCGCCTGCGGCCTCGCGCGTCGGCGGCGGCCCTGGACGCGCTGGACCAGGTCGGGCTGGCCGAGCACGCCCAGTGGCCCACCAGCCAGCTCTCGTACGGTGACCAACGCCGCCTCGAAGTCGCCGTCGCCCTGGCCGCCCAGCCCCGACTGCTCCTGCTCGACGAACCCTCCGCCGGCCTCGCCACCACCGAGGTCACCCGCCTCGCCGAGCTGATCCGCGCACTGCCCACCGACATCGCCGTACTGGTGGTCGACCACAACCTCGACTTCGTCACCGCGGTCGCCGACACCGTCACCGTCCTGCACCACGGCCAACACCTCACCACCGGCACCTCCAGCGACGTGCGCACCCACCCGGAGGTGCGCCGCGTGTACCTCGCCGAGGCGGACCCCACCAAACATGTGCCCACAACGCCGGAGGCCACCACCGACCCGCCCGTAGCTGCGCCGCCCGTCCTGCGGGTGCGCAACCTGCGAGCCGGGCATCACGGCGCGCCTGTGCTCGCCGGCGTCACGCTCGATGTGCGAGCCGGGAGGGTGAGCGCCGTGGTCGGCCGCAACGGGGCCGGCAAGACGACTTTGATCAACACCATCGCTGGCCTACACCCCGCGCTGTCGGGTACTGAAATCGTCCTCAACGACCGGCTGGTGACTGGCCTTTCTGCCCGCCGCCGCTCCCGGGCCGGCATCGGCCTCGTTCCGCAAGGACGCCGCCTGTTCGCCGGCCTCACCGTCGCCGAGCACCTTGCGCTGCCCCGACCGCATCCCGGCCGCCCCCGCAGCATCACCGCGCGGCAGGTCCTCGACCTGTTTCCCGCGCTGGGCGAGCGCCGTCACCACCGGCCCCACCAACTTTCCGGCGGCGAACAGCAAATGCTCGCCTTGGCCCGCGCCCTGCTCGCCGGGCCGCAGGTGCTGCTACTCGACGAACCCTCCGAGGGCCTCGCCCCCGCCGTCGTCGGCCAGCTCGCCGCGATCATCACCGGCCTTGCCGCGACCGGCAGCGCTGTCCTGCTTGCCGAGCAGAACCTTGCCCTCGCCCTCGACATCGCGCACGACGTCGCCGTCCTCGACCGGGGCACCATCGCCCTGCATGCCCCCGCAGCAGACCTGCGTGCAGATCCCGCCCGCCTGCACGACGTGCTTGCCGTGCCTACGGGATCCCCACGATGACCACCAGCGCCTCCCTTCACAGCCCAGCGAGGCGACCTCCGCGCCTCGCTTGCACCCGTGCACCTGGCGGGTCCGGCCCCACCAGGGGCAGGGCCGCCGTCCGAGCATCCATCGCGGGCGGCGGTGGGTGGTTGGCGTCGCCGACCCGAACGGCGCCGCCGACCACCCCACCCACCTTCAAGCGGGCAAGGGCGGTGACATCTTGAACGACGACGACACCAGCCTCTGGCTGCTCACCGACCTGGCCAGCTGCATCACCTGCCGAGGTCTCCTCCAGCCCTACGCCGCCGCCCCGCGTCGCCGGTTCTATGTCTGCTTCTGCCCTGGAGCTCTGTATGACGCGCAGCACCTGGAAGCACTTGTTGTCGGCTTCGCCGCCGCCTACGACCGGCGCACCGCGGCCACCCGGCCACTCATTACCTACCAGCGATGGCAGGAGTCCACCCGAGCCGACCTACGCCAACACCTGATTCGGCTTGTCGAGCAGGCCCTCGTCCATAGCCCCGAGTCCGTCGAGCTGTGCTGGACCCACAGCGGCACCAGCGTTCTCGCGAACCAGGGTTGAACCTAGGAGGAACCGATGACGTCCACCCAGCAGCGCAACCAGATAAGCAGCAGCACGCCGTCCCGAGACCTCACGAAGGTGTTCGACCCGATCGCGACACGTGAATTCGCGCGTATCGGAGTCCGAACCGGGCAGCGAGCTCTCGATGTCGGCGCTGGAGCTGGTTCGCTCACGCGTTACCTCGCCGGTCTGGTCGGATCGTCGGGTCGCGTCGTCGCCCTAGACGACGACGCGAAACTGCTCGACCCCACCGCGATTGTCCACGTCTACGAACGCGACCTGCGCCACGGGCTGCAACTACCCGCCGAAGCCGCGCCGTTCGACCTGATCAATGCGCGCTGCGCGCTGGCGCCGCTTGCCAACCGAACCGAACTGCTCGACGAGATGATCTCACTACTGAAGCCGGGCGGATGGCTGGTCCTCGGCGACATCGTCTACGCCCAGATGTGGGTGCACCGCGCCCCCTCTCCCGAAGACGCGGAGCTACTCGCCACCGTTGTGCACCGCGTTCTCGACGTCCTCGCCAGCCAGGGCGTCGACCTGCACTGGGGCGACAGGGCAGCCTCCCTGCTGCTGCACGCCGGGATGAACCACGTGCACGCCCGCACCACCGCCCGCACCTGGACCGGCGGCGGCCCCGGCTGCCAGCTCTACGCCGACAACGTCCACCAGCTGACAGACCAGCTCCTCCACGACGGCGCGACGGCCGAAGACTTCGATCGTTTCGCCGAGCTGATGGCCGACCCGATGGTGGTCCTGCGCTCCTACCAGTTCACCTCCACCATCGCTCAGGCCTCCGACCGCTAGGGCTGCCGCCGGCCACACCAACCCCGCAGACCACCCCTAGCTAGGGAGCCAGAACCGACATGCCAACGCGGACGCCGATGCCCCGGACCCGTCAACCGGCGCGCGGAGCACACCAGACGCCCGCCCGCGCGGCGATCGACCACGCCGCAGCGCGGCAGACACTCGGCGACCTCACGGACGCTTACCAATGGGCCGTCTACGCCCGCACGCTCGCCCACCACGGCACGTCCGCAGCGGAGCAACTCGACGCGGCGGTGCTGTTGGCACCCCTGGCCGCGCTGATCGGACACGCCGACCAGGCCTTCACCACCTACCGCGACCTGGTCGACCTCGCCACCGCCGCACTCGGCGCCAGCCACGAGCGGACCCTGCACGCCCGCGCCGGCCTGGCCGCAGCCCACCACCGCATCGGCCGCTGTGAGCAGGCAATCCGGGACCTCGCCGACGTCTACACCACCGCTGAACGCCGCCACGGACCCGAAGCATCCGCCACTCTGAAAGCGCTCACCCAGCTCGCGTGCCTCTACCGCGACTGCGGATCACCCGACATCTCGAAGCGCTGCCTCACGGTCGCCGCGACCATCGCCGCCCGCTACCTGACGATCGGCGACCCTCTTCGCACCCAGATCAGCGACATCGCGCGCATGCCGGCCAGCGAAAACCACCGCGCCGTCTGCACGCAGCTCACGCCGTCATGGCCGGTGCCGGCCACCTCACTGGCCGCATAGCGAACTGACCAACAAAGGGGAATGCACCATGCCGACGCGGTCCCTGCCGGTCGCTCCGTGGACGCCGGCGTTCGTCGCCAACACGGTGGCCGCGACGCTGAGACATGCCGCCGAGCGCGGCCTGCCTCCGGCGGTCAAGGAGGTGGCCAACGAATGCGGCGTGTCACGGGCCACCATCGACGAATGGGTGGCGCGGGCACGAGCGGTGCCAGCCGCCCCGGTCCCACCAGGGCTGACGGCCTGCCACTTCTGCGCCAACCGCATGATCCTGGTGCACCTCCCCGGAGGCCCACAGGTCTACCTGTGCATGCCCGCGTGCGGACGGGCACCTGTCCCGGCGCAGGCGTTGCGCGACGCGGTCGCCCAGGCGGTGCTGCACCGCGCCCCGCACCTCGTGCCCCCCGGCAAGACCGAATTCGCTTCCGCGTACGCCCCGGGTGCCCTGCACCGTGTCGCGGTCGGCGCCGATCACACCGATCTGCACCTCACGTGGCGGTCCCACCCGCGACAACTCGTCGGACCCCGGATGTCCATGGCGCAACGCCTCAGCTATACCCGCGCCCGCGCTGATCACGGTGACCACGCACGCGCCATCCAGGTCCTGCACACCGGGCTGCTGCTCACCGATCCCACCGACGACATCGGCGCCCTGGACCTTGCCACCGCGCTCGCCGCGGCCCTGCTCGCGGAGTTGACCGTCGTCCACGCCGACCCGAGCACCGCACTGCCCTGGGCCGGGTGGGCGCACCGCAGCCTGCGTGGCCTGCTCGGCACCACCTCACCGGAAACCGACTCGGCCCTGCGGGTCCTCGCCATCGCACACCGCCGCACCGGCAACCTCACCGAAGCCGCGAACTGCTACAGCGAGCTCATTCGCCACCACAGCAAGGCCGAAGGCCGTCGGGCGCTACCCACCCTCGCCGCCCAAGCGACCCTCGCCCTCGTCCTCTACCAGGACGGGCACTGCGTCCAAGCGCGTCAACTCCTTGGCCGCACCGCCGCCGACCACCAAGCCGCGCACCCAGGTCACCGCGACGGCCCGCGCCTGCGCCAAGAACTCGCCCGCATGCGTGCCAGCTGCACAGACCAACGCCACGGCCACCCGGCCGGAATCGACGACCCGCAACACGACTCCGCGACGGCATCACCGATGGGAGCTCAGCACCATGACTCATCGCATCAGTTGCGCCTGCAGGCCAATCTGACCAGGCGGTGAGGAATTGCGCTCGGACGGTGGGTCGATGGCGGGCAAGCGGCGCCGCATCTACGCGACGCTGCTTGCGGATCCCACGCGGACATGGACGGTGCGTGAGCTGGCCGCCACGGTGGATACCCCTACTGAGGGCACCATCCGCCCTTCAGAGGGCACCGTCCGCGACACCTTCAACGTGCTGCTCGCCGACGGACATCTGCGGCAGGTGCCACACCGGCGATCC
The DNA here is from genome assembly GCF_016802865.1 of Micromonospora parastrephiae. Lineage (GTDB taxonomy): Bacteria > Actinomycetota > Actinomycetes > Mycobacteriales > Micromonosporaceae > Micromonospora > Micromonospora parastrephiae. The sequence goes on along the minus strand of NZ_JAEVHM010000001.1, from coordinate 55,426 downwards.
CTGACGGCCATGCTCACCGACCACGGCCGACAGGCACTGACCAACCTGCTCAGCAGTGCCACGTAGCGCCTACAAGCCAACCAACAGACCGAGCGACGTCGGTGCGCATACGTCCCGACTGCCAACCGACCACACCGACGCCGGGTCGCCTCAACGCCGAAGCGTGCCAGCGCCAGCCCTCTGACCACTTGCCTATCCAGCGAGGAATCATCGCCGCGATGCCCATGCCCCGAACGACTACTCTCGCCCACCTGGTGACTGCGAGCGCTCTCGGAGTCCTGCTCACTGCCTGCCAATCAAGCACCCCCACCGGCCAAACCGGCTCGCACCCTGCGTCCCCATCACCACAACAGCAGAGCACCACGATGCCTGCAACGGCCGCCACCGATCCCGGCCTCACCCCGCACCAACGCCTGATGACACTGGCCGCGAGCGTCGCCAGCACCCCCGCTGATGCCTCCACCGGCCTGCCGTACACCTACCTGCACACTCAGTCGTGGACCCGCGCCACCAACGTGATTACACGCTCTGATGTGCATCGCTGGCGCCGCGACTCCGACAGCTCCGGCCGAGAGTTAACACGCCGGCTTCCCAATGTGCCTGGCCTCGCCCACCGCCCGACACCGGCGGAGCGGAGCAGGTTCCCGGCAGCCCCAGAAAAGACCACGCGATACCTGGCGGGCGAACTGCCGCCGTATCTGGCAGAACCGCTGCCCGCCGATGCCACCACGCTCGCCGGCTCCCTAGCACCACGGGAGCTGGCTAACGAGCCTGCCTACCCCCGAATGCTCGTCCACGGCGTCATCGGCCTCGCCACCAGCCAATATCTCAGTCAGGAGCAGCGCTCGGAGATGCTGCGCGTCCTGGCCGGCGTGCCGAACATCTCCTTCGGAGGCGAGCAGACAGACCTGGCCGGACGGGCCGGCCTTGGATTCAGTGTGACCGCCGACGGCTCCACAACGCAGCTCATCCTCAACCCTGGCACCGGTGAAGTCCTCTCTGCCCACGAACAGGTGACCGGCGCTCGGGCGGGCCTCTTCTCCCTTGTGCTGATCCTCGATCGCGGCCGCGCCGCAACCGACACCAGCACACCGTCCTCACGACCCTGACCTAGCGGCTCGTCGGGCGGGGGAGGCATGAATCGACCGCGCAAGATCGGCCGGGGCACGGATCTGCCACCCGCGCTCGTCCTGCAAGCCGCCGCGCAACAACGGCACCTCGGGTCCGCTGGCCCACATCTACTGCATCGTGGGCCATCCTAAATAGCCGATACCAGGACGATAGTGCCAGCAGTGCGGACGCGGAGCGGCGGCAGCTTAACTGCTGGTCAGGGGGTCTACGAGCACGTGAATGACGACAAAGCCTGGCTGCCCCCAAGGCCGGGCATTGTCAGTTCGTGGATCCCGCCCCAATCCCCTTGGTCATTTGTCCGTTGCATCGAGTGACCAGGCTGCGGGCACCAAGGGCGATGGCGCACCTCATGTGGCTGCGAGGTCACACTGAGCCACCAATGCTCGCCCCGAGTGCGCAGGCGGTTGACTTTTCGTTACGTCGGTCCGTCCCAGTGCGCGGTAAGTGACGAAAACGACTCTTTGCAGTTGATAATGGTCGACACGCGGTCATATGTTCCAACCATTAGAGAGATGGGGGAGGGGGTTCAGTGATGCGCAAGGGCGTTGAGTGGGACTAAGGTTGGCTTCACCTGTTAATGTGGACGATCTGTTGCAGAGAGGGCTGAGGTTGATGAATACGGGGGAATGATTGATGTCATCCCGACGACGCGGGCCTGCGCTGGTGCTGCTGACGGTCACAGTCTTTGCGGCGGCGCTCTCAAGCGTTTTATGGGCGACGGTAAACCTACGTCAACCGACGCCGTATTATTTGGTGTACCCAATAATGGGTACGGCCGTGATGGCGGTCGGTGCCATCTTTTCGGCGCCTGTGCCGCCCCGTATACCTTTTCGGATCACGCTGACGCCGACGGCGACGCTGTTGTGCGCATCAGTCTTGCCTGTCCCGTGGGTGATTATCTGCGCAGCTGTCGGCGTCACCGTGGCCCGAATTGTCACACGATACCCACGTTCCGCTGGTGTGCATAAGGCCATCCACAACGTCAGTATGGATGTCGTAGCCGCCGCGCTGGCCGCCGTAACTATGCACGCCTTCGGTATACGTCCGAGATTTGAGGACACGGGGCTGGCAACTTCCCGGTGGCAACTCTACGTACTCGGATTCCTTGTCGCAGGTATCGCGGTGTTAACTCTACAGGAAATAGTCACGACGGCCGCAGCGACGCTGGCTACTGGACGTCCCGTCCTGACGGTTCTGCGCTACATGTGGCGTACACGACTGATCGTGGGCTTGGCCGAAATCGGCACGGCAGGTTTGGTTTCAGTTCTCACCGGCCTCGATATGCGGGCATTGATAGCTCTGCCTGCCGCAATGTTAGTTCTGCACCTGGTGCTGACACATCGCCTTCGGATCCGTGAGGAACGGCGCGCATGGGAACACCTTGCCGTGCTGAGCGATGCCTTGGCCAGCCGGGACATCGATGTCGTGATCCGGACCGCGGCTGCCGGGGCGGTGAAGCTCTTCGGTGCTCAGGCCGCGGACATCGAGATCGCGGGCGGCGGCCGGTTGGTTCGTGCCGACCGCGACGCGGCGGTGGTGTTCGACGGTCCGGCGGAAGAAGTCCCTGTGTACGCCGCTGGCGCCCCACTGCCGATCGCGCACGAGATTGGCGCCAAGACGACCGGACTGCAAGGCACGTTGAGGCTGAACCTTCGTGGTCCTCGCGACAGGTTGTCCGCTCGCGAGCGCTCGACCCTGCGGGCGTTTTCGGCGACGCTGTCGACGAGCCTGGACATCGCGCATGCCTACGCCTTGATGAGGCACGAGGCGCATCATGACCGCGACACCGGCCTGCCGAACCGGGCGACGCTGCTCACCCGGGTTGCTGAGAAGGCTGCGGACACCTGCCACGTGGTGGCAATCCGGCTAGAGAACTACGAGTTCCTGGCTGACGCGGTTGGTCGCGATCGTGCTCTCGTCCTGCTGAACGAGCTGGCGGCACGGCTCAGTCGCACATCGAGAGACGCGGCGGAGGTAGCCCGGGTTGGCGACGCGGAGTTCGCACTCGTGATGTGGGCTACGACAGAGATGAGCGCCTACCAGCGGGCGTGCTACGCCGTGGCAACCCTGCGCCGACCCATTCACATCGGAGGCTCGCTGCTAGCGGTCCGGGTGAGCGCAGGCATGACCTCAGGCGCCCCCGACGAAGCCGCCGCTCTACTCGACGCGGCGGAGCGGGTGATGTGGTGGGCCATCCGGCAAGGCCAAGACCGTTTGGTCACGTATCAGGCTGGCCCGATCCAGAGCGTTCCGCTCGCACGAGAGCTCGATGACGCACGCATGTCGATCTCCTTCGAACCGATCGTTGATCTCGCCCGCGGTAGCATCACGATGGTTCAGTCCGTGCCCCGTTGGCTGTACTCGCGCTATGACGTGCTCGCCGCCGACGGGTACGCGTACCAACTCCTTGACGACCAAGACGCGTTGGAGGGTCTCGCGAGAACCGTGCTGACCCGATCGATAGCCGCCGCCGCGACGTGGCGGAACGCGCTTCCGCACGCTGCGCTGGTCGTGCCAATCCCTGCCCGCGCCGTGACACCCCGGTTCGTCGATGGGTTGCGCGAGGCGCTGCACGGTGGCCTGGCAGGCTCCTCGCTCGTGCTTGCACTAGGCCAGCCAGCGGATCTACCTCCCGGCGATGCCTCGGAGCAACTCCGTCATTTGGGTGTCCGGATGCTGTTAGAGGACTACGGAAGCAGCACGCGGAGCATTGAGTCGCTGAACGCGGCACCGTGGCACTTTCTGCGAGTGCACCCGGCCTACGCGCTGGACGCGGGTTGGCGCCCCGCGCGTTCGGTAATCCGCGCGGCCGTTGACCTAGCGATCGATCTCGACCTAGCCGTCATCGCACCGGGCATCGCCAGCGACGACGAGCGACGCGAACTATCGGCTCTCGGTTGCGCCCTCGGAAGCGGCCCGCATTTCGGCGGCGAGATGTTCCCGTCCCAGATCAGGGATCACGCGACCCTCTGGCAGCCGTCCGCTTTGGACGCCGCTGGAGCGCAGGTCCTGCCGCTCCGGCTACGCCGCGCCGGCCCAGCCGTTTCGAGTCACAGCCCTGTTCAACGGGGTGATCGGGAAACTACCGAAGGCCGTGGACCCAGGTTCCTCGGGCCGCGAGCCGTAGGCCACCGGGCTCCAGCGAGCGAGTTCCGCAGCGACGAGGGGGGAGTCATGTAGCGCAAGACCCACCAGCGCCAGGCGGCGGGCCTCCGCGCGAATGTCGTATGCCGCAAGCCGCCGCTGAGGTAACCGTGGGACGTCGTCCGAGGGCGGCTCGGTCTGATGGCGCCGCAGCGCCACCGCCACCTGAGCCGCCTCGACCACCGCAGCCGTACTCGTGGCATCCAGTTGATAGCGCTGGGCACGCTGGGTCGCGCTGTCGTGTACCTGCCGCGAATACCACGGACGCAGCAACCGCAATGCCTCGTGCACCTCGACGGCCCGCCGGTAACGCTGCCGGCTGCCGCCAATTTCTACCGGGACCCTTTCAGCAGTAGTGGTGGTGATGATTGCGGCCTCGGGCATGCCCGCTCGTAGGGTCATCCACAGCTGGTTGACCTGCCAGTCGGTTCGGCGATCGGTCCACCAACTCGTAGGCCACCACAGCCGCTGGCTACGGATCGAGTTGGCGGTACCGGAGGTCAATGCCCGGCTCGCGACCGTCGCAGCATTGGACAGCCGCTGGAAGAGCAGGTCCGCTGCGAGCTCCGCTTCAGCCTCGACGGCTGCGTCGACCTCGGCATGCAGGGCGTCGCCACTGTGGTTGAGGACAAGGTGAGCCAGCTCGTGCAGGATGCCTTGCGTTCGAGGCAGCATCGGTAGGGCCGAGTCAACAATGATGACGTCTGCGTGCTCGAGCTTGATGAGAAACGCAGAGGGGAGGTCCATACCGAGGTGCTCGCCGCGAAGGTGGATCGGGCGGCCTCGGCCGTGGGCGATAGCCTCGCACCAGGCATCGACGGTGTATGGAGCGGGCGGAGGCGGCAGCCCGGCATCCCGTAGGCGACGTGCGATACGGCCGCGTGCCCAAATCATGTGGGTCTTCTGACATCACAGTCAGTATGTGACCAGAGCCCCAGCGACGGTCGCCGGCGATGTGAAGACGGCCGTCCAATGCTCCGATGAAGCCGCTGAGCGCGACGGTCTGCGGGACCAACGTTTTGGGAAGGTGCGCAGCTCCCGCTGTGCCACGTGTGGTGCAGTTGCAAGTCGCGGCCACCGGTGTCGACCGGTATCGGCAGCGGCCCCGAAGTCTGCTGCTCCGAGGCCACTGACGCCAGCTCGCTTCGACGCAGGGGTGCCGCGTGACGGCAACCGCAGCGGCATGTGCCCCGCGGATTTCTGCCTGGCGAAGGCTCTCCGGCGCGCATCGCGCATCCCCCCGATCCCGCTTCTTCGATGCGCTGCCCGTCTCCGATCCGGCATCGCCGGTTCCGCCAGGTGTCGAAACAACGGACACCTGTTGCAACACTATGGTTGTCCGATACCGTGTCACTGCCACAGCAGTGGCCGTGCCCGAGCAAGCTTCGCACCGGGCGGCACGGCTCCGCAACTGTTGTGGTCGAAAATTCACTTTGCGCCACGATAGTGGCGCGTCGAGGAGTTGGGGAGTGACCATGACGGACTCTGGGGGTGGGCCAGGGTCGCACCCTTCGGCTGGGCCAGGCTCTGGAGGCTCCACGTTCGCGGGTCGACTCCAAGCTCTTTTCGACGAACGCCTGAACAAGGATACGGAGAAAAAGTTCACGCCGGAGGAGGTCTCCGCCGCCACAGGCCTGTCGGTGTCCTATTTGAACTATCTTTTGAGCGGCGAGCGGGACAACCCCACCATGAAGAACATCCAGCGTCTGGCTGACTTCTGGGGTGTTAGTCCGAGCTACTTCTTCGACTCGGCCGAGCCTGCCGGCCATGCTTCGGCTCCCGAGGTGGACCCTGACCTCGCTCAGATCACAGTCCTGGCGCGAAACCTACCTCCCGGCATGCCAAGGGCTACCTTGCGGGCGATTGTCGAGGGGGTTGCCGCTTTGGAGGCGCGGCGGAACCCCCCGCCGCGTCGCGGCGGTCGACCCGGATCGGCCTGACGCGCCTGAACTGAACGGCAAAGCTCCTGGTGCGTGGACATGCCGTCGGTCAAGCCAGCACAAGGAATATCGGCATCGAGATGACCAGGCCCGCGCCGGTGCCAGCCACCACCTGAGCAGGCGTGTGGTCGCGCAGCCGGATGCGGGACCAGCCGATAAGGGCTACGACCGGAACAGCGAGAAGCAGCAGCGGTGGACCAAGCACGCTCACCAGCACGGCGGCCGAACCAGCCGCGACTGCTGCGTGCACGCTGATCTTCCAGAGGAGGTTGACCGCGGTCAAGGTCAGTCCAATCGCGAACGTCGCGACGACCAAGGCTGTCAGCGGACGCGGCGCGCCGAGGCCAACCATTATCGCAATTCCGCCCAAGACCGACAACAGACCCCACATCATTGGTGCTCGGCGCTGCTCTCTACGCCCGACGTGCCGGTCGGTGAGCTGACCCCGGCGGACACCGAGCCAAACGACGCTCGCTGGAAAAACCGAGCAGAACAGCGCAGCCGTCAGGCCCCAGGCGAGTCCGATGCGAGCAGTGGCTGCACTTTGGATCCCGATGACGATCGGCATAGCACCCGTGAGATGGGTCGGAGCGAACACCTCTGTCGCGACGCGCGCCACCCTGTCGGCGAGTTTGGGCCGCTGGGGCAGGTCGATAGTTACGTTCAAGGGGTAGGCCTCTCCGTGGACGCGTCATCATCTCGGTGGGCGCGTGCGAAGTGCGATTCGCCCCGTTTGGCGATGCTTCAGGACACTCGTTTGTGAAGCTCCATGGCTGCAAGCGGTAGAGGGGGTGCCTCCGGAGCGTGTTGGTGGCTATGCTGCCCCCTTAGCGTCTCACCACTATTGTGGTCGGCTCTTGAGCGTAGTCACTGAGCGGCCACTTAGTGGGGCCGGGGCGCTGCTCGGCGCACGGTGTGCCTCGGCGCGCCCGCCTCAGGAGGTGAAGGTATGTGGCGGCGGCAAGAGCGCCGGGCTGAGTGGTTGCTCCGTCGGGTGGCGGTTGAGCTGCCCGTGCCGTTGACGGTTCAGTCCTTGATTGCGGCGCTGGAGGCTGCACGAGACCGTCCGATTCAGCTGGTCGCGATGACATCTCAGACCTCGACCCTGCCGTGTGGCCTATGGGTGGCGACGCCCGAAACGGACTACGTCCTCTACAGCAGGGCGACGTCGATGGTCTTGGAGGTGCAGACCCTCCTGCACGAGCTCATGCATATGGCACTGGATCATATAGGCAGTCCTGTAATAGACGGGGCCGGCGAGGTCATGGCTGAAGTGTTCAGCGTCGAGGGCGTCGACTCTGTGATGGCTCGATCGCCGAGGACCTATGACCAGCAGCAGGAGCGAGACGCTGAGGTGGTCGCGACATACCTCGGGGCGCGGTTGGATGGCCTGGGGGATGTCGTCAACGTCGCTGGCCTTCACGAAGACGCCGCGGCAGTGGTGTACCGCATTGCTGCAGCTTTGACGGACTAGACGGGGTCAACATGCTGGTGGCGATCGGTCATATAGTAACTGCGGTGCTCGCTATGGCGGCGTTTCTGGTCAAGCTCGGAGCGCTGAGGCGAGACCCTGAGGATCCCAAAATTCAGGCGAGCGTGGCTATCTGCCTTGGCTGCGCAGTGGCCGTCATCGTGGGCTGGGCGCCGGTGTATACCGCAATCGATCAAGCCACCGGTATACCGAACGTCACGAAGATCCTGGAGAACGGCTCCGTTCTGGTAGTTGCTGCTGCGGTGCAGATATTGTTTCTATATCTCGGTGACCCGGAGGAGGCCCCGCGCCGGCTCCGGGTCCGGTTGGTTCTGCTTACCGCCGTACTTTGTCTGATGGTGGCCATGTTCGTGGCGGCCGACGTCGCTGTGTCCGAGCCTCTGCGCTTCGCGGAGAGGTATGCGGAATTGCCGGAAATTGGCATTTATATGCTGGGTTATTTGATTTGCCTAGCTGTAGCAATTGGCGACATTTTGCGAATGTCGATCCGCTATGCGAAGTTCGCCGAGCGACGGCTGCGTGTCAGTATGAGGCTCCTCGCGATTGGCGCCACTTTCGGTGCCGGATACGTAGTGCACAAAGGGCTCTTCATCGCCTTGAAGCTACGAGGCGTCGATCCTCCGTGGTCTGAACCGATCGTGTCGCAGGCGCTAATCACGTTGGCGCTACCGCTAGTGTGTATCAGTCTCGTGCTCTCGTCCGCATGGAAATTCGCTGATGCGGTGCGAGCGCTGCCGCGTCGACGTCGCCTGTACCGGCGATTACATCCACTGTGGTACGCCCTCTTCCAGGCGACGCCTACTATCGCGCTTGACCCTCCTCGTAAACCCGAGCGGGCTAGAGGTGTACTGCTGAGCGCTGGACAGCACTTGTATCGGCGATGCGTAGAGATCGCCGACGGCCTACAAGCGCTCGGCCCGCTGGACCCAGGAGTCATTGCTGAGGCGAAGCGAAGCGCGGCAGGCGCCGGTTACAGCTTCGACCGGGCTGCGGCGGCTGGCGAGGCAGCGGCAATTCTGGTCGCCATGCAGAGGCTCAATTCACCGGCAAAAGCCGGGCCGGAACTGCAGGAGGAGCCCGGTCTGGAGCCGCAGGAATCGCGTGTTTTACATCCGGATGTCGAGGCCGATGCGCAGCGGCTGGCCTTGGTATCGGACGCGCTCGTCGAGCTGCTGGCAAGGGATTCCAACAGCCGCGCGGTAGTGCCCGCGCATCGAAAGTAGGAGAATCTTGACTGACCAGCGGACTGCTGCCGGCGGCGTGGACTTCGGTCGCGCCACGGTCGCCCGTATCTACGACTACCTCCTCGGTGGTGAGAGGAACTTTCCCGCTGATCGGGCGGCGGCGCATCAGCTCCTGCAGGCCGTCCCGGAGGCTCGGGATATTGCCTGGTCGAATCGCCTGTTCCTGCGCCGAGCCGTACATGTGCTGGCCGAGACCGGCATCCGGCAATTCCTGGACCTAGGCTCGGGCATTCCTACTCAAGGTAACGTTCACGAAGTCGCGCTAGCAATCGCTCCAGACAGCCGGGTACTCTACGTCGACATCGACCCAGTCGCGGTTGTCGCATCCAACGAAATCCTAATGGGCGGCCCGCACCGCGCGCTGGAAGGCGACTTCACCCAGCCTGAGCTTCTGCTGGACACCCTCAGCGACAGTGACCTAGCAACGGTGATTGACCTGAACAGGCCAGTCGCCGTGCTCTACTGCGCGGTGCTCCAGCAAGTGCCCGACAATCGGATAGATGCCGTTATCGCACCCATCCGAGACCAGCTTGCTCCAGGAAGCGCGATGGTCATTTCGCACCTGAGCGCCGTCGACGTAACCGACGCCTATGACGAGACAACCGTCTCCACGGCAAAGAGTGTGTTCAAAGCACAAGCGGCCACCGAAATCACACTCCGAACGGACGCGCAGCTCGGCGCCCTGTTTGGTGACTTCACCATTATGGCACCCGGACTAGTGCCACTCAGTGATTGGCGTCCAGAGTTGAGTGGGCCCGACCCCTACTCCACTGCACCGACTCGTTCGCCGATGCACGGAGCCGTCGCTACCCGCTGACGCCTGATCGCCGGATCTGACGAGCTACCGGTACTGGTCGAGGTACCTCCGTGGGACCAAAGCTGTCCGATCGATGACGTAGTGAGGAGCGAGCCGGGAACCGCGGAGTTTTGAGGCTTGGCGCTCCCATCTCTCATCGATCCAATGAGCTAGGCCAGATGTCGGTGGCTCCGGCCATAATCGCCCTTCGTGAGTCTTGGTTCGGGATGCCCCAACTGCGTGCAGCTCAACAGCCGGCGACCGTCACCTGCCATCTACGCGGCCGGGATACGGTTGGCACGGACGCGCGCCACATATCGCGCCCGTACCTGTGGACGGCTGCTCGCCGATCGCTACGATGGGCACGCTGGGACGGTTTAGCACCGGTCATCGCATTGTCGGTGCAGGCGTTCATACTCGTGGTATGTCATCTCTTGCCGCTAGCCCGTGTTGTGGCGCCACCGGCGGTCGACGCCATTTGGCTTCGGTCTACGCCGCAGGGATCAGGACGACTTACACCAGCACCACCATGTTGGCACCGCGAGTTCTGGTGGTTCAGGGTCGCAGCGTAACGAGGTCGACGACGGGGCTGGCGCATCTCCTGCGGCCGCCGGTCCAGCCGCAGTCACCTCGCCGGCCGATGGTGGTGGCTTGGATCTGCTGCGGGTTGCTGTGTCTGCTCGCGTACGGCGTTGTCGCAGCGCCGGCAGCTGACCGTGCTGCATGCGCCCTGATGATGGGCCTCGTCGGTTCGGTGGGTGCTCCTGCGGCGGCTCTCGCACTGGCTCGGTCGAGTAGCTGCGGCAGCGGCACGCTGGCTGGCCGTGCTTGGCAGGTCTGGCAGGCGGCATCGTGGTGCGGGCAGTGCGGGCAAGCGACACTTCCCGTGCCGTGGGCGGGCCGAGAGGTCGTCGTACCGGGGGTGGCTGTGCATCACGCCGTCGAGGAGATCGCCGCCGGGCGGCTGCCGGCGCAGGCTGTCTACCGCTGAACGGGCGTTGTGGTGGCCTGTGCCCATAGGTCACGTAGTGGTGCCCACGAGGATGCCAGATCAGCCCAGTAGCAGGTGAAGACTCCTGCGATGGGCTTCGTGGGGTCGCTCCACCAGATGGCGGCCACGACTTGTCCTGCCCGGTTGCCGGTGGGAATTCGGTAGGCGTACTCGATGTACTGCATGGTGCGGCCGGCCGCGGTGCTCTTCAGCGTCGGAGCCGCCGCGCCTGCGGCCAGTGCGGCCGCGTACGCTGCCTGACTGCGGTATCGGGCTTCTGCGGCCTCCCGGTCGGCGAGGTTGCGGTACGTGATCCAGTAACTGGTGACGATTCCTGCCGTGCAGCGGGTTCGAGTCGTCTCGCCGTTGCCGCGCTGCGCTTCGCTGATGGCATCGACCGAGCAGCCTCCGATCGTGCCGAGCCAAGGTCCGGCGAAGTCCGCGATTTCGGGCGTCGGCAGGGTAGCCCGGTTGACCGTCGCTTGGCGTTGCGCGAACGCTGCGCCAGCCGACGCGGTGGGCGCCGTGGTTGTCGGCGTGTGACGCGGCGGTGGCACGACCGTGTAGTGCAGGCCGAATCCGATGGACGCGCCCGTGAGCAGGGCCGCTAGGGCGAGCGCCGCAGGTCCGCGCCGCCATCGCCTCCGTCGGCCGCTTCTGTCGCCGGACACCAAGGACCGTCGCTGGTCGGAGTCACGGGGTTGCGGGCCGGTGCGGATGCCGTTGTCAGGTCGAGTAGCGGTGCGGCGAACGGGTTCGACCGCAGGCACCCGGCCGGGCGCGGTGGTGGGGACGTCCTCGATCGAGGATGGCCAGACCGCCCGGTCCGGGTGCTGCGTCGTCACTGGCTGCTCCTTCCGCCTGCGTCAGCTGGGCCAGCTTGTGCTCATCGTGGCTTGCGGCGGCCGGCCCGCAGCAGCGCGACGCCGACGATGAGGGCCGCGCCCCCAGTGGCCGCGATCGGAGCGATACTCCCGCCGGTCACCGGGAGCGACGGCGCCGACGATCCTGCGGTACCGCCATCGCTGCTCGGCCGGTCGCCACGGTCCGTGGCACCCCCGCCGGGCTGCTGCGGAGTCCGCCCCCCGCCTGGCGCACTGCCCGACGGCCGAGGACTCGCCCGCGTTGGTTCCGGCGCGGGCGGGGAGTCGGGCGGGGGAGTACTCGGATCGGGCTCCGGCGGCGCGGTGGTCGGATCGGGCGCGGGAGTGGTGGGGTCGGGCTCCGGCGGAGGATCGGTCGGGTCGGGAGCACTGCTGGCGGTCGGCTTCGACGCCGAGGGCTCCGTCTCGACGGCGGACCGTTGCGGCTTCGGCTTGTCAGGACCGGCCGTAGCGGTCGCCGAACTCGAAGGGCTCACCTCCGCCCTCGCCGGTGACGCGGAAAACGCGCCGATCGTCGCAAGGGCGAACGCCGAAGCCGCCAATGCCGCAAGGCGTTGCCGCACCTGCGATTCAGGCTGATTCACGATCTATTACCTCCCCGTGTTGCACGTTCCTGGCCGGCGGTCATGCAAACTTCCGCCGCATCCAATGGCGGATTGGACGCTAGCGTTTCCACCACCAGGGCACCAGCTTCACCATCTCCGCGATCTACCTTTATAGCCACTGTTTGTGCAGCTCAACATGGCTGCGGCTGGCCGATGTGGTTGTTTGGTATGCGGCTAGGTGTAGTCGCATTGGTAGACACGCACAAAGGTGCTGTGGTGGATTCGATGCCGAACAACCCAGTCCTCGACAACGGGGGAGGGACATGGGTTCGGGCTCGCCGCCATATTGCGGTGGGCTGATGCGCTGCGCCCCCAGATAGGTGCTGCCGAATGAACGGTCGAGCAAACCAATCCATCTCTGGCATGAGGGGCAGCCGAGAACGGCAGGAAGCTCTCGCGCTGATGCCCTCTGCCCACGGCGCAGGGCACCGCGTCAGCCTGCCCGCTCGCCGAGCTGCTGCGGCTCTTGTCATGCTCCTCGGGCTTGCGGCGTCGGCACTGACCAGTTGCTCGGAGGCCGACGGCACGTCCGTGACCGCGCCGGTGGCGTCGTCCAGCACCGCCGGGTTCGGCACTGCTGGGACATCCACGGGCCCGCCAGCAACCTACCGAAGCGTTGACGAGTTGTGCCCTGCGCTGGATTTCCGGCCGCTGAGCGAGCTGTTCGGCCCGGTGGGACAGCAACAGCAACAGAGCCGTCCGGTCGGTGCCACCACCAACCTGACATGTACGGCGACGCTCGGTCAACTGCCCGGAGGCGTCGTCGTGACCGTGGCGGCCACCATCGGGGCGCCGGAGGCCGGGCGGGTCATGTATGAGGGACTGCGCCGCGTTCATAACGAAGCCGAGTCCGTTCGGGACATCGCGTCCCTGGGTGCTGGTGCCTACGCGTACACCGACGCGGCCGGAACCCACATCGTCACCTACGACGCCAATCTCTACCTCACGCTGACGGCCGCGCCGCTGCGCCTCAACGCAAACCCGGACCCCGCCCTGGTGGAGCCGACGTCCCGCGTGGCCGCGTCCGCGTTGTCCGCGCTGCGCGGCTGACCCCTACCTCACGCCAAACCCGTACAGCGTTTCCGCCGGGCCGCGGCGTAACCGATCCGAACCATGCGGAGGACCACCCTTGTCCACGACACCCCTGCCCGCAGTGCTGCCCGGCACCGCAGCGACCGACTACGCCCGCTACATGCGTACCGACGTACTGCTCTCCCTGCAACGCAGCACCAGCGAGGGGGCGCACCCCGACGAGCTGCTGTTTCAGGTTGTCCACCAGTCCTCGGAACTGTGGTTCAAGCTGATCTACGACGAGTTGGCGCGCGCGCTCGACCACATCGCCGACGACCACCCCGGCGCGGCCGAACTGCTCATCCAGCGGGCGGCGCAGAGCCTGCGGCTGGTCACCCAACAAGTGGACATCCTGCGGCACCTGCACCCGATGCAGTTCGCGTCCTTCCGCGCCGAGTTGGGCAACGGCTCCGGCTTCGAATCGCCCGGCTGGAAACTGCTGCGCCAGGCCACCACCGAACTCGACATCGCGCTGAGCCGGCTCCTGGCCTCACTCGACCTCACTCCGATCGACCTATACCGCGGACAGCCATCCGACCCGCTGTACCGGCTCGCCGAAGCGCTCGTGTCTCTCGACGAGCAGATCGCGCTCTGGCGCACCCAGCACTACACCATCGCGACCCGCATCATCGGCCACGGCGTGCTCGGCACCCGCAACACCCCAGTCGACAGCTTGAGCCGGCTCATCTCGCATCGCTGTTTCCCCACGCTCTGGGAGGCGCGTACCGAGCTGACCGAATCCAGCCCTCGCGGTCGCCAGAGCAGGCAGGCCCAGCAGTGAGCGCCACAGCTGTCCCGATCCCAGCAGGCATCCGCAGCCGATTTCCGAGCCTGGAGCAGACGGTGCACCTGGCCGCGTGCAGCATCGGCCCGCGCAGCACCGCAATGGATCAGGCGCTGGCCGCGATGCTGGACGACCTGTCCCGCCCCGGCTTCTGGAGCGCCGCCGAGGAACAGGTGACCGACGCTCGGCGCCGATTCGCCCGACTCATCGGCGCCGACGTCGACCAGGTCGCGATCCTGCCCAACGTCAGCGTCGCCGCCCACCAAGCCGTGTCCACACTGCGCTGGCGGCGCCGCCGCGAAGTGCTGACCACCACCGCCGAATTCCCTGGCGTCGCCCACGTATGGCTAGCCCAGCAACCTCGTGGAGCGCGAGTGCGCTGGTGCGGCCCCCGCGCCGGCCGGGTCAGCTCCACTGACTACCTGCGCGCCATCACCACCGACACCGCGCTGGTATCCGTGCCCGCCGTTACCCATCAAGACGCGACCCGCCTGGACATCCGACGCGTCGCAGACGCCGCCCACGCCGCCGGCGCCGCCGTGATCGTCGACGCCTACCAGGCCGCCGGCGTCATGCCCTTGCACGTCGACGCGCTGAGCTGCGACTACCTGATGGCCGGCACCGGAAAGTACCTACTGGGCCTACCGGGAATCGCCTTCCTCTACGCGCGCCACCCCAACGGACCCGCCCCGACCCTGACCGGCTGGCTCGGCCGCATCGATCCGCACGCGTTCGACGCGACGCAACTCGACTTCCCGGCGTACGCCCGCCGCCTCGAGACCGGCACACCATCGGTGCCCGCGGCGTACGCCGCCGTGGCCGGGCTGTCGCTCATCGAGGACCTGGACCTGACCGCGGTCCGTGAACACACGCAACGGCTCCTGGCCTGCGCCGCCGACCGGCTCACACGGCAAGGCGAGATCGTGGACCTGGCGCCCAGGGAGGACGAGCGAGGCGCGCACCTCACGCTGAGGGAACCACGCGCATGGGCGATGGCCGCCTGGCTTGAGGACCAGGGCATCGCCGTCGCCCCCCGCCGTGGCGTCGTACGCCTCGCCGTGCACGCCTACACCAACGCAGGCGACATCGACGCGCTTTGCGACGCCATCGCCGAGTACCGAGTCAAATCCCGCAGTGGGACGCCGATCGGAGCATCACGGTGACCAGCGCGCAGCCCCTGCACCGGTGGCTGGCGCAGCGCCGCCCCTCGGCCGACCGCTTTCCCTTCGACGCGGTCGTGACCGCCTACCAGCACTACGGCAAGCACTTCGTCCCCGACGAGTGGACGCAAGCGCTGATCGCCGCAAGGGACCGGCTCCCGCAGCTCAACGGCACCAGCACCACCTACCTGTCCGCGTTCCTCTC
Source organism: Micromonospora parastrephiae (assembly GCF_016802865.1). Taxonomy (GTDB): domain Bacteria; phylum Actinomycetota; class Actinomycetes; order Mycobacteriales; family Micromonosporaceae; genus Micromonospora; species Micromonospora parastrephiae. The sequence continues at coordinate 39,979 of NZ_JAEVHM010000001.1, read as the reverse complement.
CGGCGCGCTCGACAAGATCGACGGCACCTTCGACTACCGGTCGTACCTCGGGTTGGCTCTCCTGCCGATACCCGACGCGAGCCAGGGTTCGGGCGCGGCAGCGCAACAGCTCGCCAACCGCGACCGCCTCCACGCGATCCTGCTGACAGACCTCATCGCCTTCGAGCTCCGAGCTGCCCACGACCAAGCGCCGCTTCCACAACTGCGCCCGATACCGCCGGTGGCAGCAAAAAGACTCCGACACGCGCTCCGCGCGGTGATGCCAGCACTGCGGCGCCTGAGCTTCGTCGAGGACACGACGGACCCCTCAGAGATCGCTCAGCTGCGACGCGTGACCGCCGCCGTCAACGTGGACCTCACCGCCGAGGACCGACGTGCCCTGCAGGTCAGCATGCTGCCGGTACACACGATGCACGACGAGTGGATGTTTATTCGCGTCTTGCAGGCTTTCGAGACGACCTTCGCGTTGCTGGCGACGGATCTCACCGAGATCATCGACGCCGTACAGGCCAGCCGGATGCCGCTCGCCGCGACCAGATTATCCGCAGCGGCGTCGCTGCTGCGCGAGAGCGCTTCGCTCTGGCCGCTGCTGGCCACGATTCAGCCCGAAGCGTTTCACGCCTTTCGCCCGTACACCGACGGCGCGAGCGCCATCCAGTCCCGCCACTACAAGATGCTCGAATCGCTGTGCCGCACTCCTGACGGCAAGCGTCTGAACTCTGCGGCGTACCTGTCCGTTCCCGAGGTCCGCACGGCAGTCATGCAAGGCCAGGTCAGTCTCGATGACGCCCTGGCGGCGGCTCGGCGGTCGGCCTCCAGCGACACACTCCTTGCCGCCGCGATGCGCGAGTTCACCGCAGCGATCACCCAGTGGCGCCAGACCCACTACCGCCTCGCCGTGCGCGTCCTCGGACCCGAGCGCAGCGGCACCGGCTACACCCAAGGAACCCCCTACTTGCACGACGCCCGCAACGAGCCGGTCTTCCGCCACCACCCACCCGCCGACCCGGACGCCGGAGTCGACGGATGAACACCGCAGGCGTCGCCAACCCAGCTATGTCCACGACGCGCAACTCCGTCCTCGACGAAGCGCACGCGTTCCTCCGCTTGCTGCACCATGAGACCGGCCAAGCGGGGTTCACCCGACGCTGGCGCGATGTCCGCGGGGAAATCGCCACCACCGGCACCTGGCGGCAGACCACCCATAAATTGACCTACGGCGCCCGGGTAGCGTGGCGCAACTCCGCCCGCTGCATCGGCCGACTGCGCTGGCAGAGCCTGCAGGTACACGACCACCGCCACGCCACCGACGTCCCCGGCGTGCAGCGCGCACTCGTGAGCCACCTGCATCAAGCAACCAACAACGGCCGCATCCGGTCAACCATCACCATCTTCCCGCCCGTCCCGGCAGGCGGCCCCGCGCCCGTACGAATCGTCAACCCGCAGCTCGTCCGGTACGCCGCCTGGACCGATCGAGGACACATCCTCGGCGATCCCGCCAATCTCACATTCACGCGCCTGGCCACCGCCCTCGGCTGGCCCAGCCCACCAAATCGCGGGCCGTTCGACATCCTGCCGTGGATCGTCGCCACCGATGACGGCCACCTACACGCGCTACCCGTCGACCAGAGCGACATCCTCGAAGTTCCGATCCAGCACCCGCAGCACCGCTGGATCGCCGACCTCGGACTGCGGTGGCCGGCGGTACCCGTCATCAGCAACATGCTGCTCTCCATCGGCGGCGTGCAGTACCCCGCCCCGTTCAACGGCTTCTTCATGGGCTCCGAGATCGCCGCCCGCAACCTTGCCGACGTCGACCGATACCACCAGATACCCGCCGTCATCGACGGCCTCAAGCTCGACGAGAACGACCGTCTGCGACACGACAAAGCCTTGCTCGCGCTCCAGGAAGCAGTCCTGCACAGCTACGACCGCGCCGGCGTGACGATCACTGACCATCACCGCGAAAGCGAGCACTTCGCGCGGTTCGTCCGCCGCGAAGAGGCCGCCGGCCGCACCGTCGTCGGCGACTGGACCTGGTTGAACAGCTACCCCATGACCCCCCAAGACCCGTCCTGGAAGCGCTACTACAGCCCGGCCGCCCTCCGGCCGGCCCTCTGCCCCGATCCCGGCGCGGCCATCCCCGCCGCCGGGACCGGTCTGAAGGTCCCCCACACGGGCTCGACGGCAAACGTCGCCGAACCCAACCACGAGCGCGCCGCTCCCTCCACGGCCGCTGCCGTTTGTCCCGCAAGAAGCTAGGAGGAGCAATGCCAGCATCCATCCAACCGCCGCCCGAAATCGATCAGCAGCCGGCGACCGGCAAGATCCGGCGGACCCTGTCCGCCGTCGTCGGCCTGATGGTCATCGCCACCGGACTGGCCGTGGCGGCGGCACCGGCACAGGCAGCGACCGGCTGCCGCAGTGCGCCCTACAGCGCCAGTTTCGGCCTGGCCGACAACTTCATGGTCTTCGACGGCGTGGAGGTCGCATCGGCACCGCGCACGGGTACCTACCGCACCACGAGCCAGTGCCGCGACATCCAGGTCAAGAACACCGGAGACGGCGGCAGCTGGGGCGCACCCTTCCATGCGTGCGTCGTCTACTCAGGCCGGGCGACGTGCGCCAACGGCTGGACGTACGTACCGCCGCGGCAGTGGAGGAACTTGGCCACCAACGTCAAGGACGGCACCCGTTTCACCATTTGGATCAGCGTCAACCTCGGCACCTACAACGGCGCGTCCGCGGTCGGTGACTGGTGAACCAGCCGCTGACTATGCCGACCGATCAACCTCGGCCGGGCGGCGAACGGGAGGCAGCGTCGGGACTTCGGTCCCGCGCTGCCCTCCGGGCAGCCAACGACACCCGACAGGCGCCCATCGACGCGCGTGGCAAAATCGCCGTGATCACCGGCGCCAACGCCGGCATCGGCTACCAAGCCGCCCGTCAACTCGCCGCAGCAGGAGCAACCGTCGTCCTGGCCTGCCGGCACCCCGGCCGGATGGCAGAGGCGGCCCGAGCCATCCGCAAGGAGTGTCCCAACGCCGCAATCGATGAGGTCAGCATCGACCTGGGAAGTCTTCGTTCCATCAGAGCCGCGGCCAGTGCGATCATCGACAGCCACCCACACGTCGACATCCTGATCAACAACGCGGGGGTGATCGGCGAGCCCGGATGGCGAACCCTCGACGGCTTCGAATCCTGCTTCGGTGTCAACCACTTGGGCCACTTCGCGTTGACTGGGCTCCTGCTGGACAAGCTGATCGCCGCGGCTGACGCGCGGATCGTCACCGTCAGCAGCACCGCCCACCGCGTCGCGCGTCTGAACCCGCAAGAATGGCCCAGCCCACAGAACCCCAACATCTACCACGCCTACGCCGCGAGCAAACTTGCGAATCTCCTGTTCGCCTACCACCTCCACAGCCTGATTGCCGCAACCGGAGCCCCGATGCGCAGCATCGCCTGCCAGCCGGGCTGGGCAGCAACACGGCTCCTGTCGCCCCGGCCGCGAAGCCCGAAACACCGAGCAAGCGTGGCGGCCCTACAGGCAGTCGGCGCCATCATCGCTCAGCCGGCAGAAGACGGCGCGCAGCCCTTACTGCGCGCTGCCACTGCCGACGTTCCGTCCGGCGTATACCTCGGGCCAAGCCGTTGGTGGCGGACGCGAGGTCCCGCCGCAATCGAGGAATCCAGCGCTAACTCGCACGATGCGCAGGCGGGCCGCCTGCTGTGGGACCTGTCGGTCGAACTGTGCGGTGTGGACTACTCGCCTCTAGCGGGGTCCACGGCAGCCGGCCTCACTCTCGATCTTCCCGGAGATCGCGGCGCCTCCGAACAACGGAAAGTGCCTAAGCAGCCGGACGTGAGAACAGAACCATTGGTCCTCCCGGATGGTGAGGTTCTCACTGTGCGACCCTTCACCGCAGCAGACGTTGGGGCAGTGGAGCAGCTGCACCGAAATTGCTCAAGCCGAAGCCGCCATCAGCGCTACATGGGAGGATCATCGCCCACGCCGGAGAAACTGCGCCGCCTGCTCGATCCATCACAGGGCCTCACCCTCCTCGTGTCTGAGGACCGATCAGATCACGGCCAGCAAATCATTGCTGTGGCAAACCTGATCGCTCTAGGTGCTGACGCAGAGGTCGGTCTCCTTGTGCGAGATGACTGGCAGCGGCGCGGCATCGGGACAGGCCTGCTGCGGCGCCTGCTGGACTACGCACAGAAGTCCGGCAGAAGGGCCGTTGTCATGCATATCCAATCACAGAACACGCCGATGCTCCGCACCGTGGCTCGGGTCGGCCGTCGATCTGAAGTCAAACGAGATGGTTCAGTTGCTTCTCTACGGATTCCCTTGACTGCGGCTTCTAACTCCGGCAAAGGCAACAAACCGCAAGGACGAGCAGCATCAGCGTAGGGGGGCGATGCTGGCAGCTGGCCGTGCCCGGCGTTTGCCGAGGCCGACCCGACCAGCGGAAGGAGAGGGAGCAAATCGGCAGGCAAATCACTAATGTCCTAGGACGGTCTAACGCGTGTTAGGCAGTTCATGATCGCGAGAGGGCGCTACGCCAATTTTGGTTTTCGAAGCGAACTTAATCAGGGCCTACCAATAGGGTGATGGGGGCGGCGTGGCGCTTCCCTGCGAGAGAGGCCCCTGCGGTGCCGCGAGCCCATGAAGAACGGGGGGAGGCGAAGAAAGTGGGAGGAGCGCCTCCGTCAAGCGAGGATTGGTCCAATTGGGAGGTTGGCGAATTTGGCGATCAACGCGGCTTGGGTGACGCTGAGGCCACCATTCGGGCGCGCCATCGAGGCTTCCCCATCGCCGACCTAATCGAAGAAATAGAGAAATCGCCATTCTACTATTGCGTTACCCCTATTAACGATCGGGGCCGTTTGGCCGACCGATCGGCGCTCCGCCTTATGCAGTGGAGCGCCCTTCAACCAGTCGAATACCAGATGGAACCCGGGTCCCTCCGCGTGACAAGGTCAGGTTCAGGCAGGTGGACAGTCACCCGGCAAGGCCACCTGCACATCCCGTCAAGCGTCCGACTCGCCGTCGGAATCAGGCCGATAGATCGCCTCCTGATGGTGGCGGACCTGCGAAGCGTGGAACTCTGGCTATTTACGATGAATAGGCTTGACCGTGCGCTCGGGCTCCAGCAATCTCTGAGAAAGGTGACAGAGCATGGCTGACGACGTAGCTAGACGCCTGGGAGGCGGTGCGGAGTTGGAGGCGGTGCGGTTTTTGATCGACCGGCTGGGGGTGAGTGCCGAAGAAGTCTTCAAAGGCGTTACGCCGTCGCGAGAAATCCCAACTTTTGACGAGCATATCTCAAGGGTTTCCGGCGCTGTCGCCGAAGGCACGCGGCGGGTATATGGGACTTACTGGCGAAAAATTGTAGAGGTTTGGGGTGACCGGCGCATAGACGAGCCCTCCCCTATGGAGATAAGGCACCTTGCCGAATTCATCAAGAAAAACGTCGTCGTACGGCGGAATTCCCGTGGCGGACGAACCGCAGTGGAACATTTCATATCTGCCATGCGTTGCCTATACAGTTACGCGGTGGCTGATGGGCTGATTTCGGAAACGGCGAATCCCGCAGCGCGGGTCGCCAAGCCTCGTCGCCTTGCAAGCACTCGCCGGGCACTTTCTGATAATCAGTTGGCTACGATAAACAAGATAGTGGCAAATAGCGGAAATGATCCCCGGCTTGATTCGATTCTGCTCAGGCTTCACGAGGAGACGGCCTGTAGGCGAGGTGGCGCTCTCGCACTTCAACGAGAAGACTTAGACCTCGACGGCTGTCTCGTGCAACTGCGAGAGAAGGGTGAGACGGTGCGGTGGCAGCCGATCTCGCCAACGCTGGCCCGTTCGCTTGCGCAACTCAACAAAGATCGAGGCTCTGGCGGCCAGTTGCTGAGGTATCGGAATGGGGCACCGATCACACGCCGTCGTTACGACTACATCTGGCAACGGTTAGGCAAATCGCTGCCTTGGATCGCTGCGCAGCAAGTCAGCACTCACTGGCTCCGCCACACGACTCTGACCTGGGTAGAGCGCAACTTCGGCTATGGCATTGCTCGCGCTTACGCTGGGCACGACGGCAGGTCTGCCGCCGGGACGACAACGACCTACGTTAAGGCGGACATATATGAGGTAGCAAGAGCACTTAGCGCGCTTTGCGGTGAAAAGCATCCGCTAGCCGCTGAGCTTGCCTCCGGCACTGTACGACCACGGCTCCCACGAGATTCCGGCGATGCCCCGGCCGCACCATCGTGGCTGGGTGAGCCCCAGTTTTAAGTGGTTTCGCGATTGGCAATCCAGATCGTCTTCGAGGGCATCCGGCGCTCTTCCTGCTGGCGGTTGTCGGCAACCAGGAACGTCACCGCCGGATCAAGTTCCAACCGGCCGTCGGCCCGCAGGCCAGCGACGAGGGCCACCATGAACGGTTGGCCGGACTCGTCCGTGTCGTCATCCGTCTACTCGACCCAGCGCAGGAACCCGCCGCTGGACAATGCGAGTCCGACGCCTCGTCCCCGGTTGCCATCAGGTGACCCTTTCGCGGCGCCGACCTGTCGACCATCTCGACCGTGTACGTCCAGGCCGGAATGCGTCTGACGGTAAGCCTTCCTACGCGGCTGCTGCTGTCACCGTCCGCACGTGGGACAGGTTTCCTATCTGGCGGACATGTCGACGAAGGAGAAGCGCACCCGCCCGTCTGGGCTGCTCTACGACCCCCCGCGAGGCTGTCGGGAACATCGACCTCGCCGACCGAGACGCCCTAATGGACGGCCTCGCGATGACGTACGGCGATTCGACGTGGGTCGACTTGGAGCGCACCGCCGAGGAAATCTACGACCCAACGACACCGCCCGAGGAGTTCGGGTGGCGATGAGTGAGCCGGCGGCGAGGAGTCAGCACTGCCGATTTCCTGGGTACGGCGGAGGCGAGAACCAGGTCGGCGGCGTCTTGTTCCGCCGGTAGAAGTCGGCTTGCTCGCGCCCCTCGCTGGCCGCCAGACCACACAGGATCTCGCCGGCGGGTATGTCGTCGCGGCGTGCGACGACGAACGCGCCGCCGCGCAGCCCTTCGGTGGGCGTCACCTCGCCCACGGCTGCCGCCACGAACGCCGGCGCTGCCAGCGCTCCATCCGACACCACCGTGCAGTACGGCAGTTGCGCGATGCCCTCACTCAGGCTCGTGTTGAACATCCGTACGACGATCCGCAGGCCAGGGTTGAGGCCGTGCGCCTGCAGGGCCGCCTCGATGTTCGCGACATCGTTGCGCCCGACAAGGGCCAGGGCGTCCGCCTCGTTGAGCTTTGCCGACCGGTAGGCGTCGGTGTCCGGCCGTTCCGATTCGATGATCCTTACGCCGTCGAGCTTGGCGATCCGGCGGCCGTCGGTGGACGCCCGGGAACGCATGATTACCGTGACGGCCGGCTTGTGCCGGTTGATCAGTTCATCGGCCAAGCGGTAGGCCAGGGTGTCATCGCCACCGATGACAAATCGACGTGTGTCGTCGGCACCTACCGGGACGTCGGTAGACGCCGGGGTGACAGCCATGCCGCCGATCGTATCCAGTGCGGACAAGGCCGCCCGGCTGGCGAGGCTGTGGGAACCTGTTGAGCGTTGACCGCGCGCGGGGTCAGCCGGCGTGGTGCCAGTCTTCGACGGTGTCGGTCAGCGGGTCTTTTTCGTCGCCCGTTTGCGGGGCGGCGTCAACAGCTCGGCGATCGCGGTGATCGCCGACGGCACCAGCCGGTAGTACGCCCAGACGCCGCGCTTGTCGCGTTCGAGGAGGCCTGCCTCGGTGAGGATCCGAAGGTGATGACTCACGGTCGGCTGGGAGAGCCCGAGCGGCGCGGTGAGGTCACTGACGGACGCCTCGCCCTCGGGAGACGACTGGATCAGGCTGAGCAGTCGCAGCCGGGCCGGGTCGGCGAATGCCTTCAGCACTCCCGCGAGCCGCTCGGCGTCGGCACGCTTGATCGGCTCGCCGGCAAGAGGCGAGATGGCAGGTGTCGTCATTTCTGCAGTTCCCACGTCATGCATCGTTGCAGCAACACCCCCGCTAGACCGGTGCGACGAGGCCATGATCACGGTGAGGCTCTCGGGAGAGGCCCTTCCCGCGCCCGTCCGGATCGTGTCGGCATGATGATCTGAACAGCGGGGGAGGTGCCGGGGTGCCGGGAACGTGTGATGTGGTGGTCGTCGGGGGCGGGCAGGCCGGTCTGGCGGCGGGCTATTACCTGCGCCGCGCCGGCCTGGAGTACGTCATTCTCGATGCCCAGTCGCAGCCCGGTGGTGCGTGGCGGCATGGCTGGGACTCGTTGCGGTTGTTCTCCCCGGCTCCGTACAGCCCGCTGCCGGGGTGGGGGATGCCCGGCCAGGACGGTGAGGAGTTCCCGAGCGCCGGGCACGTCGTGGATTACCTGCGGGCCTACGAGCAGCGCTACGACCTTGCGGTGCGTCGGCCGGTCCGCGTGCAGGAGGTGTGGCCGGCGGGCGAGCTTCTGGCGGTGCAGACCGACGCCGAGATGTGGTCGGCCCGATTCGTCATCTCCGCGACCGGGACGTGGCAGTGCCCGTACCTGCCGGACGTCCCGGGCCGGGAGGAGTTCGGTGGCCGGCAGTTGCATACCGTGGACTACGCCTCGGCGCTGGAGTTCCGCGGGCAGCGGGTCGTGATCGTTGGCGGGGGAAACTCCGGGGCGCAGATCCTGGCCGATGTATCGCGGGTCGCCGAGGTCACCTGGGCCACTAGGCGTCCGCCACGGTTCATGCCGGACGACGTTGACGGCCGGGTGCTGTTCGATCCCGCAAAGCCGCCGGTGGTGCCGGTGGCGGGGTGAGCGACTTGGGCGACATCGTGATGGTGCCCAGTGTCCGCGACGCCCGCAAGCGCGGAATGCTGCACGCCCGTTCGATGATCGCCCGGCTCAGCGCGCGCAGCGTGTGCTGGGCCGACGGCACCGAACAGCCGTGCGACGCGGTCATCTGGTGCACCGGGTTCCGGCCGAACCTCGCCCACCTCGCGCCACTGCTGCCGTCCTATGAACAGGAGGGTGTGGCTACCAACGGTACGAGGTCGGTGGACGAGCCCCGGCTGTACCTGCTGGGGTACGGCGACTGGACCGGGCCCGCATCTGCCACTCTGGTTGGCGCTGGCCGTACGGCAAAGGCCACGGTCGCCGATATCGCCGCCCGGCTCCGCCCATAGAGACGCCATTGGCTGGCAGGACGCCGTTGAGTGGGGGAAGGCGGCTGCGGCCTATCGGGCTGTCAGCCGACGATGTGGCGGCGAGGTTCGCGTTGGGCGGATGCTGTACGGCAGGCCGGTCATGCCTGCCCGAACTTGCGGTCTACCAGACGCCGCTCGATGGCCGGGATCAACTCGTGGTGAGGGTGAGTTCGTCGATCAGCGCTCGTACGCGGGCGTCGATGTCGTTGCGGACGGTCCGGACGAACGGCAGGTCCCTTCCGGCGGGGTCGGGGATGTCCCAGTCGAGGTACCGCTTGCCGGCGAGGACTGGGCAGGCATCCCCGCAGCCCATGGTCACGATCACGTCGCTCGCGCCGAGCACGTCCGACGTCAGGGGCTTGGGGTACGCCCGGCTGACGTCGACGCCCCATTCGCCGAGCGCCTCGACGACGTTGCGGTCCAGCCCGTTCGCCGGGTGCGAACCCGCGCACCGCACGTGCACCCTGCCTTGCGCGTACCGGTCGGCGAGCGCGGTGGCGAGTTGGGAACGGCCGGCGTTGTAGGCGCAGAGGAACAGCACCGCGGGTACCGGTTTGTCGATGGTGCCTTCGACCTGCGCCAGGGCGGTGAGTCGTTCGGTGGCGAAGTTCTCCGTCAGTGCTGGCAGGTGGGTCTGGAGGCGGACGGTGCGGTGTAGGTACATGTAGGACTCGAAGACGTACCGTTCGACGGTCTCGGGGCCGAATACGCCGGTGAACCGGCTGGAGAGCCGTTTGGCGATTTGCCCGAGCACGTAGTCGACATCCCGAGTGTCCATTCCGTCGAACGGCCCGTCCATCACGTCGTCCTTAGGGTGTAACCGCTGGTGGGCGAGGTGGGCTGATCGGGGCAGGGCCGCTGCCGGCAACTGCCTGCGCTCGGCTAGGCATTGGCGACCTGGGTGGGGAAGAACCGGCGGCGGGCGGCGAGGCTGACGTAGACGAGGGCGACCAGGACCGGTACCTCGATCAGTGGTCCGACGACTCCGGCGAGGGCCTGGCCGCTGGTGACGCCGAACACTCCGATCGCCACGGCGATGGCGAGTTCGAAGTTGTTGCCGGCGGCGGTGAAGGCGAGCGTGGTGGTGCGTTCGTAGTTCAGGCCGATGGCCCGACCGATGGCGAACGAGCCGAACCACATGATCGTGAAGTACGCGAGTAGGGGGAGCGCGATGCGGGCGACGTCCCAGGGCTGGGCGGTGATCGCGTCGCCCTGTAGGGCGAAGAGCAGCACGATGGTGAACAGCAGCCCGTACAGGGCGATCGGCCCGATGCGGGGCAGGAACTTCGCCTCGTACCAGTCGCGGCCCTTGGCCCGTTCGCCGAACTTGCGGGTGAGGTAGCCGGCGGCGAGGGGGATGCCGAGGAAGACCAGGACGTTGCCGGCGATGTCCCATCCGGAGACGGACAGTCCTGCCTGCTCCAGGCCGAGCCAGCCGGGCAGGACGGTGAGGTAGAACCAGCCGAGCAGCCCGAAGGCGAGGACCTGGAAGACGGAGTTGAGGGCGACCAGGACGGCGGCGGCTTCGCGGTCGCCGCAGGCGAGGTCGTTCCAGATGATGACCATGGCGATGCAGCGGGCCAGGCCGACGATGATCAGGCCGGTGCGGTACGCGGGCTGGTCGGGCAGGAGCAGCCAGGCCAGGGCGAACATGACAGCGGGACCGATCAGCCAGTTGATCACCAGGGAGGAGATCAGCAGGCGCCGGTCGGAGGTGACAGTGTCGAGGCGGTCGTAGCGGACCTTGGCCAGGACCGGGTACATCATGATCAGCAGACCCAGGGCGATGGGTACGGAGATCCCGCCGACCTTGACGTGGTCGAGGGCGTCGTCGAGTCCGGGGATCAGCCGGCCCAGGAGCAGCCCGGCAACCATGGCGGCGCCGATCCATACCGGCAGGAGCCGGTCCAGCGTGGAGAGCCGGGGCGTGGTGCGCGCTGGTGTGGCCAGTGTCGTCATGTGCCTGGTTCCTCTGTTGGTTGCTCAGTGGGCGCGTCCGGGCCGCAGGGCCGTCTGCCCTCGGTGCCGGTGGGCGCGTGGTCGGCGAGGGCGGCGATGCTCGCACCGAGTGCGCGGATCGCTTCGGGCCGCAGCCGGTAGTAGGTCCAGTAGCGGTGACGTTCGGTTTCCACCAGCCCGGCCTGGCGCAGCGCCCGCAGGTGGTGGCTGATCAGCGGCTGCGTGACCCCCAGGTCTTCGACCAGGTGGCACACGCACAGCTGCTCCCGCGCCAGCGCCTGCATGACCTGCCAGCGCAGCGGGTCAGCCACCGCCCGGAGTGCCGCGAGCTGGGCTTCATCCGTATCAACTCTCATTGAATTAAATCCTCGCTGATATGGATCCGATCGTCAACCTGCCGGTGGTGCTGAGTGAACGATTCGCGATCGTGAAATTTGATGTCCATGTCGCGTTCATCCGTTGAAGGCTGGTTCGTCGCCTCGGAGTTCGCTGGCGGTCTATCTGACCTTCCTAGCGTCCGCAGGTGTCCGTATCTCCGATCTTCCCTGGAGGACCGATGACGGCCTCGCCCCGTCCACCTCGTTCGCTGCCACTACTGCCCGGTCACGGCGGTCGCAGTGCGATGACCTGCCTGTACCGCTGCGGGAACGCCTGCTCGCACGCGGCGCCCAATAGCTCGGACAATCCGTACTTCGGTGACGTGGTCAACGCTGAGGTGTCTCGTCGCGGCCTGCTGCGCGCCGGCTCCCTCGGCGCTCTGGTCATCGGCGTCGGCGCCGCAGCTCTGGCTACCGATGCCGCCCCGGCGCAGGCCGTGGCTCCGGCGGGCCATACCGGGCCCCGCCCACCGATCAACGGCGCAGGGCTGACGTTCAAGCCAATTCCGCCCAACACCCTGGACACCGTCATCGTGCCCAACGGCTACGACAACGCGGTCATCCTCCGGTGGGGCGACCCGGTCGTGCCGGGAGCGCCGGCCTTCCGGGCCGATCGGCAGAGCGCCGCAGCGCAGGCCACGCAGTTCGGCTACAACAACGACTGGCTCGTGACCCTGCCGCTGGACCGGCACGGCCGCCGGGCGCTGTTGGTGGTCAACCACGAGTACACCAACGAGAACCTGATGTTCCCCGGCTACACCACGCCGGAGGCGCTGACGGTGGAGCAGGTCCGGGTGGCGATGGCCGCCCACGGGCTCAGTGTGGTGGAAATCGAGCGTGTCGGTGACACCGGGCAGTGGGTGCCGGTGACCCGCGGGGCACGGCGGTGGAATCGGCGGATCACCGCCGGCACACCGATGCGCTTCACCGGCCCGGCTGCCGGCTCGGCGCTGCTACGCACCGCGGCCGACCCGTCCGGCACCATGGTCCTCGGCTCGTTGAACAATTGTGCCGGCGGACTCACCCCGTGGGGCACGATTCTGTCCGGCGAGGAGAACTTCAACCAGTACTTCGTCGGCGGCGACGCCGTCCCCGCCGGGGCCAAGCCTGCCCTGACCCGCTACGGCATCGACACCGTCAACCGCTACCCGTCCGGGTCACGCAAGTGGGAGCGCGCCGACGCCCGGTTCGACCTGAGCGCCCACCCGAACGAGGCCAACCGGTTCGGCTGGATCATGGAGCTTGACCCTCACGACCCGAACTTCACCCCGCGCAAGCACACGGCACTGGGTCGCTTCAAGCACGAGGGCGCGGAGATCATCCTCGCCCGCGACGGGCGGGTCGTGGCCTACATGGGCGACGACGAGCGCTTCGACTACCTGTACAAGTTCGTCTCGGACAAGAAGCTGCGCCGGGGCGACAAGCCCTTTGACCGGGCACACAACATGACCCTGCTGGAGTCGGGAACGTTGTACGTCGCATCCTTTGGTTTCAGCTCCGCGCCTGAGATCGACGGCTCGGGCACGCTGCCCGCCGACGGGGCGTTCAACGGCACCGGCCGGTGGATTCCCCTCGCCCGAGGCCGGCAGTCCCTGGTCCCCGGCATGAGCGTCGATGAGGTCCTGGTGCACACCCGACTGGCCGCCGACGCGGTGGGTGCCACGAAGATGGACCGCCCCGAGGATGTCGCGCCGAACCTGCGCACCGGCAAGGTGTACGCCGCGTTGACCAACAACACCCGCCGTGGTGCTACCGGGCAACCGGCCGCCGATGAGGTCAACCCTCGATCGAACAACCGGCACGGCCACATCCTGGAGATCACTGAGGACGGCGGCGACAACGCGGCGACCACGTTCACCTGGGCGATTCCGATCGTGTGCGGCGACCCGGCCGACCCGTCGACGTACTTCGCCGGTTACGACAAGACCAAGGTCAGCCCGATCTCCTGCCCCGACAACCTCGACTTCGACGCCCACGGCAACCTGTGGATCTCCACCGACGGCAATGCGCTCGGCTCCAACGACGGCCTGTTCGCCGTGCCCCTCGACGGCCCCGAACGCGGACACGTGAAGCAGTTCCTCACCGTCCCGGTCGGTGCGGAGCAAGCGTCGGCGTCCCTGAGCGACGACAACCGCACCGCGTTCGTCTCCGTCCAGCACCCCGGCGAGATCGATGGTGCGAGCATGGACAACCCCGCCTCCACCTGGCCGGATGGTGACTACGCCCGTCCAGCCGTGATCAGCGTCTGGCGCGTCGACGGCCGACAAATCGGTGCCTGACCCCGTCACGTGAGCGGGCGCCCGGACCACCACGTCCGGCGCCCGGACCGTGTCAACTCGTGCAGTCCGTCCTTGCGCTCAAGGGCTTTCTGCTACGCCATCCGCCTTGGCTGGAGTGAACGAAGAGTGAACGACAAGGGAATCGATGCATAGCCCGAGAGCCGCTGGCAAGGGGAAATAAACACTCGCTTATGTTCAGCTTCCGTTCACCTAGCCGACGATGTGCGATCACATAAGCAATCTTTTATGAGCTCGTCGGTGGAAGGCAGCCGACCCCGAACGAGCACCGGCGATACCTCGCCGGCCTGTCTGAAGAGGACGAATTGTGATCAAGACGGTGCGTGGGCTGGGCCTGGCGTCAGTCGCGCTGGTCCTGACGGTCGGTCTGGCTGCTTGCGGCAGCGACAACAACGACGGTGGCACCGGGACCGGTGTCGCGGCTGAGCTGTCCGGCGACGTGAAGGTCGACGGGTCGAGCACGGTCGGTCCGCTGAGCAAGGCGGCTGCTGAGCTGTTCGCTGACGAGCAGGCCAAGGTGAACGTCACGGTGGGCATCTCCGGCACCGGGGGTGGGTTCAAGAAGTTCTGCAACGGCGAGACCGACATCTCCGACGCCTCCCGCCCGATTAAGGACACCGAGAAGGCGGAGTGCGAGAAGAACGGCGTCAAGTTCGTCGAGCTGATCGTGGCCAACGACGCGCTGTCGGTGGTGGTCAGCAAGGACAACTCCTTTGCTGACTGCCTGACGGTGCCGCAGCTCAAGGCGATCTGGGAGCCGGGCTCGAAGGTCAACAACTGGAACCAGGTCGACCCGAAGTTCCCGAACGAGCCGCTGAAGCTGTTTGGCGCGGGTACCGACTCCGGCACCTTCGACTACTGGACCGCCGCGATCAACGGCAAGGAGAAGGCGCACCGCACCGACTACACCCCGACCGAGGACGACAACGTCACGGTGCAGGGGGTGAGCGGCTCCAAGGGTGGCCTCGGCTACTTCGGGTTCACCTACTACGAGGAGAACGCCGACAAGCTGAAGCTCGTCAAGGTCGACGGTGGCGGCGGCTGCGTCGAGCCGAGCGTGGCCACCGCGCAGGACGGCAGCTACAAGCCGCTGTCCCGGCCGCTGTTCATCTACGTCTCCGACAAGGGCATCGCCAAGGAGCAGGTCAAGGGCTTCGTCGACTTCTACATCGCGAGCATCGATGAGGTCGTCAAGGAAGCCAAGTACGTGCCGCTGACCGCTGCCCAGAAGGAGACCCTGAAGTCCGAGTTCGCGACCCTGACGAAGGGCTGAGCGGGCTCGTGGCGGTCATCACCCCCGGAGCCCCCGTCCCCGCCGCCTCTGTGCGGCGGGGACGCCGCCGGCCTGGCGAACGCATCATCGAGGGTTTCCTCGTCCTCGCCGCGGTGGTGTCCATCGCGACGACCATCGGCATCGTCGTCTCGCTGCTGTTTCCCACGGTGGAGTTCTTCGGTGAGGTCAGCATCGTCGAGTTCATTACCAGCAGTCAGTGGACCCCGCTGTTCTCGATCAAGCAGTACGGGGTGCTGCCTTTGCTGGTCGGCACGCTGTGGGTGACGCTGATCGCGACGGTCATCGCGGTGCCGCTGGGCATCGGTGCGGCGATCTACCTGTCCGAGTACGCCCGACCCGGCACCCGCCGGCTCCTCAAGCCGATCCTCGAGGTTCTCGCCGGAATCCCGACCGTGGTGTACGGGTTCTTCGCCCTGACCTTCCTCAACCCCATCCTGATCGACCTGTGGCCCAGCGGCGACAAGCCTGAGTTCCAGAATCTCCTGGTCGCCGGCATCGCCATGGGCATCATGATCGTGCCTACCGTGGCCAGCCTGGCCGAGGACGCGATGAGCGCCGTGCCGCACAGCCTGCGCGAAGGCGCCTATGCCTTGGCATCCACGAAGATGCAGGTCGCCACCCGCGTCGTGGTGCCCGGGGCGTTGTCGGGGATCGTCGCCGCGATCGTGCTCGGGGTGTCACGGGCACTCGGGGAGACGATGATCGTCACCATCGCCGCCGGGTTGAAAACAGCAGGCATCCCGTGGTCGCCCATCGACGGCGCCGCGACCATGACCAGCTACATCGCCGGCGCCGCCCAGGGTGACCTGCCGGTGGACTCCCTCGACTACCTGACCATCTTCGCGGTGGGCACCACCTTGTTCCTGTTCACCTTTGCCCTCAACGCCCTGTCCATCCGGCTGGTCCGCAAGTTCCGGGAGGTGTACGAGTGAGTACGACGTCCACACCGCCGGCCCCCCACGCGGCGAACCCGCGCCACCGGCCGTCGCTGAGCCAGCGGCGATCGCGCCCCGGCGAGGTGCTGTTCAAGCTCGCGCTGCAGTTCTGCCTGCTGGTCGCCTTCGCGTTCCTGGTCGCGTTGATCGCCTTCGCGGTCATCAAGGGCTGGAACCGGCTCGACCCACGCCTGTGGCAGGAGATGCCCACCGGCGCCGCCTCCCGGGTCGCCCGCGCCGGCGTCCAATCGGCGATCACCGGCACGCTGTGGGTCATCGGCCTGACCGCCGCGATCTGCCTACCGATCGGCATCGCCTCGGCGATCTACCTGGAGGAGTACGCCGACAACACCCGCTGGTACAACCGGCTGCTGGAACTCAACATCCAGAACCTCGCCGGCGTCCCGTCGATCGTGTTCGGCATCCTCGGCCTCGGACTGATCGCCCGGGTCATCGGCCTTGGGTTCACCGTCATCACCGCCGCGATCGTGCTGTCCCTGCTCGTCCTGCCCGTCGTCATCATCGCCAGCCGAGAAGCGCTACGCGCAGTACCGCGCTCGATCCGGCAAGCCTCCTACGCCCTCGGCGCGACCAGGTGGCAGACCACCTGGCGGCAGGTCCTGCCCGCCGCCGTCCCCGGCATGTCCACCGGCGCGATCCTCGCCCTGTCACGAGCCCTGGGAGAGGCGGCCCCGCTGATCCTGCTCGGCGCGGTCACCTTCATCCGGTTCAACCCCGACAGCCTGCTGTCGTCGTACACCACCCTGCCAATCCAGATCTACAACCTGATCAAGGAGCCGCAGGCCGAGTTCCAAGAACTCGCCGCCGCGGCGATCGTGTTGCTGCTGGTCATCCTCCTGGTGCTGAACTCCGCCGCGATCCTCATCCGCAACAAGTTCCAGAAGCGCTGGTAACAGGCCACCCCACTGTGAGCGATCCGAACCGAAAGGCCCCCGACGTGACCGACACCGTGAACAGCACCCGCCCCGCACCACCACCCCCGGTGGCGCTGGTTAACCCCGCCAACCGGAACGAAGGAGCACCCCGCGGCGGCGACGAGCAGGTCCTGCGCCTGGAGGACGTCAGCATCTTCTACGGTGACTACCAGGCCGTCCGAGGCGTCGACATGACCATCGGCCGGCACCAGATCACCGCCCTGATCGGCCCCTCCGGGTGCGGCAAGTCCACCGTGCTGCGCTCGCTCAACCGGATGAACGACCTCATCCCCGGCGCCCGCGTCGCCGGCCGGGTCACCTTCCACGGCGAGGACCTCTACGCCCGCGACGTCGACCCCATCGAGGTTCGCCGCCGTATCGGCATGGTGTTTCAAAAACCCAACCCGTTTCCCAAGTCGATCTACGACAACATCGCCTACGGTCCCCGCGTCACGGGCATGAAGGTGTCCAACATGGACGAGCTGGTGGAGAAAGCTCTGCGTCGTGCCGCCCTGTGGGACGAGGTCAAGGACAAGCTGAAGCAGTCCGCGCTCGCCCTGTCCGGTGGGCAGCAGCAACGGCTGTGCATCGCCCGCACCATCGCGGTAAGCCCCGAGGTCATCCTGATGGACGAGCCGTGCTCGGCTCTCGACCCGATCGCCACCAGCAAGATCGAAGACCTGATGTTCGAGCTGAGCCGCGACTACACCATCGTCATCGTGACCCACAACATGCAGCAGGCCGCCCGGGTCTCGCACCGCACCGCGTTCTTCACCGCCGAGGTTGATGAGCAGGGCGAGCGACACGGCCGGCTCATCGAGTACGACACCACCAACAAGATCTTCACCAACCCGGCCCAGAAACGCACCGAGGAATACATCACCGGCCGATTCGGCTGACCCGCCCGATCCCGTCAGCGAAGGCCAACAATGCAGCCCGATTCCATCGAGACGCCGCGGTGCCAACCCATGACACCGCAGACCACCAGGACCCGATTCCTGCTCCTGGTCCTCGACCCCGACACCAGCACGGCCAACGCCCTCGCCGAGCAGTTGCAGGAGCGGCAGATCGACGTCGTCGTCACCGGTGACCCGGCCGACGCCCTGCTGCAGGCGGGCGCGCTGCTGCCCGACGCTGTCCTCACCGCCACCGACGTCCCGCCCATGCGCGGCTCGGCCATCGCGCGTGCCCTGCACACCCGCGCCTGCATTCCCACCCTCGTCGGGGTGGGGGAGCACGACGGCATGGAGGGCAGCCTCGCCCTCGCCGCAGGCGCCACCGCCTGCGTCGCCCGACCGTATCGAGTCACGGAGATTCTGCCGATGCTGCGCGCGATCTCCCCGGACACCGCGGCGGACTTCCAGGTCGCCGTCGAGACCGGGGCGCTGCGGCTAGACCCGGCCGCGCACGAGGTGCGACTGGGCGGCAGACGGATCGAACTGCCGATGCGGGAGTTCGAACTGCTGCACCTGCTCATGCTGCACGCCCGACGGGTCGTCACCCGACACCAGATCAACCGGCTGCTCTGGAGCGGCGAAGGCGACACGTCCAACACCCTGAACGTGCACATTCGGCGCCTGCGACACCGGCTCGGCGATAACCTCCGGAAACCCTCGATCATCGTTTCCGTGCGCGGAATGGGATACCGCCTCGATCCGCCGTAGCGGCCTCGTGATCGGCGTCACTTGCTGTTCACCTACCGGTCATTCGGCCCCTGAGCAGGACTTCCTAGACTCGGATCATGTCTTCCGCCGTCACCGCTCCGGCCGTCGCGCCAGCGTGCGCGCCCGCCCCGGTGGGGCCGCCGCTGCCGCGCGTCGATGCCGAACAGTTCGCCCGGCTGTTCAAAGCTCTCTCCGACCCCACCCGGCTGCAGATCCTGTCGATCATCGAGGTCGCGCCGAGCGGTGAGGCATGCGTGTGTGACCTGACCGAGCCGTTCGACATGACCCAGCCAGCGATCAGCCACCACCTGAAGATCCTCGTCGAGGCAGGCGTGCTGAACCGCAACAAGCGCGGCAGCTGGGCCTGGTACTCCCTCAACCCCGGCCAACTGGAACCCGTCAAGCACCTCCTGCCGAAGCGGCGACTCCTGCCGATTGTTTCCTGACTAGTGCTGTGCCGAGGCAAGGAGACACACGCCGCGGGATGTCGGATCACCCCTGCCATCAAATTCTTTCAGCGGAACCGTCTGTGTCGGCGCTGAGGAATCGGGCCAACTGAAGCAGGGCGTACTCCTCGGCGCCAGCGCCTTCGAAGATCAGCGTCTGTGAGGTGAACGGACTCAACCGCGCCGTCGTGGTGAGAACCCGACCATCGTCGAGCAGTTGGTGCTCCGTGACACCGCGAAGAACGCCGGTACGCAATGGAGTCTGCGCCCACGGGTTGTGCAGCACATGCAGCCCTTCGCCGAACGTCTCCCGATGCTCGGACTGCTCGGGACGGACCAGGTGACCGAAGAGGTGCGGTTTCGTGGCGTTGGGATCAGGGTCTGCGATCGTGCCTACGCGGATCATGGCGACATCGGACGGACCGTACCCCCGCTCGGTGCCCATGCGGTTGAACATCGACACGGTGCTGCTGTTGCTGAACAGCACGGCAGCCAGGTTGGCCGCCTCGGGCAGGGCGAACAAACCACTGGGAATGCTCTTGCCCGCATACACGTGCTGGCCGATCGGTTCGGCTGTCAGCTGCAATCCACCATCGGCGTCGTAGCTGACAACGTCACGGGAGCCGTAGAGGTACTGCGACAGGAGGCCGACGGAGTGGAACAGGGCGCTGAGGTTGTGGAACGACTGGAGGGCAATGACGAACGGAACCGCACTGACCTGCGGTAGTTCCCAGTAGGCCCGGCCGGCGGCGTCGCGTTTGAGCAGTTTGCGACGCAGCGCCTTGCCGCTCTGAAAGATGAACTCCCGCTCGTCCGCCGGCAGGTCGTCGGGAATCGACGGCCATCCGCTGGCCGGCAGAGTGACGTCCTCGGAGCCCTGCGGTGGGTTTGACGTACACGCCTCGATCGCGACCGGCGATGCTCCGGTGACGAGGAAATCAACTGTCGGACTGCTGCGGTCGAGGTCGTATTCCTGCTCCAGCAGGTACGCGAACAGGGCCAACTCGAACACCCGCGGGGAAAATCCTGTCGTCTGAAACTCCCGGACGAAGCTACCGTCGACATCGCGGAAGTCGGTGAACAGCTCGTCCATCAGCCGCCGCGCCGCCGTGAAGCTGCGGCTCGCCCGCACATCCCGGAAGCGCCGGCTCGTGCGCTCGATGGGTAGCACCGGATCGAAGAGGCTAGGGCTCACCACCCCATCGTCGCCTCTTGGCGGTCCACGGCCAACCGATTCCTGGGCGCGGAAGAGCCCTGCGGCTACCGACGTTCCATGACCTCCCGCTGCCAATTCGTTGTGGCAACCTGCACTGCGTCCCACGGGCTGCCCAACGGTGGCGTGTACGACAGGTCGAGCTCGGCGATGTCGGCGACGCTGGCGCCGTAGGAGATGGCGGTGGCGTAGGTGTCGATGCGCTTGGCGATCTCGGCGCCACGGGAGCCGAGCAGTTGCGCACCGAGGAGCTTGCCAGTGCGGCGGTCCCCTGTGACGCGGATCCGGATGGGTGTCGAGCCTGGGTAGTACGCCTTGTGATCGTCGGCAATGGTGGCCGCGGTGACCGGGTCGTATCCGGCCTTGCGGGCGTTCTCGTCGCGCAGCCCGGTGCCGGCGGCGACGAGGTCGAAGACCTTGACGGCTTGGGTGCCCAGCGATCCGGCGAACAAGGCTTCCCCGCCGAGCGCGTTCGTGCCCGCGACCCGGCCTTGCTTGTGGGCGGTGCTGCCCAGCGGCAGGTACACGTGCCGGTCGAGGAGCCGGTGGTAGGTGTGCACACAGTCACCGGCGGCGAAGACGTCGGGCAGGTTGGTGCGCATCTGTCGGTCGACCGCGATTGCACCGTGCACGCCGAGGGTGGCGCCCGCGGCCGCGGCGAGGTGTCGGGACGGACTCCGGTGACGACGAGTACGACGTCGGCCTCGTAGGTGGTGGCATCGGTGTCGACGCGCAGCCGGTCGCCGTCGGAGCTGACGGCGCGAACCTTGGTGCCGCACTGCACCGTGACGCCCTGGCCTCGCAGGTGCTCAGATAGGGGTTCGGCCAGCTCCGGGTCAATGGTGGGCATGACCTGGTTGACCTGCTCGATGAGGGTGACCTGCAGGCCGCGGGTGGTGAGCGCTTCGGCCATTTCCAGGCCGATGTAGCCGGCGCCGACGATGACCGCCGAGCGCGCCCGGCGCTGCTGCACCGATTGCAGCAGGGCGAAGGTGTCACCCATGGTGTGCAGCGTGTGGACGCCGTCGGCCGACCCGAGCTGGTCAAGGCCCTCGATCGGTGGCCGCACCGCAGCGGCCCCGGTGCCGATGACGAGCCGGTCGTAGCCGAACGCCGTGGTGGTGCCGTCCGGGGTGGTCGCGGTGACCGTGTGCGTGCCCGCGTCGATGCCGGTGGCACGGTGGTTGAGCCGCACCTGTAGGCCGGCCTTTTCCAGGTCGCTGCTGCTGCGGTGGGCGAGGCTGCGCCAGTCAGGGACATCGCCGGAAACGTGGTACGGGATACCGCAGATGCTGAAGTTCGGGTAGGCGTCGGCGACAAGGAGGGTCACCTCCGCGCCGGGGTCGAGTTCGCGGGCGCGCAGGCCGGCGCTGATGCCGGCGTCGCTGCCACCGATGACGAGCAGACGCATCACGTTTCTCCCTCCGAGGGTTGGATGGCCGCCGGCCCGGACGAACCGGGGACGGCTCAGGACAGGGCGGCGAGGTACCGCTCGGCGTCAAGGGCCGCGGCGCAACCAGTGCCGGCAGCGGTGATGGCCTGCCGGTAGGTGTGGTCGACGAGGTCACCGGCAGCGAAGACGCCCGGCACGTTGGTGCGGGCGCTGGGAGAGTCGACGGTGACGTAGCCGTCGTCGTCGAGCCTCACCTGCTCGCGGAAGAGTTCGCTGCGCGGGTCGTGGCCGATGGCGACGAACACGCCGGCGACATCCAAGATGCGCGTCTGACCGGTGTGGACGTCGCGCAGGCGGGCCCCGACGACGGCGCCGTCCTGCCCGAGGATCTCCTCGACGACGCTGTTCCACGCCACTCGGATCTTGTCGTTACTCAGCGCGCGTTCGGCCATGATCCGGCTGGCGCGGAAGGCATCGCGGCGGTGGACGATGGTGACGCTGCGGGCAAAGCGGGTGAGGAACGTGGCCTCTTCCATCGCGGTGTCGCCGCCGCCGACCACGGCGATGTCCTGGTCCCGGAAGAAGAATCCGTCGCAGGTGGCGCAGGCGGACACGCCCTGGCCGAGAAGTTCCTGCTCGCCGGGGACACCGAGGGGGCGCCAGGCGGAACCGGTGGCGAGGATGACCGCCTTCGCCTGGTAGGCCTTCTCGCCGACCCACACGGTCTTGGTAGGGCCGGTGAGGTCGACGCGGGTGACGTCGTCGGTGATGAACTGGGCACCGAAGCGGTCGGCCTGCTTGCGGATGTTGTCCATCAGGTCGGGGCCGTTGATCCCGTCGGGGAAGCCGGGAAAGTTCTCGACCTCGGTGGTGGTCATCAGCGCCCCCCGCCGGACTGGCTGCCCTCGATGAGCAGCGGTGCGAGGTTGGCGCGGGCGGCGTAGAGGGCGGCGGTGTATCCGGCGGGTCCGGAACCGATGATGATCAGCCGGTGCGAGTCGGACACGAGAGTGCTCCTGCTCAGGGGACAGCCGCCCGCCGACGGCGGGGTCTGCGGGCGGGGGTGGTGACAACGTCAGGCGGCGGTGCGCAGCTCGCCGAGGAGCTTCTCCACCCGGGTACGGATCTCGTCGCGGATGGGGCGGACGGATTCGACGCCCTTACCGGCGGGGTCTTCGAGCTTCCAGTCCTCGTAGCGCTTGCCGGGGAAGACGGGGCAGGCGTCACCGCAGCCCATGGTCACGATGACGTCCGACGACTCGGCCGTGGCGTACTCGAGGAGTTTCGGCGTCTGGTCGGTGATGTCGATGCCAACCTCGCGCATGGCCTCGACGGCAGCGGGGTTGACGGTCTCTGCGGGGGCGGAGCCGGCGGAGCGGACCTCGACGGTGTCGCCGGCGAGGTGGCGCAGCCAGCCGGCGGCCATCTGGGAGCGGCCGGCGTTGTGCACGCAGACGAACAGGACGCTGGGCTTGTCGGACATCAGGAGCCTTCCTTGCAGTACGGATTGCGGGGTCGATTGACCGGCGCCGGGACAGGATTCGCCGGCAGGGTGCGGGCGGGGTCGCTGTTGCGGTCGAGCAGGTGGTAACGGCCGGCCGGGCGCGATGGATTCACCAGGCTCCGATACGTCTGGTCCGCCCCACCCTGCCGCGGCCTCGTGCTCATGCGCTGTGGTTGGGCGCCAGATTGCGCTCGGTTATCGCGCAGCGGACTGGTGTCAGTCATGGCGGCCTGGCGACCTCATGGTGGAGGTGACGATGGGGGCCACGCGGTCGATGCGGGTGGCGAGGTCGGCGAACGCGGCCTCGAACGCGGCGTCGGTGTCGACGCGGACCGGGTCGGGCACCGACCAGTGCAGCCGGGGCCGGACCGGGCCGGTGAGTTCCTCGTGGGCGTTGTCGCAGACGGCGATGAGTAGGTCGTCGTCGCGCACGATGTCCGTGACCTGTGCGGTGCCGGTCGCGTCCAGATGCAGCCCGTTGCGGCGGGCCACGGCGACGGCGCGCGGGTGAACCCGCTCTGCCGGCTGCGTTCCGGCCGATGCCGCGCAGGTGTGGGTGCGGTCCGACCAGAGGGCGGCGGCGAGTTGCGAGCGGGCGGAGTTGCGGGTGCAGACGAAGACCACCCGACTTACGCCGGCCATCGGCGCTGGCGTCAACGCGGCCAGGGCCTCGGGTCGCAGCTGCAGGTAGGTGCGACGGCGGTCTCCCTCGGATCGGCTGCGGACGACGAGGCCGGCTTCGCTGAGGACCTTGACGTGGTGGGCGACCAGATTCGTCGGCATGTGAAGGTCGTGGGCGATCTCGCCGGGGGAGGCGTCGCCCAGGGTGAGCGCGTCGACGATCGCCAGGCGCGCCGGGTCGCCGAGCGCGGCGTGGGTCCGGGCGCGCGCCTGCAAAGGAGCAAGCTCAATAGTCATTGACTCAACTATTACTGAGCAACTGCTGTGCTGTCAAGCGGCGGCGAGGCAGGGGTCGGTGGAGCGTGCTGGGTGTGCCGACAGGCCGGAAGCGGCACAGTTTGATGCTCGGGACCCTCGGGTGGCTGTTCTTGAAGGCGACTCGGGTCGAAGTCGATCAGCTGGGGGTCAGGGTTGCGTCGCGGCACCGCCGGGGAGCTGCGGTCAGCAGCAGGTCATCAGGTACGACTGCAGCTCGGTCAGCGCCGCGACGGCGCCGTCGCGGTCGGCGCGGTAGTACACCGTCTTCCCCTCGCGCCGCGAGGTCACGATCCGACCCCGACGCAGCAGAGTTAGCTGCTGCGACGCCGTCGCTTGGCTGATGCCCGTGCGCTCGGCGACTTCCCCGACGGACATCTCGGCGCCTTGGGGGAACAGCATCATGATCCGCTGTCGCGTTGGGCTGCCCAGCGCCTTGAGGAACTCCTGCGTGTCCGGCCCGAGCCCGGTTGGTGCGGTGCCGGGCGCGACCGCTGCGGGCTCTGGCTCATCCATGGCCCCACCTTCTCGCATCGCCATCATATTGTCATTCAACAAAACGACGATATGTTGTTGGAGTGACCACCTCTAAAGAACCCGTCGTCATCGTCGGTGCCGGCCAGTCCGGTCTTGCCGCCGCCCACGCCGCCCTCTCCGCTGGCCTGCGCCCCGTCGTCCTGGAAGCAGGCACCGCGCCGGTGGGGTCCTGGCCCGACTACTACGACAGCCTCACCCTGTTCTCCCCGGCCCGATACAGCTCGCTGCCGGGAATGACGTTCGACGGGGGAGACCCCGACCGCTACCCGATTCGCGACGAGGTCGTCGCCTATCTCCGCCGCTATGCCGGGAGCATCGACGCTAAGATCCGCACCGGCACCCGAGTCGCCACCGTGCTCCCGCGCCCGGGCGGTGGCTATCTCGTCTACACCGACAGCGGCGACGAGATTGCTGCGGCGGGCATCGTCGCCGCGAGCGGATCCTTCGGCAATCCGTACCTGCCGGTACTGCCCGGCAAGGATGCCTACGCCGGCGAGGTGCGGCACGTCGCGCACTACCGGCGGCCCGAGCCGTACGCCGGCAAGCGGGTCCTCGTCGTGGGCGCCGGGAACTCCGCCCTCCAGGTCGCCTACGAGCTCGCGCCACACGCGAAGGTCACCCTCGCCACCCGGGCGCCGATCCAGTTCCTGCCGCAGCGCATCCGAGGCCGGGACCTGCACCACTGGCTCCGCGTCACCGGTGCGGACCTTCTGCCCCGAGCAGTGCTCACCCGACTCGTCCGCCACGCCGCCGTGCTCGACACCGGCATTTACCGCGACGCGATCACCGCCGGCCTGCTACGAGTGGGCTGGTACGTGAGGGTGTGAAGTGGGGATGAGCGGGTAGCGGCGTCGGATGAATCCGCTGCACCTCAGTTACGCCCTGGTCGGGGTCCTGGGGGTGCTGCTGGCCTTCTGGGGCAGCGCCATTCGCCGGGCCCCGGTCAGTGAGCCGCTGCTCGCGCTGGTGGTGGGCGTACTGACCGGTCCGGTTCTCGGGCTGATCGATCTGCCTCAGCACGAGGCGTCGGTGGTGACGTTGGAGGTGAGCCGGATCCTGTTGGCCATCTCGCTGATGGCGGTGGCGCTGCGTTTCCCGCTGTCGGCGTACCGGTCGGTGATCCGTCCGGTCGGCGTGCTGCTCACCGTCGCGATGGTGGGTATGGCGGTGGTCAGCGCCGGCCTGGCCTGGCTTGTCCTCGGCCTGCCCCTTGCCCTGGCGGCGCTGCTGGGTGCCTGTATGACGCCGACGGACCCGGTTCTGGCGTCCAGCGTCGTGTCGGGTGGTCCCGCCGAGCGGCAGCTACCGGCGCGTCTGCGTCAGGTGATCAGCGGTGAGTCGGGTGCCAACGACGGGCTTGCCTTCGTCTTCGTCGTGCTCGCCCTGAGCGCCGCGACGTCGGGATCCGTTGGTGGTCACCTTCGGGAGGCGGTGTGGGGGGTGCTGGGGGCCGTGGTGATCGGCGCGGCGATCGGTTACGCCGCGGGGCGTGCCGTCATGGCGTCCCAGGCTCGGGAGGATGTTGATCCGGGTTCGTTGCTGATCTTCACGGTGGTGCTCGGTGTCGCGGCACTGGGAGTGGCCAGGCTGGCGCGTACCGATGCGATCCTCGCGGTGTTCGTCGCCGGCCTGGCGTACAACGCGGTCATCGGTGGCCGGTCGCGGGCGTCGGAGCAGAAGCTCGACGACGCGCTGACCCGCTTTCTGGTGTTGCCGCTGTTTTTCCTGCTCGGGGTCGAGGTGCCGTGGCGTGCGTGGCGCGAGTTGGGCTGGCCGTTGGTGGCGTTCGTGGTCGCGGTGCTGGTGCTGCGTCGACTGCCGGTGGTGCTTGCGCTGAAGCCGGCACTGGGGCTGCCCTGGCGCGGTGTGGTGTTCCTGGGGTGGTTCGGGCCGGTCGGCGTGTCGGCGCTGTTCTATCTGACCTACAGCCAGGACGAGGGGGTACGGGATCCTCGGCTGTGGGTTGCTGGGAGTCTGGTGGTGGCGGCGAGCACTGTGGTGTACGGGGTGACGGCCATGCCCGGTCGTCGCTGGTACGCACGGCGGTCGTCGGTCTCCGCTCGCTGAAATCGACGGAGCGTCGCCACCGCTACCCGTGGTCGGCCGAGGTGGCGGCTGGTTTCATCGGGTGGGGTGTATGGATGGTGACGTCCTGGGTCTCCGATGCCACCCGGATGCCGCTTTCGGCGAAGCGATCCAGCACCCGCCGGGTGACCTGGTCCTTGACCTGACGGGCGCCGCGCACCGGCACCACGAACCGTGCCGACAGCTCGATCCAGTTCGAGGTGGCGCGGACGAACACGCGGGGATCGACTTCCGCCTCGGCGGTGGGGTAGCGGTGGCGCATCGCGTCGATGGCGCGGCGCGCCTCGGCCGTCGAGGAGACGTTCTGGGCTTCCTCGCACAGGATGCTCTCCGCGAGGTGCCAGTCGGCCTCGTAGGGGATGGGCAGGGTCAACTCCTCCCACAGGTGGTCCAGGACCATGCTGCTGTTGTAGACCGGTGTGCAGAACACGAAGCGGTTCGACAGCGAGACCACCCGGCCGGTGTACTGGCGGCCACGGATCCAGGATTCCGGGTCGGTGGAAGAGCCACTTTCCAGGAGGCGGGTGCGCAGGGGGGTGATTTCGAGAACGTCACCGCGCACGTCGCACATCTGGATCCGGTCACCGACGCGGTACTGCCGGCCGGTGATGATGCTGATCCATCCGGCGAAGGCGCCGATGACCTCCTGCAGGGCCAGCGCGAGACCGACGCCGAGTAGTCCGACGACCAGGCCGATCCGGCCGGCGAACGGCTTCCACAGCAGTGCCAGCGCGAACAGCAACACCACGACGGTCAGGTAGTGCGTCGCCTTGCGCAGGTAGTAGCGGTTGGTGGTGTCCTTTACCCGCAGGGTGGACAGGCGCCCGGCCAGGGCGGCGATGACGAAGGCCAGCACGATCAGGACGATGCTGGTCACGAGGCGACCGCTCACGCTGCTCGTGTCCCAGAGTGCCTCCAGGAACCGCTCCATGTTGCTTGCCCATCGTCCTCGGCGGCGACCGGTCGGTGCGTTACTGTCGCGTCTGCTTCACCTTAGGCAGCCGTTGTCAGCGGATTGTTGGAAACGGCCGGTGCGGGCTGGGTCGGTCGGACGCGCCCGGCTCGGCGATGCGGCGGCGCACCTCTCCGCGGTGCGTGGGGGATCGTCACCAGACGGTCAGCTCCCGGGCGACGAGGGCGCGCCCGCCCTCGAAGGCCCGGTACGGTCCCGGTGGCCCGAGGTGGTAGCGGCCGGTGAGGTCGCGGTGGGAGAACCGGATCACGGTGCCCTCGACGGTCACCAACTGCGGCGCGGCGGGCACCGTCAGGCCCGTCGACAGCACGAGAAGGGCCCCGTCGGTCAGGTCCACGTCGCGGACGACGAACGCGCCGTCGGTGATGACCCGCTCGACGCTTGCGGTCACGGTCAGCTGGTCGCCCACCTCCGCCCGCGCGACCGTGCCCAGTGCGGTGGTGGGCGTCGGCACGGGACTGGGCCGCGGCGCTGCGGGCTCGCCGGTGCAGCCTCCGGCGAGCAGGACCACCGCCGAGAGGGTTGCCGCTGCTGGGTGCACCCGGCCATGCCTTCTGCTCATTAGTGGTTCCTCCGCTTCGTCGTACCGCTTCTGCAACAAAGTTCCCTGGGATGTGGCGGCACGACCCCGAAACCGTGACGGTTTGGTGACGATCGAGCTGAACGGGGCATGGCCGCAGCGAGCCAGAGCCGACGCCACAAGACGACCGGGAGGGTCCGTGGCAGTGCGACGGGGGTCAACGGGGCGGCGACCGGTGCCGGACCGAAAGTACCGGCCGGCTTGTTCGTTGAACCGCACGAAGCCGCAGAGCCTGGGCCGATCCCCGTCCGCCGCAGGATTACGGGACCGGTGCGACGACCGGCAGGCGACCGACCGCCAGGACGGAGTCACCTACGGTTCCGGACGACAGGGACTCGCACACACCGGCGCCGCACCCGACCGACGGCCCTCCGGCCAGCCCGTCGCCGACGCCGGAGCCCGAGGTGACCACCACGCCCCAGCCGAGTACCGACCCGTTGCCGAGTACCGGCCCGGCGTCGCCGTCACCGGACGACGGGCCTACCATCAGCCCCCGACCTGGTGGTACACCCGGCACGCCGAGCGCCGCCGGCACGCCCGCATCCACCCCTTCGGCCACGCCTCGAAGGGGTAGTGACCCACCCTCGCCTTCACACTAGGCTTTCCCACAGCCGAGCCGAGGAGGCGTGATGGCGGTCGACCCCACCGGCGGTGACCTCCGGGACTTCCTGACGGAAGATCCGGAGGCACCCGTGGTCATGCTCAACCTGCTGCGGTTCGCCGACGGAGGCCGCGACTCCTACTCGAGCTACGCCACGGAACTGCGGGAGACGTTCCTGCCCCGCTACGGCGCTGAGGTGATCTATGCCGGTGCGGGCGGTCGGGCGCTTGTTGCCAAGGACGGGCAGGCCTGGGACGTCGTCCTGCTGGTCCGGTACCCCAGCCGGAAGGCGTTCTGCGCGATGGTCGCCGATCCGGCATATCAGCAGGTCACCCGGCTGCGCACGGTGGCGCTGCAGGAGGCGGTACTGCAGCCCACGGTGCCCTGGTCGCCATCCTGATTGGCGCGCCCCAGACGTGAGCGCCAGTCAAGAGCACTCGTAGGACTCACCCGCCGCGAAGCGGACATCCACCGTTCCGACGTCCCCAAACACGCCGTCGGCCTTCGGATACGAGCCAGCCTCGGGGGTACGTCAACCCGATGCTGCTGAAGACCCCCAGTGACCTGCTCCGGCTGCTCGTCGTCGCCGCGATCGTCTACCCGGCACTGGTACTCATCCTGCGACTGTCCGGGAAGCGCACGTTGTCCAAGCTCAACGCGTTCGACTTTGTGGTCACGGTGGCACTCGGATCTACTCTCGCGACGATCCTGCTCTCGCGGGACGTATCAGTCGTCGAGGGGATCCTCGCGCTGGCCCTGCTGGTGACGTTGCAATATCTGGCCGCGCTGCTGGTCGTACGCTGGCCGCCGTCGCAGCGCCTGCTCAAGGCGCGTCCGATGATGCTGTTGCGCGACGGGCAGTTGCGGCACGCCGCGCTGCGGCGGGCCCGGGTCGCGGGGAGTGAGATCCGGCAGGCGGCCCGCAGTCATGGTGCCGGGGACCTGAGCGAGTTGGCTGCGGTCGTGCTGGAGTCGGACGGGAGCCTCAGCGTCATCCGGCGCGACCGGCTTGGTGACGCCAGCAGCCTCGACGACGTGCTCGACGGTGCGGGTTAGGTGCGCCCATAGCGGCCGACACCTTCCGATGGCAAGCGGGGCCGTCCACCGCTGACGCTATGATCATTCGGATCCAGTGGGGCGCCGCGAGGTCTGGCCGGCATCGTGATGACGCACGTCTGTGGAGCGTGACCGATGCTGTTGTTGTCGTTCGCCGTTGTCCTTCTGATGGCGGTGCTGCTCTCGGCGCTGGCCCACCGCACCATCCTGTCCACCGCGGCGCTGTTCCTGGTTGCCGGGTTCATACTCGGCGAGGACACCACCGGGCTGCTGCACCTGCACTCCGATTCCCCCATCGTGGCGCAACTCGCGGAGCTAGCCCTGTTCGCGGTGCTGTTCACCGACGGCATGCGGGTCGGGTGGGCGGACCTGCGTTCGGCGTGGCGGCTGCCCGGCCGGGCGCTGGGTTGGGGCCTGCCACTCACCCTGCTGATCACGGCGCTCCTGGCCCACTTCGTGGCTGGCCTGGGCTGGCCGGAGGCGCTGCTGATCGGCGCTATCCTCGCGCCCACCGACCCGGTGTTCGCGGCGGCGCTGGTGGGCAATGACAAGGTCCCGGCCCGGCTGCGGCATCTGCTCAACGTGGAGTCCGGCGTCAACGACGGGCTGGCCCTCCCGTTCGTGGTGCTGCTGCTCGCTCTGGCCGCAGGCTCGGACGACCTGCACCTGGGCAAGATTGCCAGCGAACTCGCGGTAGGGCTGCTCATCGGTGTGCTGGTGCCGCTGCTGGCGATCGCCTTGGAGCGGACCCGTTGGCTTGCGGCGTCCGCGGCGTACGCGCCGCTGAACGGGGTGGCGATCGGGCTGCTCGTGTTGGCGTTGGGCAAGATCACGCACGGCAACCTGTTCCTGGCGGCGTTCGCCGCCGGAATCACCGTGGCCACGTTCGGGCCGAGAGAACGGGCGGCGTTCGAGCATTTCGGGGAGAACATCGCCGAGCTGTTGAAACTCGCCGCGCTGTTGGTCTTCGGCGCGCTGATCTCGGTGCGGTTCCTGGGCGAGATCTCGTGGGCCGGCTGGGCCTTCGCGGTGCTGGCCATCTTCGTGGCCCGCCCGGTCGCGTTGTGGATCTCGTTCCTGCGCTCCGGGCTCGGCGTCAGGGAACAGGCCGCCGCGATGTGGTTCGGGCCGAAGGGCTTCGCCTCCGTCGTCTACGGGCTGCTGGTCCTGGAGTCCGGCATCGCCGCCGGCGACGAGGTGTTCCACCTCGTCGCCCTGACAATCGTGATCTCCATCCTGTTGCACTCGTCGACCGACGTGGTGGTAGCGCGAGCGTTCGACGAGTCGAGGGAAGCACCCGCCTGGTTCGGCGTGCTACACCGGGTCCGCCGGCCGCTGCGGCCCCGGCGGCGGGATCGGGACAGCTCGTCCGCTGACGGGTGACCCGTTGGGGCCGTCGATCACGGCCCGGACGGTCTTGCCGTCGCCGAAGGGGAAGAAGCCCCAGTTCGTGGTCAGGGCGGCGATGATCGGCAGGCCACGACCACCTTCGGTGACCTGACGAGGGAGGGTCGGGGTGGTGGAGTCGGGTGTTTCGCCCTCGCGGTCCCGGACGCTGATCCTCAGCGAGCCCGCCACGTTGGCGACGGTGATATCCATGTCGGTTCCGGCGTGTTGGACGACGTTGCTGACGAGCTCCGAGGCGATGACCATCGCTCGGTCGGCCACCGCGTGCATGCCCCAGGCGTGACACTGTCGGGCGACGAGCCTGCGG
Source organism: Micromonospora parastrephiae (assembly GCF_016802865.1). Classification (GTDB taxonomy): domain Bacteria; phylum Actinomycetota; class Actinomycetes; order Mycobacteriales; family Micromonosporaceae; genus Micromonospora; species Micromonospora parastrephiae. The sequence goes on along the minus strand of NZ_JAEVHM010000001.1, from coordinate 8,239 downwards.
GCAGCGGCGGGCGACTGCGCGTCGGCGGGCAGTCGCAGGTGCGCGCGGTGAGGTGGGATCGGTGCGCGTGTGGCGGGGTGTTCGAGCGGAGCCCTGCCGAGGGTCGCGTGCCGACCGAGTATGGCGCGGAGCAGTCGTCCCGGGGGAGTCAGCGGATTGGCCGACACCTTCAGCTCCGGCCCGTCGGAGCGGTCGGTGGCCCAGCGGGCGAGGAACGTGCCGATCGGGGCGACGTCCGACGTCGTTATCGTGTCGAGGTCGACCGCGAGGGTCAGTGGGGCGTCCAGGGCACCCGCGAGCAGCAGGGCGGCAAGGTGTGGTTCCGCTTCTAGGGTGAGGCCGCCGGTGAGGGTGATCCGGGTGCTACCACTCTCGAAGTCGCGCAGGATGGTCCATCTCATTCGTGGCACGCGAATGTCATCTGCCGGTCGGCGAGCCGTAAATCGTGCCGGTCGGCCGGTTCGCGGGACGCCCGAGCGTGGCCGCCACCCCGGTGACCCGGAGCACCTCGGCGACAATTCCGTTGGCGTTGCGCAGGATCAGGACCGTCCCTGCCGGGCGGCGAACCGGTGGACGTCGACAAACTCCTTGACCGCACTGGAGTCGATCAGAGTGGTGTCCTGAAGGTCGACGATCAGCCACTGCGTCGAGGTCGCCGCGAGCGTGCGCTCGACGGCTTCGCGCAGGTGGCCGGAAACGGCCATGTCCAGTTCTCCGGAGAGGTGCAGGGTCCTCGGCGCGAGCCCCGCACCGGAGGACCGGATGCTGAACACGGGCTTCTGCCACCTCCTGTGAGCCGACGCCTTAAGGTACGCCAAGATACCTGCATGACTGCAGGTATCGTCAGGGGGTAACGGTACCTGCTTGATGGATCCCGTCGTCAGGTCCCGACGCTGACCGCTCCCAGTGCCGCCACCACAGCTCCTCCGTCGGCTCTCCGGCGGCGATCACCAGGGAATTGATCAGCTCGGCGGGCGTCCGCCGGCGCCCGGAGTTGGCGACGTTCAGCAGACGCCGGATTTCGGCGCTCCGGCGTCGCATGACATCGCCCACGAGCCTTTTGCCGCCCTCGGTGAGGCTCAACCAGGCGACCCGCCGGTCATCGGGCTGCTGACGGCGGGCCACCAACTCCCGGCGTACCAGGCGATTGCACGTTCTCGTCGCCGTCGACGGGTGCACCCCCAACAACGACGCGAGATCCACGGTGCGCAGCGGAGCGCGTGACGCGAGAATGACAAGAGTCCGGTACTGCGGCAGGGTGACTTCGGCGTCCACCGACCCCAGGGTTCGGGCGGTGATCCCTACCAAGGTCCGGGCCAGCGCGGACAGGCCGTCAACCAGCTGATCGTCAGCTGCGGTCGACGCAGTGCCGCCTTCCCCGTACAGTTTCACCCTGAAATGATTGCACGGGTGCACGCATAATCGTCGGGTGGGCCGTTCATGCAGGTGAGGACTGAAGCGCTGCCCGCCGACCGGGCCGCGCGGTGGGAGCGGCTGACAGCACTCCCGTTGACCGTCCTGTCGGTCCTGTTTCTCGTGGTCTACGCGGCACCGATCCTGCGGCCCGATCTGGCGGAATCCTGGCTCCGGGTGTGCGAGGCGACGACTGTCCTCATCTGGCTGACGTTCTGGGTCGACTTCGTGGTGCGGCTGAGCCTGACCAGAGCCCGGCAGCGGTTCCTGCGCGATCACCTCTTCGACCTCGCAGTCCTGGTGCTCCCCGTCCTGCGCCCGCTGCGCGCCCTGCGGCTGATCACCGTGGTGCTGAGCCTGAGCAGACGCGCGGAGTCGTGGGCACGTGGCCGGCTCGCCGTGTACGTGGGCGCCACCACCATGCTGCTGGTGCTGGTATCCGCGCTCGCGGTGCTGGACGCCGAGCGGTCTGCGGCGGGCAGCAACATCGCGTCGTTCGACGACGCCCTGTGGTGGGCGACGGTGACCATCACGACCGTCGGCTACGGTGATCACTTCCCGGTCACCGGGACGGGCCGGTTCGTCGCCTTGGGGCTCATGATCGGGGGCATCGGCCTCATCGGTTTCGTCACCGGCTCGCTGGCGACCTGGATCGTGGATCGGGTCTCCCAGAAGGGCGGCACCGCGCCGGCGACCGCCGACGACATCGCGGCCCTGCGCGCGGAGATCGAGGCGCTACGCCGACAGCTCGACCCAGAGGCATCGTCGGCGGGCGACGATCCGGATCGGCGGAGCCATGCGGCCCAACCCTCCGGTTGAGCGCGGCGAGGGCAGGGAGCCGGCCGCCCGTTCCTCCGTCGCTGAAGCGGAGCCGGGCAGGTGGACCCGCTGGCTCGGGGTGCGGCTGGCCATCGGATTCATCGCGGTTGTCCTGCTGATCGACGTCGCGGCGGGCACCCATGCCGTACTCATTGGCTTTCTGGCCCTCGCCCCGCTGTTCGCCGCCGCCGTCGAGAGCCCGCGCCGCACCGCCGTGGTGTCGGCGACCGCGACGGCGGCGGCGGTGGGGGGCGGGGGTGCCCACCGGCATGCTCGGCGGTCTCGATCACCTGCTGCGGGTGGCGGTGGTCATCACGGTCAGTCTGATGGCGGTGTACGTGGCGCGGGCTCGGACGGGACGGGAGGAGCGTCTGCGCCGGATGGCCGAGATCGTCCGGATCACCCAGGCGGCGATCCTGCGTGAGCCGCCGCAGTACGCGGCCGGGGTGGAGCTGGCGGCCCGGTACGTCTCGGCCTACGAGGAGGCTGGCGTGGGTGGCGACCTGTACGAGGTGGTGGCCGACCAGGACCGGCTGCGGATCATCGTCGGTGACGTCTGCGGCAAAGGGCTTGCCGCGGTGCGGCTGGCGTCGGCGGTGGCGGGGGCGTTCCGGCAGTCGGCGATCGTTCGGCCCGACCTGACGCAGGTGGCCCGCGACCTGGATGATCTCGTCGCTCGGGAGCCGACTCCCGCCCGGGGCGCGACGTTCGTCACCGCCGTCCTGGTCGAGCTGCGCGGGGGCGAGATCCGGACCGTCAACTGCGGTCATCCCGCGCCGATCCTGCGGCACCGCTCCGGAGAACTGGAGGAGTTGACGGTGCCTGCGCCGGATCGGCCATTGGGTCTGGGTGGGCCTCGGGCACCGGGGAAGGTGGGCCGTTGGGATGTCGGTGACCGGCTGCTGGTCCTCACCGACGGCCTGCTCGAGGCACGCGACAGCGAACGGCGCTTCTTTCCGATGCCTGCGCTCAGGGCGTGTCTGGCCGAGCCGTCGGTGGACAGCTGTCTCGACGCGGTCTGGGACGCCGTGCACCGGCACGTGGGCGGCGAACCACACGACGACATCGCACTTCTGCTGGCCGAGCGCCGGCCCGTGGTCCAGTGAGCGACGGAAACGCCTCGCGCTTGGCGATCTTGGACACGGATCCCGCAGAAGATTGGCTGGCCTGCGAAAATAGGTCATTGCATCCATGCATGTTTCACCTGGCACTGCCACGGTTAGGAGTCGTGCGTGGAGTTGACAGTCGACACGATGCAGATGGGGGCCGCCACCCGCATCCGGTTGGGCGGGGAGATGGACCTCGCAACGAGCGGACTCGTGCACGACGCGGTCGTTGCGGCGTTGGCGTCCGAGGCGGTGCGAGACGTCATCCTCGATGTCGCTGACCTCACCTTCATCGACTCCACCGGCATGGGAACGCTCGTGGCGTGCCAACGCGCCGTCGCCGTGCGCGGCGGCACCCTGCGGTTGGAGAACCTCGCCCTTGTCGTCCGGCGGCAGCTCTTCGCCGCCGGACTGCTCGGCCTGCTGGGCGCAGGGGCCGAAGACCGGGCCGCCCCCTCGAACTGACCCCGCCGTCCCTCGGTTACCCCACAGATCGGATCCTCTCGTGACTTCGCCCCCGGACGCGGCGCCTCCGCGTCGCACCGCCCTGGCCGAACGCCTCAGACACGCGGCCGTTCGGCCCCGCCAGATCATGCGCTCGCCGTGGGCGGGCCGTGTCCTGGCGGCGGTCGCCCTGGTCGCCGTCACCGCCACGGGCATCACGATCGGCACCCTCCTCGGCGGCCGAGGCGCCAGTGACGTCGGGCCATTCCGGGTCGCGTTCCAGCTGACCCCATCCACGGACGGCGGCACGGAGATCGCCATACCCCCGTTGGGATCGCTCTTTCTCGACAGCCACGACGGTCCCGCGCGGCTGACCGTCCGCCTCGACTCACTCGACCAGCGACGCACCGAGGCTCTGCTCGACGACCCCGCCGGCCTCGCTCACGCCGGCACCACGGCACCCGAGGACCTCCGCGACGCCCTGGTCCGCCTCGGGCTGCGCACGCTCGGCGTGTCGGTCCTCGCGTCCATGCTGCTCGCCGGGTTGACGTTCCGGTCCGTGCGTCGCGTCGCCTGGTCGGGTGGCCTCGCGCTGCTGGTCACCGGCGGCACCCTCGGCACGGCCGCCCTGACGGTACGACCGCAGGCGCTTGCCGAACCCCGGTACGAGGGCCTGCTGGTCAACGCCCCGGCGCTGATCGGTGACGCGCAACGGATCGCCGATGACTACAGCCGCTATGCCGAGCAACTCCAACGCCTCGTCGGCAACGTCGGCGAGCTGTACACCACCGTGTCGACCCTGCCCATCTACCAGGCAGCACCCGACACCACCCGGATCCTGCACGTCTCGGACCTGCACCTGAACCCCGCCGCCTGGCCGATGATCAATACCGTGGTCGAGCAGTACGACATCGACCTCGTCATCGACACCGGAGACATCACCGATTGGGGCAGCGAACCCGAGACGTCGTACGTTTCCATGATCGGCCAGCTCAAGGCTCCGTACGTCTACATCCGCGGTAACCACGATTCACCCCGAACCGCAGCGGCGGTGGCCAGCCAGCCGAACGCGGTCGTCCTCAACGACTCCGTCACGACGGTCGCCGGAGTGACGGTCGCCGGCATCGGCGACCCCCGGTTCACGCCCGACAAGCAGGAAGCCGAGGCAGGGCCCTGGGAGGAACCAGCGACGACGGTCGAGGGTACGGGAAAGCAACTCGCCACGACGATCCGCTCGCTGGACCAATCGGTGGACATCGCACTGGTGCACGACCCCGCGTCAGCGACCGCGCTCAACGGTGCCACGCCGCTCGTCCTGGCCGGCCACACGCACCAGCGGAAGGTGACGACGATGCCGCCGACCGGCACGGTCACCACCCGGCTGGCAGTGCAGGGCTCCACCGGCGGGGCGGGGCTGCGCGGACTCGAAGGTGACGAACCGATGCCCCTGGTCATGTCGGTGCTCTACCTCGGCGCGGATCACCGGCTCCAGGCGTACGACGACATCCAGGTCGGCGGCACCGGCACCGCACAGGTGAGCCTCAGCCGCAAGGTGGTCGACGACAAACCACCAGTGAACCCGGCTGCGCCGCCCGCGACCCCCGCCGACAATTAGCCTTCTGGAAAGCCTTCCACCCGGACACAACGCCCGGGGTCCGGTCGCCGCTTCCCCGTCACAGGCGGCTCAAGGCTGCCGGTGCAGGATCCTTCGAATGATGTCGGTCAGTCGCCGGAACCCGAACCCGATGCCCTGGCCGAGGGTTCGTTCCACGCCGAGGCCCACCGCGACGCACGCTCGTGCGTCCGGCACGGGATGCCCCGGAACGGACGCGGTGATGACCCGGATGGTCAGGGCCAGCCGGTCGAAGCGGCCCGGTCCGACGCCCAGCGAGATCACGACCTAACCGAGGGCCACGGACACGATCAGCCCTGTCCCGGCCCAGTGCACCGCTGACCGCAGCGACCAGTGCGGGTAGGGCGCTGCCGTCGCTCCCGCCCGCGGACCGAAACCTGCGGCATCGGGGTGTGCCGCCCGCCCGTCCGGGTACGCCGCGAGCACTCGGCGGCGCAGTGGAGGTGTGATGAGCGGGGGGGACTGTGGGAGGGGACGGGCGGCAGAGCCCGACAGAGCGGCTGGCCGAGGACGTGGCGACGTGGTTCGCGAGGAGGTCCGGGCGCTGCGCGCGCAGGTGGGCGAGGCGGCTCGGCCGGCCGGCGTGGGCATCGCGCTGCTGGCCGCTGCCGGCGGCTGCCTGGTGCTCGGCGCCGAGCGGCGTCGGCAACGGTGCTGCGCATGCTGGAGACGGCTGCTCCCGCGCCGGCTGGCGCCGCCGGTCTCACCGCCGGTTACCTGGGCGCAGCCGTGCTGCTGGGGCGAGTGGGACTGGCGCAGCTGCGCGCGGCCGGCGGCCCCTCGGCCCGGCTCGCGGACGACGTGCGGGACATCGTCACCGAGACCGCGGGCCGGGTGTTGCCCGCCGGCGCCGACGCCGCCCGCGGCGAACTGGGCAGGTGACAAAGAATCGGGAGGACGACATGGCGGACAAGCACGACCAGGCCGAGGAGATGCGCGACGACGTCCCGTCGACCATCGCGCGCTCGGACGACAAGGCAGTTCGCACGTACAAGAAGACCCTGGAGTCGGCCGAGGAGAGCTACGGCGACGGCGAGCGGGCGCACCGGGCCGCCTACGCGTCGTTGAAGCACACCCACGAGAAGGTCGGCGACCACTGGGAGCCCAAGGAGCACAAAGGCCCCTCGGACCCGCAGGCGGCTCAGGGCACCCCGGCCTCGCGGGACCGCGACCGACCGACCGCCCAGGGGGTGGACGCCAACGCCAGCAAGGGCCACCTGGACGACGTGGCCCGCAAGGTCGGCATCGGCGACCCGGAAAACATGAACAAGGGTGAGCTCGTCGAGGCAATTGAGAAGGCCAACGCTCGGGCCACCGCCCACGCCCGTCGCAGGTGAGGCGTCGGCACGCCAGCCGTGCATGGCCGGTGGCCCGGCGGGTAGCGGGCGACTGGCTCAACGCGGGCTGGCGATTGCCGCTCTTCGCCGTCGCGGTCCTGCTGCGGCGGCTGCCGGTGGTGCTGGCGCTCCGGGAGCCCCTGGGGTTGCCCTGACGGGAACTGGTCTTCCTCGGCTGGTTCGGCCCGATCGGCGTGTCCGCGCTGTTCTATCTGACCTTCAGTGCCGGCGAGCGAGCGCGGGACCGCTGCTCTGGACCGCCGGCAGCCTCGTCGTCGCGCACAACGGGCCGCGGCGGCGCTGCCGGGCCAGCGGCGTTCCACCGGCTGACCGGTATCCGGCGGAAGCCCGACGGCCGTCCCGCGGGCTGGCAGGGTCAAGGCGCCGATTCGGGAAGGAGAAGGCGGTTGGAACGGTACCTGCCGGTGCTCGCCATGCTCGGGCTGGCCGCCGCCCTCGTCGGCACCCTGTACCTGGTGCACCTGCGGACGGCGGTGGCCCCCGTGCTGTCGACCGTCGCCGCGTTCCGGTCCGGGCTGCCGCCCCGCGAGCACGCGGTCTCCCGGTTCCACGTCCGCTGGTACGCGGTCAGCCTGCTCTTCCTCGCCTTCGACGTGGAGATGCTGTTCATGTACCCGTGGGCGGTCGTGGTCGCCGACGTGGGCGCGTCCGCTGTGGCGGAGATGTTCGTCTTCCTCAGTCTGCTGATGGCCGGCGTCCTCTACGCCTGGCGTGAGGGCGCGCTGCGGTGGGCCTGACCGGTGACCTCCTGGCCCGCTGGGCGTCACGCCGGCCGCACCTGCTGCTCGCCGCCGCGCCCGGCGCCACCGCCGCACGCCTGGCCGTGGAGGCCCACGCCGACCGGGCCGGATGGCCGCTCGCGGCGTCCCCGGCGGACGCCGACCTGCTTGTCGTGGCCGGCCAGCCGGGATCCGAGCTGGCGGCGGCGATCGAGCGGGTGTGGGACCAGTTTCCCGGCCCCCGGGCGCGGGTGCGAATCATCAACCCGTCCGGGGTGGCGTCCGGGTTGCACGCGGCCGTCGCCCGGCTGGCCGGGACCGAGCGCAAGCTGCCGGACCCGGGGCCGGACGGCGGCGGGTCGTGGCGGCACGGCCACGGCGGCCACGACGGGATGTCCATGCCGGGCGGGCTGATGATGGCCGAGCGGGCCGAGGACCGCGACGGGCTGAAGCTGGACGTGCTGCACCTGGCGCTTGGTCCGGTGCTGACGGACTGGCCGGCCGGCCTGGTCGTGGAACTGTCTGTGCAGGGAGACGTGGTGCAGTCGGCCAGCGCCCGCGTGCTGCCCCCGGCCGACCCGACGGCCGTGCGACCGTACCCGGACGTGGACCATCCCCGGCTGCGGCGACGCCGACAGGCAGTGGCCCACCTGGACTCCCTGAGCCGGCTCTGGGCGGTCGTGGGCTGGCCGGCAGGCGCGGCCACAGCGCGGCGGCTGCGCGACGCGCTGGTCGACGACGTGCCGC